>JAODBP010000026.1 GCA_025464025.1 Actinomycetes bacterium | reverse complement strand
ATCGCCCCTCCTGTTTCCGCGGAAAGACGAAGGACGCTCCGAGGGGACGACCTGGGCGCGCCGGACCTGACGCTCCCCGAACCGGCGACGGATTGACATCAAAAATGGTGTCAATCCGTCGCCGGTTCGAGCGCGGGACTCGGGCGCGCCCAACGTCGCCTCAGAGCGTCCTTCGTCTTTCCGTCTTTCACCTCTGGCGCGAACACCCGGTCTCCTCAGCTCCGCGGCGCCCATCCGCGCACGCACCGCCCTCCAGGGTCACAACGCGACAAAGATCGGGTTGATGGCCCTGCCCGCCCACGTCGCACCGATGCTGGCCACCCTGTCGAAGGCGGGGCTGCCGGCGAAGCAGGACGACTGGACGTTCGAGTTCAAGTGGGACGGCATCCGGGCCATCTGCTTCTGGGACGGCGCGTCGATCCGGTTCGAGACCCGCAACCTGCGCGACGTCACGCGGTCGTGGCCGGAGCTGGAGGCCCTCGGCCCGGCGCTCGGCAACCGCCCGGTGATCCTCGACGGCGAGATCGCCGCCCTCGACGACGCCGGCCGGCCCAGCTTCCAGCGCCTCCAGGAGCGCATGCACGTGGCCGACCGCAACGTGGCCGTGCAGCTCGCGGCCAAGGTGCCGGCGTCGTACCTCGTGTTCGACGTGCTCCACCTCGACGGCACCGACCTCATGCCCCTGCCCTGGACCGAGCGCCGGCCGTTCCTCGACGGCCTCGAGCTGGCCGGCCCGTCGTGGTCGACCACGCCCTCGATCCCCGGCCACGGCACCGAGCTGCTCGAGATCGTCCGCCAGCGCCGGATGGAGGGCGTCATCTGCAAGCGGCTCGACAGCACCTACGTCCCCGGTGCCCGCGCCAAGTCGTGGCTGAAGGTGAAGCTCCAGGAGAGCGACGAGTTCGTCGTCGGCGGGTGGCAGGGCGGCGAGGGCCGGCGCTCCGGTCGCATCGGCTCGCTGCTCCTCGGCGTGCCGAACCAGGGCGGCGGGCTCGACTACGTGGGCAACGTCGGCACCGGGTTCACCGACAAGGAGCTGGCCCGGCTCCAGGCCCGGCTCGACCCCATCCGGCGGGAGTCGAGCCCGTTCACCGGCGGCGGGACCCCCAAGAAGGGGGCCGTGTTCGTGGCGCCCGAGCTGGTGGTCGAGGTGGAGTTCACCGAACGGACCGATGAGGGCATCCTCCGTCACCCGTCCTACAAGGGCGTGAGAATCGACAAGGGTGTCGACGAAGTGGAGACTTGAACCATGCCGAGAGCCATCTGGAGCGGTTCGATCAGCTTCGGGCTGGTCAACATCCCCGTGAAGCTCTACAACTCCGTGTCCCGCAAGAACGTGTCGTTCAACCAGATCGACTCGCGCACGCAGACCCGGGTGAAGATGCAACGGGTCAACGCCGACGGCGACGAGGTGCCGTACGAGCACATCGTCAAGGGCTACGAGCTCTCGCCCGACCACTACGTGCTCATCGAGCCCGAGGAGCTCGACGCCCTCGACCCGGAGGCGACGCACACGGTCGACATCGAGGCCTTCGTCGACCTGGCCGACATCGACCCGATCTACTACGACAGCCCGTACTACGTGGCGCCGGTCAAGGCGGCCGAGAAGCCCTACGCCCTCCTCGTCGCCGCCATGGAGGAGCAGCAGAAGGTCGCCATCGCCCGCTTCGTGATGCGCACCAAGCAGTACCTGGCTGCCCTCCGGCCCAAGGACGGCAAGCTGCTCATCTCGACCATGGTCTACGCCGACGAGATCGTCCCGGCCACCGAGATCGGCGAGTTCGACGGGCTCGATGCCATCAAGGTGTCGGACAAGGAGCTGGCCATGGCCAAGCAGCTCGTCGACTCCCTCTCGGTCGACTTCGACCCCAACGAGTTCCGCGACGACTACCGCGACAAGGTCCTCGCCCTCATCGAGCGCAAGGCCGGCGGCGAGGAGATCGTGCTCGAGGCGCCCCAGCCGGCCGACGAGGGCAAGGTCATCGACCTCATGGCCGCCCTCGAGGCCAGCGTGAAGGAGGCCCGGGCCGCCCGGTCCCGCCCGCCGGCGGCCGGTGAGGACGACGAAGCCGAGGCCGAGGAAGCGCCGAAGAAGAAGCCGGCCAAGCGGGCGAGGAAGAGCGCGTAGTTGCCCCTCGTCGAGGTCGAGGGGAAGTCCCTCAAGCTCTCCAACCTGGACAAGGTCCTCTATCCCGAGGCCGGCTTCCACAAGGCCGAGGTCATCGACTACTACGCGCGGATCGCTCCGACGTTGCTGCCCCACCTGGCCGACCGGTTCCTCACGCTGAAGCGCTATCCCGACGGGGTCGACTCGACGCCGTTCTTCGAGAAGAACTGCCCGTCGTTCCACCCCGACTGGATCGGCACCAACGACATGCACGACATGTCGACCCGGGGCACCATCAAGTTCTGCCGGATCGACTCGCTCGCCGCCCTCACGTGGATCGCCAACCTCGCCGCCCTCGAGCTGCACACGTCGATGGCCGTCACGCCCGATGCCGACACGCCCACGATGGTCGTGTTCGACCTCGACCCCGGTGAGCCGGCCGACCTGCTCGACTGCCTCGAGGTCGGGCTGTGGCTGCGTCACGTGTTCGGCGACCTCGGGCTCGAGTCCGTGGCGAAGACCTCGGGCTCGAAGGGGCTCCAGGTGTACGTCCCGCTCAACACGCCGGCGACGCACGACGGCGCCGCCGACTTCAGCCGCACGATCGCCCAGGTGCTCGAGCAGGCCCACCCCGACCGCATCGTCAGCCTCCAGCGCAAGGAGCTGCGCAAGGGCAAGGTGCTCGTCGACTGGAGCCAGAACTCGCGGCACAAGACGACCGTGTGCGCCTACTCCCTCCGGGCCCGGCCCCGGCCCACGGTCTCGACGCCGCTCTCGTGGGACGAGGTCGAAGCCGCGGCCGACGCCGGCGACGCCTCGCTCGTCACCTTCGAGGCCGGCGAGGTCCTGGAGCGGGTGGCCGACCTCGGCGACCTCTGGGCGCCCACCCTCACCCTCCGCCAGTCGCTCCCCCGGCTCTGACCCCGGTCAGCCGCCGACGAGCTGGAGGTCGAGGGGGACGTCGACCACGAGCTCGAAGCAGCCACGGCCGGCGCCGACGATCCGCACCGGCGCGCCCCGCTCCTCCAGGCGGCGCTTCAGCAGGATGAGCCGGCTCTCGAAGTTGTCGCGCCAGGCCGGGAGCCCGAGCGCCGGGTCGAGGCGGGCCTCCCGGTTGGTGAACGACCGGCGCCCGGTGGCGACGTGCTCACCGGCGAGCTTCCAGAGCAACCGCCCGGCCACGCCCTTGATGACGTAGGCGTCGTCGAGGAACGTGCTTCCGTCGGCGTCGTAGTGGCGGAGCCGCACGGCCGGCCGCGCCGCCGCGGCCACCGGTGCCTCGACAGCGGCCTCCTCGGCCACGGCGACGTCGGCCACGAGGGCGTCGTGCTCGAGCGCGGCACCGGCGAGGTGGCCCACCACGGCGAGGGCGTGCTCGTCGTCCTCGTCGAAGGCGACGGCGCGCGGGCTCTCCACCGCGACGACGCCGACGAGCACGCCGCGCGCCACGATCGGCGCGGCGAGCTGGCTGCTGGCGTCGGGCAGGCCGGGGAGCAGGATCTCGGTGCCGGCGAGCTCGTCGTCGGCCGCGCGCTGGACGGTGCGGGCGTAGGCGAGCATGCGCTGGAGGTTGCCGATGCGCATGGGGCGACGGCGCTCGGCGGCCATCCCGATCACGCCCTGCCCCATCGCCACCTCCGAGCCGATGCCACCGGTGTCGTAGCCGCGCGACGCCAGGGTCACGAGGCGATCGGTCTCCGGCTCGTGCACGAGCAGCAGCGAGTGGGTGAACCCGAGGAGCTCGTCGACGCCGAGCAGCACGGTGTCGACCACGTCCTCGACATCCGTGGTGGCGGCGATGCGGGCACCGAGCTCGGCCAGCGCGACCAACCACCCGTCCGCGGCGGTCACGAGGCCGCCGCCGCCGTCCCCCGGGACGGCACGGCCGCCACGTCGAGGACGCGGAAGACGTCGATGCTGCGCAGGGCGAAGACGCCCTCCATCCCGGTGGCCGACGCGATCAGCTCGATCGAGCGCCGAGCCCGGTCGAACACCTCGCCGTCGACGTCGGTGCGCTCGTGGCGCACCAGGAGCGTGTAGCTGAGCAGCTGGTGCGGATCGACGCAGACGAGCGTGGCCAGCGGGTTGGCCGCCAGGTTCGCCGACGTCTTGGTGAAGAACTGGTTCGACGCGGCCACGCGGGCGTCGTCGACGAACAGCACCTGGGACAGGTGGGCCAGGTTCGGCTCGCCCTCCGCCGAGCTGGTGACGATGACCGACGGGATCTCGCCCTCGAAGCAGGCCGCGATCGTGGCCAGGGGGATGCTCACGAGCTCGGCGCCAGCCGGCGGCCGGCGCCCGGCCCCGGGGTCTGGTCGTAGAGGTCGTCGACGTGCACGACCAGAGCCACGACGTCGACCGGGAAGAGGCGGTCGCTCAGCGCAGGGTCGATCCCGACGACGTGGGCCGAGCCGGCGAAGGTGTCGACGTGGTGGTGGAGCAGCGCCAGGTCACCGGTCGTGCGGGGGCCGCTGGCCTCGACGACCTCGCCCTTCCACTGCACCGAGCGGTACGTCGTGATGTCGGTCACGAGCACCGAGACCCGGGCGCCGACCCGGGCGTTGGCGCACGCCGTGGCCGCCTCGGTCGAGATCAGCAGCCGGAACCGGTCGCCGTCGAGGGGCGCGATGCCCGCCACGCGGGTGGCGTCGGGGACCGAGGTGGCGTCGACCGTGCCGAGCATGGCGGAGACCGGGCCCTTGATGAACCTCGTCAGCTCGGCGTCGATGAGCGTCGAGGGGTCGGCCACTCGGCGATGGTACGCGCCGCCGGATCGCGCCGGTTCGCACCCTCCGACCCCTCCACCACCGGCCGGTTAGGAACCTCTCAGCATGTCGGCACGACGGGCTCAGCAACGCCGGGCGCACCCATCCCGCACGATCGGTCCATGACCACGATCCAGCTCCCCGAGCCCACCCTCGATGCCCTCGACCTCGTCGACGGCACCGCCTACGACTTCTACCGCGAGGTCCACAAGGGCCTCCGGCACGCCCTGTTCCAGGCCACCGTCGCCGCCGGCAACCTCGACGTGGCCGACGACAGCGAGGTGGCGTCGCACCTCGACCTCGTCCGCAACCTGCTCCACCTCCTGCACTCGCACCACGAGCACGAGGACAAGTTCATCCAGCCGCTCGTCGAGGCCCACGCCCCCGAGCTCGGCCTCGAGGTGCAGGCCCAGCACGGCAACGTGGAGGTCGGCATGGCCCGTCTCGACCTGCTGGTCGATCGCCTCGGCATGGTGGCCGGGCCCGCTCGATCGGCCGCGGCGCTGAACCTGCACCTCGACCTCAGCCGGCTCACCAGCGAGTACCTCGCCCACCAGCTGGTGGAGGAGACCCGGGTCATGCCCGCCCTCCGCGCCGTCGTGCCGGCCGAGGAGCTGCTCGCCCTCGACATGGAGATCCGCCTCACCATCGCCCCCCAGGAGATGGTCGGCTTCATGGCCCACATGCTCCCGGCCATGAACGTCGAAGAGCGGGTCGACATGCTCCAGGGCATGTCGATGGCGCCGCCCGAGGTGTTCGACATCTTCCGCACCGCGGCCCAGGTGATCCTGCCCTCCGACGAGTGGCGTCCGGTCGCCACGCGCCTCGGCCTGGCGTGACCGGTCCCCTCAGGCGGGGACGCTGAGGCCGGTCGCCAGGCGGATGGCGAGGTCCCAGCCCGGCGCGTCGATGCCGAGGGCGGCGAAGCGCTCGGCCGCTGCGGCCTCGGCGCCGGCGGCGAACGGGTCGCCCAGCACCTCGAGCACGCGCGCCCGGGCCCGGGCCACGACAGCGGCGCTGAGCCGGTCCTGCGTCACCTCGACCCAGCGGGTGATCCGGTCGATGGCGCTGACGGCGGCGGCGCCATCGCCCTCGCGGGCGGCCGCCCCGGCCTCGGCCATCCCGGCCAGCACCCGATCGAGGTACGACCGCTCCTGGCCCAGCACCTCGGCCGCCAGCTGCCGGGCCTCGGCGGTCCGACCGTCGGCGGCGTAGGCCAGCGCCAGCGCGGCCTGCGCCTCGCCGCGCGGACCCGGCTCCCGGGCCGCCTCGACCGTGGCGGCGAGCAGCTCGACGGCCTCGCCGACCCGCCCGAGCTGGAGCAGGGCCGTGCCCCGGGTGACCAGCAGGTCGGTGGCGCCGAACCGGGTGTCACCCGGCTGGGTCTCGTCGTCCGCGAGGGCGGCGAGCGCCTTCTCGGGGTGCCCGACGGCGACCGCGCTCATGGCGGCGGCGAGCTGGCTGAACACCCGGCGGCTCGGGAAGTCGCCCGTGGTGCCGTAGCGGGCCATGGCCTCGACCCGCAGCCGCTCGGCCTCGTCGAACCGACCGGTCGCCAGGAGCGCCCGCACGAGCGGCCCGGCCGCCTGGCCCCCGCCCCACTCGTCGCCCAGCTCGACGAACAGCTGGAGCGCGGCCCGACCCAGCTCGACGGCGTCCTCCGTCCGACCCTGGTTGAGCCGGATGGTCGAGAGCAGCACGTCCATCATCCCGACCTGCCAGGTGTCGCCCTGGCTCCGGGCCTCCCGCAGCGCCTCCTCGGCGTGGTGCTCGGCCGCGGCCACGTCGCCTTGGGCGAAGCGGACCCACCCGACCATGCCGGTGGCCCAGTTCAACCCGCCCCAGTCACCGATCTGGCGGAACAGCTCGATCGAGTCCTGGAGCCGCTGCTCGGCCAGCGTGGCGTCGCCCCGCCCGTAGGCGGCCCAGGCCAGGTTCTGGTGGGCCCACGCCTGGCCCCGCAGCGCGCCCGCTTCGCGGAAGGCGTCGAGGGCCTCGAGCAGGATCGGCTCGGCAGCATCGAGGTCGCCGGCGAACAGCTTCGTCCACCCGATCCGGCGCAGCGCCGACCCCTCGCCCCGACGATCGCCGACCCGCTGCCACAGGACCCGAGCCTCCTCGAGCGCCTCGAGCGACCGCTCGTACTCGCCGGCGTTGCGGAGCAGGTCGCCCCGCACCGTGAGGGCACGGGCCAGGCGGGCCTCGTCGCCGGCCTCCCGCGCCTCGGCCTCGACGACGTCGAGGTCGGCGATGGCCTCGGCGTCGCGCCGCAGCGCGGTTGCGGCCCGGGCCCGCCCCACCAGCGCACCCCGTCGCTCCGGCGACGGGGCATCGCCGAGAAGCCGCACGAGCTGGTCGTAGACGCGCCGGGCCACGACGTGCAGCTCCCGGTCGTCGGCCCGCTCGCCGGCGGCGAACAGCGCCTCGACCGCGCGCGCCTGCACCTCGGGCGGGACCCCCTCGATCCCACCCAGCTCGGCCGAGAGCTCGGCCGCCGTCGCCCAGTGCCGCGCCAGCTCGCCGAGCAGCTCGTCGGTGTTGGGGTTGTCGTCGAGCGACTCGAGCCACTGGGCCAGCGTGGCGTGGCGCCGGGCCCGCTCGGCCTTGGTGAGCATCCCGTAGACGACCTCACGCACGAGGTCGGACCGGAACTCGCACTGCCCGTCCTCCACGACCAGCAGGTCCTTGGTCACCAGCTCGTCGATGGCCTCGGCGACACCGCCCCGGCTCCCACCCACGGCCAGCAGCGCCGTCATCGGGGCCCGCCGGCCCACGACCGCGGCGTCGTCGAGCACGGCCCGCTCGTCGGCCGGAAGGGTGTCGAGCCGGGCGGCGACGATGCCCCGCAGCGTCGCCGGCAGGGCGCCGACGGCCGCGTCGTCGCGCACCAGGGCCGCCAGCTCCTCGACGAAGAGCGGGTTGCCGCCGCTGCGCTCGACCAGCTCGGCCCGCACCTGGGGGCCGGGGTCGCCGCCGAGGAGCGAGATGAGCAGCTCGCCGGCGGCCTCGTCGTCGAGCGGGTCGAGGTTGAGCACGACGAGGTTCTTGTGCCCGCCGGTCGGGCGCCACCCGCTCTCGATCTCGGGCCGGGCCGTGAGCAGCACGACGATCGGCACCCGGTGCATCCGGTCGAGCAGGTCGTCGAGCCCGAACAGCACCGACGCGTCGGCCCACTGCACGTCGCCGATGGTGACGATCAGGGGCTGCGCCGACGCGAGGCCCTCGATGAACGCCCGCACCGCCCGGGCCACCTCGTCCTGGGCCCGCTTGCTCTCGACCTCGACCAGCGACGTGCCGATGCCCACGAGGTACATGAGGGCGTCGACGATGCGGTCGATCTCCTCGGCGTCGCCCTCGACCACGTCGGTGACGGCCCGGACGCACTTCACCCGGGCGTCGTCGGCCGTGTCCTCCGGCCCGACGCCGATGGCCATGCGCATGACCTCGGCGATCGGCCACCAGGCGTTGGCCGCCCCGTACGGCACGGCCCGGCCGGACAGCACGCGTGCCCGGTGGCTGGCGAGGACCTGGAGCACGACGTCCTCGCCCAGCCGGCTCTTGCCGATGCCGGCCTCGCCGAACAGCACGACCAAGGTCGGCCGGCGGGCCTGGAAGGCGGCGACGATGCTGCGCTCGAGCACCTCGGCCTCGATCTCCCGGCCCACGAGTCGGCTCGACACCCGCCGGGGCGGGCGGTGCCCGGGCTGGACCAGGGCCTCGACCGCCACCCAGGCCTCGACGCCCTCCTCCCGGCCCCGGGCGTGGAGCAGGCCGAGTGGCTCGAAGCGGAAGACGTTGCGCGTGGCGGCGTGGGTCTCGGCGCCGACGACCACGCTCCCGGGCTGGGCCAGGGTCTGGAGCCGGCTCGCCGTGTTCACCACGTCACCCATCGCCGTGTAGTCGCCGCCGGCCCGGAGGGCGCCGACGAGCACCTCGCCGGTGTTCACGCCGATCCGCATGCGGACCTCGACGTCGATCGACCCGGCCAGGTCGTCGAGCGTTCGCTGCATCTGGAGTGCGGCCCGCACGGCGCGCTCGGCGTCGTCCTCGTGGGCCACCGGGGCGCCGAACAGGGCGACGAGGGCGTCACCCACCACCTTGTCGAGCGTGCCGCCGAAGTCGCGGATGTCGGCGGCCAACCGGGCGAAGCAGCGGTCCACGAGGTTCTTCACCTGCTCGGGGTCGCGCGTTTCGGACAGCCCGGTGAAGCCGACGATGTCGCCGAACAGCACGGTGACGACCCGCCGCTCGTCGCCCGAGGCGTGCAGCGCCTGGCCGCAGCTCGGACAGAACCGAGCCCCGGCGGGCACCTCGGCCGAGCACGAGGGACACGTCACGGGATGGAGGATAGGAGGACGCGGCGATCATCCCCCGGGAGGACGCTCCTGCGTGGCCCCCGTCGTACCGTGGGTCCCGAGATGCGACGTCTGAACCCCGCGCCCTGGCTGCGCAGCCACCCGTTCCTGGCCGACTGGTTCCTGGCCGTCGCCGTGCTGGTCGGCGGCATCATCGGGCTGTTCGCGCCGGGCGCGAAGGGCGTCGACTACCGCAACGACGACGTCCTCGTCGTCCTGCTCCTGGTCCTGGCCTCGGTGCCGCTGGCGTGGCGGCGCCGGATGCCGTTCGACGTGCTGATCCTCGTCGGCGTCTCGTCCGTCCTGATCGAGGCCCTGCACTACTACGTGGCCTCCGGCGGCATCGGCGCCATGATCGCCCTCTACTCGGTCGGCGCCCACACGCCCGACCGGCGGCGGTCGCAGTTCGGGCTGGCCTTCGCCCTGGTGGGCACGACGATCGTCTACGCCAGCGCCCCGACCGGGTTCGAGCTCGGCGGCCTCATCAGCAACTACATCCTCTTCGCCACGGCCTGGATCCTGGGCGACAACCTCCAGACCCGCCGGGCCTACGTGCGCTCGCTCGAGGAACGGGCCGTGCTGTCCGAGGCGGCCATGCAGGAGGAGGCCCGCCAGGCGGTCAACGCCGAGCGGACCCGCATCGCCCGCGAACTGCACGACGTGGTGGCCCACAGCGTGAGCGTCATGGTCGTGCAGGCCGGCGCCGCCCGCCGCGTGCTCGACAAGGAGCCCGACCGGGCCAGCGAGGCCATGGCCAGCATCGAGTCGACCGGTCGCCAGTCGCTCAACGAGCTGCGCCGGCTGCTCGGCATGCTCCGCGAGGCCGACGGCACCGCCACCGGCCGGGTGCCCCAGCCCAGCATCGAGCACGTCGACCTCCTCGTGGCCCAGACCCGCGAGGCCGGGCTGCCCGTCACGCTGGAGATCGAGGGCGAGCCCCGGCCGCTGGCCCCCGGCGTCGACCTGTCGGCCTACCGGATCGTGCAGGAGGCGCTCACCAACACCATCAAGCACGCCGGTCCGGCCGAGGCCGAGGTGCGCCTCTGCTACGGCGCCGACACCCTCGAGCTGGTCATCAGCGACGACGGGCGGGGTGCCGACGGCGATGAGGCCGAGCGCACCGGCACCACCGGCCACGGCCTCGTGGGCATGCGGGAGCGGGTGAGCCTGTTCGGCGGCGACCTCCAGGTCGGCAACCGCCCCGGTGGCGGCTTCACCGTCCGCGCCACCCTCCCGCTCGAGGCCACGGCATGACCATCCGCGTGATCGTCGTCGACGACCAGGCCCTGGTGCGCACCGGCTTCTCGATGATCCTCGGCGCCGAGCCCGACCTCGACGTCGTGGGGGAAGCCGCGAACGGGGTGGAAGCGGTCGAGATGGCCCGCACCCTCCGTCCCGACGTGATCCTCATGGACATCCGCATGCCGATCATGGACGGGGTCGAGGCGACCCGCATGGTCGCCGGGCCCGACGTGAGCGACCCGATGCGGGTGCTGATCCTCACCACCTTCGACCTCGACGAGTACGTCTTCGACGCCCTCCGGGCCGGCGCCAGCGGCTTCCTGCTGAAGGACACGCCGCCCGAGGAGCTGGCCGCCGCCGTGCGGGTCGTGGCCGCCGGCGACGCCCTGCTGGCCCCGTCGATCACCCGCAAGCTCGTCGCCCAGTTCGCCAGCCAGCCCGAGCCCGAGCCGGTGGTCACCGTCGACCTCGATCACCTCACCGACCGTGAGCGCGAGGTGCTGGTGCTCATGGCCAAGGGCCTGTCCAACGGCGAAATCGCTGGCGAGCTCATCGTCGGTGAGACAACGGTGAAGACCCACGTGGGCCGGATCCTCATGAAGCTGCACCTGCGCGACCGCGTCCAGGCGGTCGTCCTCGCCTACGAAACGGGACTCGTCCGCCCCGGTGCGTCCTCCTAGAGGATGACGCGCCGACCTCCCGTGGGCCGATGCGTTCCGGCCCCGGCCAGCGTCAGAGTGAACGAGTCAAGCGCCAGACCAAGGAGACCCCCTCGTGTCGAACACCCTCACCGTCGCCGCACGCGCCGACGCCGCTCGCAAGGTCTACGGGAGCGGTGACACCCAGGTCATCGCCCTCGACGACGTCACGGTCGACTTCACCGCCGGCGAGTTCACGGCGATCATGGGCCCGTCGGGCTCCGGCAAGTCCACCCTCATGCACTGCGTCGCCGGCCTCGACTCGCTGACCGGCGGTCGGGTGCTGATCGGCGACACCGATCTCACCACCCTCGACGACAAGCGCCTCACGCTGCTGCGCCGGGAGAAGATCGGCTTCATCTTCCAGCAGTTCAACCTGATCCCGACGCTCACCGCCTACGAGAACATCGTCCTCCCGCTCTCGCTGGCCGGGAAGAAGCCCGACCAGGCCTGGCTCGACACCATCGTCGAGACGGTCGGCCTGGGCAACCGGCTCGAGCACCGCCCGAGCGAGCTGTCCGGTGGCCAGCAGCAGCGCGTGGCCGTGGCCCGCGCCCTGGCCAGCCAGCCGGCGATCATCTTCGCCGACGAGCCCACCGGCAACCTCGACTCGCGCGCCGGGTCCGAGATCCTCTCGTTCATGCGCCGCGCCGTGCGCGAGCTGGGCCAGACCATCGTGATGGTCACCCACGACCCCGTCTCGGCCGCCTACGCCAGCCGGGTCATCTTCCTCAACGACGGCAAGATCGTCGACGAGCTCCGCGACCCCTCGCCCGAGTCGGTCCTCGACCGCATGAAGCAGTTCGGGGAGTAGACGCATGTTCAAGACAACGCTCAAGAACATCCGCGCCCGCAAGTTCCGGCTCGTGACCACCGGCTTCGCCGTCATCCTCGGCGTGGCCTTCGTGGCCGGCAGCCTCGTCCTGACGGCCACCATCACCCGGTCCTTCGGCAACCTGTTCAGCGACGTCTTCGCCGGCACCGATGCCCAGGTCCGGGCCGTCGAGCCGTTCGACATCGACAACGGCCCGGGCACCACCCGCCCCCGCGTCGACGCCTCCCTCGTGGCCCAGGTGGCCGCCGTGCCCGGCGTCGCCGTGGCCGAGGGCGACACGTTCGGCTACGCCCAGATCGTCGGCAAGAACGGCAAGGCCATCGGCAAGAGCCAGGGGCCGCCCACCTTCGGTGGCGGCTGGTCGTCGGACCCCGACCTCAACACCTGGACCATCAAGGAGGGTCGGGCGCCGAAGTCGGCGACCGAGGTCATCATCGACGCCCACAGCGCCAAGGTCGGCAAGCTCGCCCTCGGCGACGAGACGACGATCCTCACGCAGTCCGGCCCGGTGAAGGCGACGATCGTCGGCATCGCCAGGTTCGGCAAGTACGACAGCCCGGGTGGGTCGACCTTCGCCGGCTTCACCCCCGAGGCGGCCCAGCGCTACATCGGCAAGCCGGGCAAGTACGACAGCGTCAGCGTCGTGGCCGACGACGGCGTGTCCGACGTCGAGGTCAAGGCCAACATCGCCAAGGTGCTGCCCAAGGACGTCGAGGTCATCACCGGCCAGCAGCTGACCGACGAGAACAAGGACGACGTCCAGGGCTTCATCGACATCATCGGCACGATCATGCTGGCGTTCGCCCTGATCGCCCTGTTCGTCGGCACGTTCATCATCTACAACACCTTCTCGATCCTGGTGGCCCAGCGGACCCGGGAGATGGCCCTGCTTCGGGCCATCGGTGCCAGCCGGCGCCAGGTGACGCGATCGCTGATGCTCGAGGCCCTCGTGATCGGCTTCATCGCCTCGATCGTCGGGCTGCTGCTCGGCATCGGCGTCGCCGTCGGCCTCAAGGCGCTGTTCTCGGCCTTCGGCTTCGGCCTGCCCGCCGAGGGCCTCGCCATCGGCGGAAGCACGGTGATCATCTCGCTGCTCCTCGGCACGGTCATCAGCGTGCTGTCGTCCTGGCTCCCCGCTCGCCGAGGGGCCAAGGTGCCGCCGATCGCCGCCATGCGAGACGTGGCCTACGAGCAGAAGGGTCGCCCTCGCCTGCGCATCGCCATCGGCGGGATCTTCGGGCTGCTCGGCGTGGCCTCGCTGTTCAGCGGCCTGCTCGGCGGCGGCGACGGCGCCCTGCCCAAGGTCGGCTTCGGCGCCCTGCTGATCCTGCTCGGTGTGACCGTGCTCGGGCCCCTCGTGGCCCGCCCGATCAGCGGCCTCCTCGGCCGACCGGTCGCCTCGATGCGCGGCACCGCGGGCATGCTCGCCCGGGAGAACGCCATGCGGAACCCGAAGCGCACGTCGACGACCGCATCGGCGCTGATGATCGGCGTGGCCCTCGTCGTGTTCATCACGATCTTCGCCTCGTCGACGAAGGCGTCGTTCAAGCAGATCTTCGCCGACCAGTTCAACGGCGACTTCGTCGTGAACACCAACAGCTTCGGCTTCGGCGGGGTCACGCCCGACATGGCCGACCAGCTCCGGGACCTGCCGCAGCTCAAGGCCGTGGTCTCGCTGCGCAACGCCCAGGCCGAGGTCGACGGCAAGGGCCAGCAGTTCGAAGGCTTCGACGCCGACCAGGTGGCCGAGGTCGCCGACTTCGGCGTCGAGCAGGGCAAGCTCAGCGACCTCGACGCCCACAGCGTCGCCGTCTACGACGAGAAGGCCGACACCGAGGGCTGGAAGATCGGCACCAAGGTGCCGTTCCGGTTCACCGACGGCGGGATCCAGGACCTGACGGTCAAGGTCATCTACACCCACAACGAGCTGGCCGGTCCGTTCTGGGTCGACAACTCGGTGCTCGACGCCAACGTGGCAGACCAGTTCGACGCGATCGTGTTCGCCAAGGTGGCAGACGGCAGCTCGATCGAGCAGGCCCGGCCGGCGGTCAAGGCGATCACGGACCAGTACGCCAACGTGAAGCTCCAGGACCGCGACGAGTTCATCAAGAGCCAGGCCGGCTTCGTCGACGTCGTCCTGAACCTGGTGTACGTGCTCCTGGCCCTGGCGATCATCATCGCCGTGTTCGGCATCGGGAACACGCTGCTGCTCTCGATCGTGGAGCGGACCCGTGAGCTCGGCCTCCTACGGGCGGTCGGCATGACGAGGTCGCAGCTCAAGTCGATGGTCCGATGGGAGGCCGTCCTGATCGCCCTGTTCGGCACCTTGGGCGGACTCGGCGTCGGCACGTTCTTCGGCTGGGCCATGTTCAAGGCGCTGGAGGACCAGGGCTTCAAGGTGTTCGACATCCCGGTCATCCCCCTGACCGTCATCGCCGTCCTCGCCGCGGTGTTCGGTGTGGTGGCGGCCATCCTCCCGGCTCGGCGAGCGGCCAAGCTCGACGTCCTGAAGGCCATCGCCGCCGAGTGACAGGCTTAGGGGATGGCCGGCTACTCCGGAACGCCCCTCGACAAGAAGCTCGGGATCAAGCCCGGGCACCGACTGCTCCTGGAGGGTGCCCCCGACGACTTCGTCGGGGGCACCCTCGCGCTCCCCGACGGGGTGGAGCTGGTGACCGAGGGCCCGGTCGACCTGGCCATCGTCTTCGTCACCAGCCGGGCCCAGCTGGAGGAGCGGTGGGAGCCGGTCACCACGTCGATGAAGGCGGACGCCGGCTTCTGGGTCGCGTGGCCCAAGAAGGCGTCGAAGGTGCCGACCGACATGACCGAGGACGTGGTCCGCGACGTCGCCCTGCCCGGTGGGCTCGTCGACATCAAGGTCTGCGCCATCGACGACGTCTGGTCCGGCCTCCGCCTGGCGGTCAGGAAGGAGAACCGCCCCTCCTGGCCCTGGGGTCGATGAGCGTCACCGAACCGGCGACGGTTGGTGGACACATCCGTCCACCAACCATCGCCGGTTCGATCGTTGCTACTGCTCGTACTTGGTCGAGATGCGGTCCGGGCCGAGCTTGGCCTGGTCCACGACGCGGCCGGAGATCTTGACCACGTAGCTCGGGTCGCAGGCGAACTCGCCGGCGGCCTTCGGGAAGGCCTGGACGAACTTCGTTCCCTGGAGCTTGATCACGGCCACGCAGTCCGGCGGGATGTTCTCGCCCGGGTTGGTCTCGACGTGGAGGCCACCGGCGGTCCACTTCGTGACCTTGCTGATCTCGTCGAGGACGCACTGGCGGGTGAGGTCGGAGCCGCAGGCCTTGGCCGCCGTGGCCCACAGGAGGAACGACGACGTCGTCTGCTCACCCAGCTGGCTGGTGTCGCCGCCGTCGGCCTTCACGATGTCGAGGTACTGCTGGACGGCCGGCACCTCGTCCGCCTGCTCGAGCAGCGGGAACGCGGTCCGCAGGTAGACCTTGTCGCCGAGGCCGGCGGTGTTCCACTTGGCGAACGACTCCAGGTAGTTGTTGGCGTCGAACATCCAGATCGGGTGGTAGTCGAGCTGGTCGGCCGCCTCGATCAGGTTCTGCCCGTTCGGATAGGCCTGGCCGGAGAAGAACACGATCTCCGTGCCGCAGCCCTTGAGCTTCTGGGCGAACGGCTTCCAGTCGGCCTCGCCGCCGATGTTGTACTGCTGGTCGCAGCTGAAGCCCATGCCGAGCTTCGAGTAGGCGGCCCGCACCTTGTCGGCCGTGTCGAGGGTCGCCGAGAAGTTGCCGAAGACGAGCGAGGCCTTCTTGGCCTGGGTCGGGAACTCCTTGGCCATGACGGCACCGAAGCCGGCCGAGACGAGGTCGACGGGGTTGGGCACGCCCACCTTCATCAGCGGGGCCATGGCGAAGTCGGCGCTCACCGAGTAGGTCGGCACCGACGGGAGGTCGCACTCGAGGCGCTTCTGCTCCTGCGCGGCATCGAGGGCCCAGGCCTGGCCGACGAGCATGAAGTTCTTGGCGTCGCACGCCTCGGTCACGGCGTTGACGACGTCGGTGATCTTGGCGTCGTAGTAGTTGCCCTTGATCTCGCGGCCGTTGATGCCGCCCTGGTCGTTGCACCACCCGATGAACGCCTTCATGGCGTCGGACGTCTCGTGGCTGAGGCCGGGCGAGGCCTGGTAGCCGGCGTCGTCGCCGTAGCCGATCGTGATGTCGGTGTCGGTCACGCCGACATCGGTGACGCCCTTGGCGTCACCCTTGCCGCAGGGCGAGTCGAGCGTGCCGAACTTCGTGTTGTCGGCGGTGGTCGCCGCCGTGCTCGAGGTGCCGCCCGAGGCGGCCTGGGTGGGATCGTCGCCGCGATCCGACGAGCAGGCGCCGGCCACGAGGCCGAGCGCGACGAGACAGACGAGGAAGCTGCGCTTCAAGAGAACCCCCGGGGAGGAGAGAGGTGGGTGTGACGGAAGGTGCGAATCGGGAGCTTCGCACAGGTCCTTCGTTGACGAACGATCGCGACGGCGTCGCTGGTTCTGCTGCGTTCGCCCGACCTGCGCCCGGGGCCGGCCGAAACGTCGTGGACCCGCCGGGGTCGCGTCCGTAGGGTGCGGCCAGGTCGGCGGATCGGGAGGGGTCCGCGTGTCCGTGTCGAGCAGTGCCGTGGTGGCCGGCTACCGCCAGCAGCTCCGCGTGAGCCTGCGGCGCAGCGGCCAGGTCGCCGTGGTGCTGGCCGCCGTGCCCCAGGCGCTCGTCTTCGGCTGGATGCTGCGCCACGCCGACAGCGCCGACGCCCTGACCCGCGTCGCCTTCGGCCAGGTCCTGCTCGCCTCGTGGACGGCGAGCGTGCTCACCCTCGCGTGGATGCTGTCCCAGGAGTCGTGGAGCGGCACGCTCGAGCTCGGGCTCTCCTCACCCGCGGCGCTCGTGCTGCCGATGTTCGGCAAGGGCGTCGCCCTGGTCGTCGGCGGCTTCGTCGGCGGCATCGTGTCGACCACGGTGCTGCTCACCGCCGCCGGCCACCTGCCCCGGGTCGACGACGTGCCCCTCACCGCGCTGTCGTTCGCGGCCGCCGCGGCCATCGCCGTGCCGGCCACCGCCTTCGTCGTCGCACCCCTCTCCGCGCTGTCGCCGGGGACCCGCAACTTCGTGAACGGACTGATCCCGCTGGGCATCGTGCTCGGCGGCTTCCTCTTCCCGGTGAGCGCGCTCCCGGACTGGATGGAGCCGATCGCCCGGCTGCTCCCCCTCTCGTGGATGACCGACGCGCTCGCCGGCGCGGCCACCGGGCGCTCGGTCGCCCACTGCCTGGGCCACCTCGCGGTCGGGACCGCGGTCGCAGGGGTCTGGGCCCTCGTGGCCGTGCGGATCTTCGGCGCCGTCGAGCGCCGCTTCGTCGAGCACGGGTCACTGCCCCAGTGAGCGCGCTCACCGCCGTCGTGCGGCAGGGCTACCGCGGCACCTTCTACTGGCGGCCGTGGCGGTCGTGGACCGCCAACATGGTCGTGCGACCCGTGACGTACCTCATGGTGTTCGGGATCCTCCACCGCCAGCTCGACCTCGGCACCACCCAAGGACTGGTGCTCGCCCTCTGCTCGTACGTCACGGTCGTCACCGTCGTCATGTGCGCCAACCACGCCATCAGCAACGACCATCAGCACGGCACGTTCACCGTGGCCATGAGCACGCCGGTCGCGCCCGCCACGGTGTGGCTGACGAGGTGCGGCGCCCACCTGCCCAACGGCGCCGCCAGCGCGGTCACCGCCGTCGCCTTCAGCGCCGTCGCGTTCGACCTCGATCTCGGGCGGGTGGACGCGTCCGTGCCGGTCACGTTCCTCGTGGTCCTCCTCAGCGGGCTGTCGGTCGCCATGCTCGTCGGGATACTCACCCGGCGCCTGACCGACTGGGTCGGCCCCGTCGCCCTCGCCTCGGGCACGCTGCTCACGCTCTCCGGCGCGGTCATCCCCCGCCACGACCTGCCCGGCCCGCTGCGCCAGCTCTCGGCCGTGGTGCCGCTGAGCCACGCCAACGACGCGCTGCGGCGGGGCTTCGGCCTCGCCGCCGGCAGCCCGTGGCCGGCCATCGGGGCCGAGCTGCTCGTCGCCCTCGGCGTGGGCGCCGCGGCCCTGCTGCTGTTCGACCGTTCGGTGCAACGGGCCCGAGCCATCGGGACCCTGATCGTGGAGGGGACATGACCGACACGGCCATCCGCTGCCGGGAGCTGCGCCGCGTCTACGCCGGGGGCCGCCACCGCCCCGACGTGGTCGCCGTCGACGGCATCGACCTCGACGTCGCCGCCGGCACGGTCTACGGCGTGCTCGGCCCCAACGGCGCGGGCAAGACCACCACCATCCGCATCCTCTCGACGCTGCTCACCGCGACGTCGGGCTCGGCCCAGGTGCTCGGCATCGACGTGCTGCGCGACCCCCGCGCCGTGCGCCGCCACATCGGCCTCGTCCTCGGCGGCGAGCGCGGCCTGTTCCCCCAGCTCACCGGGCGGGAGAACCTCGAGTACTTCGCCGGCCTCCACGGCCTGTCCGGCGACGAGGCCCGGCGCCGGATCGACGCGGTCCTCGAGTCGGTGTCGATGACCGACCTGGCCTCACGCCGCGTCGAGCAGTTCTCGCGGGGCATGCGCCAGCGGCTGCACCTGGCCCGCGGCCTGCTCAACCAGCCGAAGGTGCTGTTCCTCGACGAGCCGACCATCGGGCTCGACCCCGAGAGCGCCGAGGAGCTGCGCGCCCTCGTGCCCCAGCTGGCCGCCGCCGGCACGACCGTGCTGCTCACCACCCACTACATGGCCGAGGCCGACGCCCTCTGCGACCGGCTCGCGGTGATCAGCGGGGGGCGGGTGCTGGCCGAGGGCACGCCCGAGCAGATCAAGCGGACGTTCGCCCGCGTCGCGGTGATCGACATCACCACCTCGCTGGCCACGACGGACGACACCGAGCGGCTCGGCAAGCTGCCCGGTGCCCGACGGGTGACGCTGAAGCGCGACGACGAGTCGACCCGCATCACCCTCCACACCGACATCGGCGTCGACCTCGGGGGCGAGATCGCCCTCGTGTTCGCCGACCGACCCGACACCCACGTCGCCCACCGGCCACCGACCCTCGAAGAGGCCTACCTCAGCCTGTTCTGACCCTGGCAGGGTCCTGACGACTTCGCCCTGGGCGTTGTCAGCCGTGTCGAACGTATGTACGCTTTCAGCATGTTCGCGGCGATCGCGGAGATGGTCCAGGAGATCGAGATCCCGGCCGATGGTGTCGGCCTGCTCGAGCTCCTCGCCGCCCACGACCAGCTCACCGCCAAGGTCTGCGAAGCAGTCGGTGCGTTCGACGCCACCGGCGGGTGGGACCTCGATGCCGCCACGTCGATGCACGCCTGGCTGCGTGACCGGGCCCGCATGACCCCGACCGCGGCGAACCGGCTGGTGAAGACCTCCCGGAAGCTGCGGGTGCTGCCGATGACGTTGGAGGCCTGGAAGGCCGGGTCGATGTCGGGCGGCCAGGTCGACGTCGTCGTCTCCACCGTCGGCCGCCACGTCGATCACTTCGACGAAGACGCCCTCGTCCCGCTGCTCGCCCAGCTCTCCCTCAACGAGACGATCACCGCGATGCAACGGTGGCGGGAACGGGTCGATGCCCACGACGGGCCCGACGACCCCATCGACCTCGATGTGCCCTCCCGGCTGCACCTCTCCGACGGCCTCGACGGCCGCGGCGTGCTCGACGCCGACCTCGATCCCGACACCAACCAGGTGCTCAAGACCGCGCTCCGCGTCGCCGACAGCGGCGACCTCGACATCCCCGCCTCCGAACGACGAGGCGAAGCCATCGGCGTGGTGGCGAAGTTCTTCCTCGACCACCAACAAGCCCGCACGGGCGGCCGACACCGCCCCCACGTGAGCGTCTTCTACGACCTCGACTCGAACACCGGTCGCTACCTCGACGGCCCGGCCATGAGCCGCCAGGTCCTCGAGGAGTACTTCTGCGACTCCGCCTTCCACCGGGTCCTCACCGCCGGAAGGTCCGGGATCCTCGACTACGGCATGGCCACCCGCGTGATCGTCGCCGCCCTCTGGACCGCGCTGGTCGCCCGCGACCGAGGCTGCCGGTTCCCCGGCTGCGACCGCCCGGCCCACTGGTGCGACGGCCACCACGTCATCTGGTTCTCCCGCCACGGCCCCACCAAGCTCGACAACCTCGTCCTCCTCTGCCGAAGACACCACAAACGCCTCCACAAACCGGGCTGGGAGGCCAAGCTCCTCCCCGACGCCACCTTCGAGGTCACCGACCCGCACGGCGTCGTCCGCACCAGCCACCCACCAGGAGCCCTCCAACCCTTCTGGTGAGCAGGGCCCGATGCGCTCGAGATCGACGACCTGAGCACCCCGGCGCGACATCGCCGGGGTGCCGGCGCGTGCCTGGTCTCAGTTGGGAGGGAGCACCCCGTCGCCGACGAAGGTGAACATCCGACGGCCCGGTCGGAACGGCCTCCCGAGTACCTCCAGCCGGTGCACCCCGACGGCGAAGGTGCCGGCGGGCGAGTCGAAGGACAGCTCCGCGAACCCCGCCGCCTCGAACCACTCCCGGATCGACGGGGTGAGGTCAGGGCTCCGGCGATGCCGGGTCCAGAGCACCGTCGCGCCCTCGGCGCACAGGTGCGGCAGCTCCTCGACCGTGCGGGCCACGTCGTCGCCGGTGATGTTGCCGAAGACCCCACAGACCAGGACCACGTCCGCCGGCACGGCCGGCGCATAGGCCGACGTCAGCGCGGCGTCGCCCCGCGAGACGGTGATGCCATCGAGGCCCGCCGCCGCTGCCGACTGGCGGGCGTCCACCACCAGCTGCGCATCGAGCTCGACGAGGTGGGCCGTCACCTCGGCCCGGCCTGGATGGTCCGCGAGGACGTCGATCACGTCACGGCCCTGGCCGGCGCACATGCTCGTGACGCGGACATCGCCCGGCGGTGCCGAGTCGATGGCCTCCCGAAGGCGGGCGTTCACGACCGCCAAGCGCTGGCTCAACGCCGAACCAGGATCTTCGTACGCCTCGTGCCACCTGACCCAGTGCCCGTCGGTCACGTCGCGCACGGTAACGGGCGGCGCGGCGAGGGCCGGCGGTGCTCGCCGGCCCTCGCCTCCCGTGCTCCTCGGTCGCGCTACTTCGTCGGGATCGTGCGCACCCGAGCCGGGCGGTCGACGGCGAGGAAGCAGCCCTCGCCGGGGGTGAGCTTGGGCAGCGGGCACGGGAAGGTGAACTTCGCCGTCATGGCCTTGGTCGGGTCGAGCTGGCCGTCCATGAACCACTGCTTGTCGCGGAAGCTGGCGCCGGTGTCCCAGTAGTCCACCCGCTTCTCGTTGCGGAGGGCGGCGACCATGCGCTCGGTCGTGACGTTGGCGCCGAGGGACCAGATCGCGCTGGCCATGGCCCGCACGTGCTGGCAGATTATCGTCGTGCCGCCCCAGCGGCCGTTGGAGATGTCCTGCTCGTTGTAGAGGTACTGCCGCTCGTTGTTGGCCTTGGCCAGCGTGGCGGTGCACATCTTGGCGAACGGCGTCTCCTTGGAGCTGCCGATCCGCCAGCCGTTGTGGATGTCGTAGAGCTTGGTGGCGTACCACCCCGCGCTCTCGGCGAAGTTGGCCCCGTCCGCACCGGCGGACCGGATCAGGGCACCCAGGCCCGAGTCGCCGTTCAGCGAGTCGGTGAAGGCGTTGTAGACCGGCACCTTCAGGCCCTGGCTGCGCAGCTCCCGCCAGATGCTGCCCACGGTCGTGATCGAGACGTTCTGGGTCATCACGATGGCGTCGACGTTCTTGCTCTTCAGCCGGCCGATGGCGCCGGCGAGGCCCTGGGTGCAGACCGTGCCGAGGCACGGCAGCACCTCGTAGGTCGCCACGTCGATCCCGGCGTTCTTGAAGCCGTCGACGTACTGGCGCTGCTGGTCACCGATGGCGGTGGGGGTGTTGTTGGCGCCGAGGATGGCGACCGTCTTGCCCTTGAACGTGCCCTGGGACTTGGCGTCGGCGATGAAGACACGAGCCGAGGCGTCGCCGCCGGGCGTGAACGTGACGATGCGGCCCTTGGAGTCCTTGTACTCCGAGTCGAGGACGCCGGTGCTGGCCAGCATGATCGTCTTGTGCTTGATCGCCACGCAGTTCTGCACCTGCGGCGGGCCGGTCGCGACGACGAGGAACGACTTGTAGTCCTCGGTGGCCTTCAGGCACAGGGCCTGGAGGTGGCCGGTCTGGTCGGGCGCCACCGGGTTGTACTTGGCGACCTTGTAGTTGATCTTGCGACCGTTGATGCCGCCGCACTTGTTGACCTCGTTCCAGAACGCCCGGTACGCGGCGTAGAAGTCCTGGAGGTCGCTGCCGGTCAGCCGGCGCAGGGCGGCGGTGTCGATCGACATGTCGGTGACGGTGATCTCGCTGGGCGTCACGCCCGGCGAGCTCGAGTTGCGGGTGCCGGGCGCGATGGGCGTCCCGGACTTGCAGAACGCGCTCTGGTCGACGAACGGGTTCGCCGCGGCCTGGGCCGCGCCGTAGCCGCCGCCGGCTGTCGAAGATGTCGCCGATGCCGTCGTGGTGATCACCGTGCCGATGAGCGCGGTGAGCAGCAGGACGCCGAGCAGGCGTCGCTTGACCATGTTTCTCCCCCTGGTTGTGTGCGGACGACGTCCGCCGTTGCCCTTGCTTGTGGTCCGGCCGGGGCCGGACTGCCCCCCCGGGCAGGTGCACCGGTCGCCGTTCCCCACGGCGACCTTCGGTGCGATGCCATCGTCGCACGAGATCCATTCGGCGTAAATGGAAACGTGCGTTCGCGAACCTCGAGCAGCGAGGTTCGCGCGCTAGCGCCGGTTGATCACCACCCGGTCGGCGGCCAGGAGCACCTCGCCGTCGACCAGCGGGACGGGCGCGCCGGCAAACGTCACGGCGACGGTGATCGAACCCCGGTGCACGACGAGGGTGCCGGCGGCTTCGTCGACCTCGGTGCGAACCCGGTCGAGGCGGCCGTCGAGCAGGTCGGGGGTCGAGCGCCGGAGGGCGACCAGGGCGCGGTACCAGCGGTGGAGCACGGCGTGGTCGCCGTCGTCGAGCTCGTCCCATCGGAGCTTCGACCGCTCGAACGTGGCCGGGTCCTGGGGGTCGGGCACGTCGTCGGGCTCGAAGCCGAAGTCGGCGAACTCCCGCCGTCGCCCCTCGCTCACGGCCCGGCCCAGCTCGGGGTCGGTGTGGCTGGTGAAGTACTGGAACGGGCTCGACGCCCCCCACTCCTCGCCCTGGAACAGCATGGGCACGAACGGGGCGGTGAGCACGAGGGCGGCCACCACCTGGAGCACGTCGAGGGGGACCACGTCGGACAGCCGGTCGCCCTGGGCCCGGTTGCCGACCTGGTCGTGGTCCTGCGAGTAGCCGACGAGCTGCCAGCCGGGCCGGTCGAAGGGTCGGCCATGGGTGCGCTGCCGGAACTCGGACCAGCCGCCGGCGTGGGGCCAGCCCCGCTCGAGCGCGGCGGCCAGGTCGGGGAGGCCGTCGAAGTCGACGTAGTAGCCACGGCGCTCGTCGGTGACCGTGGTGCGGATGGCGTGGTGGAGGTCGTCGCTCCACTGGGCGTCGACGCCGTAGCCGCCGACGTCCCGCGGCCGCAGCAGCCGGGTGTCGTTGAGGTCGGACTCGGCGATGAGGAACAGCGGTCGACCGACGACGGCGGCCAGCTCCTCGACCTCGGCGCTGAGCTGCTCGAGCAGGTGCACGGCCGAGGGGTCGACGATGGCGTGGACGGCGTCGAGGCGGAGGCCGTCGACGTGGTGGTCGCGGAGCCACATGAGCGCGTTGTCGATGGCGAAGCGACGCACCTCGTCGCTCTGCTCCCGCGAGTAGTTGACGGCGTCGCCCCACGGCGTGGTGAAGAAGTCGGTGAAGTAGGGGCCGAACTCGCCGAGGTAGCAGCCCTCGGGGCCGAAGTGGTTGTAGACGACGTCGAGCACGACGGCGAGGCCCTGTCGGTGGGCGGCGTCGACGAAGCGCTTGAGCCCGTCGGGCCCGCCGTAGGCCGAGTGCGGGGCGTAGAGGTCGACGCCGTCGTAGCCCCACCCCCGGGCGCCCGGGAACTCGGCCACCGGCAGCAGCTCGACGGCCGTGACCCCGAGCTCGACGAGGTGCTCGAGGTGCTGGATCGCCCCGTCGAAGGTGCCCTCGTGGCTGAACGTCCCCACGTGCAGCTCGTAGAGCACGGCCGACGGCAGATGGGCACCGCGCCACTCGTCGTCGGTCCAGGGGAAGGCATCGTGGTCGACGACCTTCGACGGGCCGTGCACGCCCTCGGGCTGCCACGGCGACCGGGGGTCGGGCCGCGGGTCGCCGCCATCGAGGCGGAAGGCGTACTCCGTGCCCGGCCCGGCGTCGGGCACGTCGAGCGACCACCAACCCCGGTCGCCGGCCACCATGTCGAGGCGGCGACCGGTGAGGTCGAGCTCGACCCGCTCCGGCTTCGGCGCCCACACCCGGAAGATCACGGTCGCTCCACCAGCGCGGCCGGGAGGTCGCGCAGCAGGTCGGCCACCGGCACGCCCTCGGCCCAGGGCAGGTCGACGGTCGTGTCGCGCCACCCGCCCACCCGGGCCAGCGTGATCGGCAACCGGGTCACGACCGTGGCCAGCCGGTCGCCGCGGGCGAAGGCCACGACGTGGGCAGCCGCCGCACCGTGCGCGGCGAGCGGCCGGTACGTCCCCTCGGGCCGGGCCCGCAGCGCCTGGCGCGTGAGCAGCAGCTTCGGTAGCCCCTCGTCGCGGCGGGCCCAGGCTTCGGCCGGGGTCATCCCGTCGAGCTCGGCCAGCAGCTTCCGCCGCAGGTCGTAGTCGACGGGCCGGCGGTTGTCGGGGTCGACCAGGCTCAGGTCCCACAGCTCGGTGCCCTGGTAGACGTCGGGCACGCCGGGGGCGGTGAGCTTCACGAGCTGGGCGGCGAGGGCGTTGCTCCACCCGGGATCGACCAGCGGTGCCACGAACCCGTCGAGGTCGGCGAGCAAGGCGTCGTCGGCGCACAGGGCCTCGACCCAGGCCCGGACGGCGCCGTCGTACTCGGGCACCGGGTCGGTCCACGAGGTGTGCTGCTTGGCCTCCTTGGTCGCCTTCTCGACGTAGGCCAACGCCCGGTCGAGCGGCAGCGGGTGGGCACCGACGAGGACCTGGAACAGCAGCCAGGCCAGGTTCCGATCGGGCGGCTCGTGCACCTGCGTCCAGCGGCCGGCGGCGGCGGCGAACTCGTCGGGCACCTCCGACAGCAGGGCGATGCGGGCCCGCACGTCCTCGCTGCGCTTGGTGTCGTGCGTCGAGCTGGCCAGCATGGCCCGGGGCCACGAGGTGGTGGCCATGGCCTCGTGGAACGTGGCCACGTCGACGCCGAACCGGCTCGGGTCGCCGCCCACCTCGTTGAGGGAGGCAAGCCGGTTGAAGCGGTAGAACGTCGTGTCCTCGACGCCCTTGGCCATCACCGGACCCGTGGTCTGCTGGAAGCGCAGGCACAGCTCGCGGGCCGGACCGTCGAGCTCGCCCCGCAGCACCCGGCCGAGCAGCTCGAACAGCTCCGGGTCGAGGTCGGCGCGGCGGGCCCGGGCGTCATCGAGGGCGACGGTGATCGTGCGCTCGTCGGCCGGCGAGACCGGTGCTCCCGGCCGCACGTAGGTGCGGTACACCGGGAAGCACACCGCCGCCTCCCCGAGCACGGCGGCCAGCTCCGGCCGGGTGAAGTCCCGGTAGCGCCGCTCCATCTCGGTGACCTGCACGAACAGGTTGGTGAGCCGGCTCATGTCGGCAGCCAGCACCTGGTCGACGACGAGGTGCTCGGCCTCGTGGACGACCGCCTCGTAGTCGGTCGGTTCGCCGGCGAAGGCGCCGTACGCCTCGGTCAGCGGGCCCTCGCCGGCCGGGTCGACGAAGAGGCCGCCGACCAGGTTCAGGAAGTCGTAGCCGGTGGTGCCGTCGACCGGCCACGTCTCGGGCAGCGCCTCCCCGGGCTCGAGGATCTTCTCCACGACGATCCAGCCCTCGGGTGACGCGGCCCGCAGCCGCTCGAAGTAGCCGAGCGGGTCGAGCAGGCCGTCGGGGTGGTCGATGCGCAGGCCGTCGAGCACGCCGGTGCGCAGCCACTCGACGACGAGGGCGTGGGTGTCGTCGAAGACGGCGTCGTCCTCCATCCGGAGCCCGGCGAGGTCGTTGATGTCGAAGAAGCGGCGGTAGTCGAGCTCCTCGCCCGCCACCCGCCAGTGGGCGAGGCGGTAGTTCTGGCGGTCGAGGAGGCTGTCGAGCAGGTCGGCGTCGGCGTTCACCGCGACCACCGCGGCGTCGACCGCGTCGGCCAGCTCGGGGCGCTCGGCCAGCAGCCGGTCGAGCTGGCGCTTGAGGACCTCCTTGTCGCGGTGGCGGGCGACGACGCTGACCCGGTCGGTGAGCCAGGCGTGGGGGAGGTCGCCGAACGCGCCGGCGAGGAACGCCAGGTCGTCGTCGTCGGTGGCCACGGCGGCCAGGCCGAGCACGAGGTCGTAGGTGCGCGGCGCGATGGGGTAGCCGTGCTCGAAGTAGCGCAGCACGAAGGCGCCTCCCCGCCGCTCGACGGCCAGCTCACCGGCCTCGAGCACCCGGCCGTAGTGGTCGCCCAGCACCGGCAGCAGGACCGTGTTGCGGAGCTTGCGCTCGGGTGGGTCCCAGTCGACGTCGAAGTACGAGGCGTACCGGCTCGACGGGCCGTTCTCGAGGACGTCGGTCCACCACTCGTTCTCCGGCGTGACCGCCATGTGGTTGGGCACCACGTCGAGCACCTGGCCCAGGCCGAGCCGGCCGAGCGTGGCGCAGAAGCGAGCGTGGGCCTCGGCCCCGCCCAGCTCGTCGTTCACCTTCGAGTGGTCGACGACGTCGTAGCCGTGGGTGCTGCCCGGCGCAGCCTGGAGGTAGGGCGACGAGTAGACGTGGGTGCTGCCGAGGTCGGCGACGTAGTCGGCCACGGCGGCAGCCTCGTCGAACCCGAAGCCGGGCCGGAGCTGGAGCCGGTACGTCGACCGCGGGATCACGCGAGCCGGCGGAGCACCACGAGCGAGCGGGACTCGACCGGCACCCACTCGCCGGCCTTGGCCAGTCGCTGGTCGGCCTCCGGCACCAACGACGGCGGGAGCGACTCATAGGTGTCGAGCACCACCGACCAGCGCTCGCCCCAGGTGGGCGGCACGGTGAAGTCGATCAGCTCGGAGTGGGCGTTGAACAGCACGAGGAAGCTGTCGTCCTTGATCGGCTCACCCCGCTGGTCGAGCGTGGGGATGGCGTCGCCGTTGAGGTAGACGCCGAGCGACTTGGCGAAGCCGGCGTCCCAGTCCTCCTCCGACATCTCGGTGCCGTCGGGCGCGAACCAGCCGATGTCCTCCCGGCCCCGGAGGTCGCTCCCCTGGAACCAGCGGCGGCGGCGGAACACCGGGTGCTGCTTGCGGAAGTTGATGAGCCAGCGCGTGTACTCGAGCAGGACGCGGTCGGCCTCGTCCCAGTCGAACCACGACAGCTCGTTGTCCTGGCAGTAGCCGTTGTTGTTGCCCTGCTGGGTCCGACCCAGCTCGTCGCCGCCGAGGAGCATCGGCACGCCCTGCGAGAGCAGCAGGGTGGCGAGGAAGTTGCGGCGCTGGCGGGCCCGCAGCTCGAGCACGGCCCAGTCGTCGGTCGGCCCCTCGGCCCCGCAGTTCCACGAGCGGTTGTGGCTCTCGCCGTCGTTGCCGTCCTCGCCGTTCGCCTCGTTGTGCTTCTCGTTGTAGGCCACGAGGTCGTTGAGGGTGAAGCCGTCGTGGGCGGTGATGAAGTTGATCGACGCGTTGGGCTTGCGGCCGCTCGACTCGTACAGGTCGGAGGAACCGGTGAAGCGCTGGGCGAACTCGCCGATGGTGGCCGGCTCGCCCCGCCAGAAGTCGCGCACCGTGTCGCGGTACTTCCCGTTCCACTCCGACCACAGCGGCGGGAAGTTGCCGACCTGGTAGCCGCCCTCGCCCACGTCCCACGGTTCGGCGATGAGCTTCACCTGGCTGACGACCGGGTCCTGCTGGATGAGGTCGAAGAAGGCCGACAGCCGGTCGACGGCGTGCAGCTCGCGGGCCAGCGTCGACGCCAGGTCGAAGCGGAAGCCGTCGACGTGCATCTCCAGCACCCAGTACCGCAGGCTGTCCATGAGGAGCTGGAGCACGTGCGGGTGCCGCATGTTCAGCGTGTTGCCGGTGCCCGTGTAGTCCAGGTAGTGCTGCTGGTCGTCGGGCATCAGCCGGTAGTAGGCCGGGTTGTCGATGCCCTTGAACGACAGCGTCGGGCCGAGGTGGTTGCCCTCGGCGGTGTGGTTGTAGACGACGTCGAGGATCACCTCGATGCCGTGGTCGTGGAGCGTGCGCACCATCGACTTGAACTCCTGCACCTGCTGGCCGTCGGTGCCCGACGACGAGTACTCGTTGTGGGGCGCCAGGTAGCAGATCGAGTTGTAGCCCCAGTAGTTGCGCAGGCCCTTCTCGAGCAGCGTCGAGTCCTGCACGAACTGGTGGACGGGCAGGAGCTCGACGGCAGTGACGCCGAGCTGCTTGAAGTGGTCGATGGCCTCGGGGGTGGCCAGGCCGGCGTAGGTGCCGCGCTGGTCGGCCGGGATCGACGTGAGCCGCTCGGTGAAGCCCTTGACGTGCACCTCGTAGACCACGGTCTCGTGCCATGCGGTGCGGGGGTGGCGGTCGTTCGACCAGTCGAAGAACGGGCTGGTGACGACCGACTTGGGCACGTGGGGCGCGCTGTCCGCGTCGTTGGGCTGCTCGGGGTCGGCGAAGGTGTGGTCGAAGCAGGCTTCGTCCCAGTCGAACTGGCTGTCGACCGCCTTGGCGTAGGGGTCGAGGAGGAGCTTGCTCGGGTTGCACCGCAGGCCGTTCGACGGGTCGAACGGGCCGTGGACGCGGAACCCGTAGCGCTGGCCCGGCCCGACGTTGGGCAGGTAGCCGTGCCACACGAAGGCGTCGACCTCGGGGAGGTCGACCTTCGTCTCGTTCCCGGCCTCGTCGAAGAGGCACAGCTCGACGTGCTCGGCCACCTCGCTGAACAGGGCGAAGTTCGTCCCGACCCCGTCGTAGGTCGCGCCGAGGGGATAGGCCTCTCCGGGCCAGACCTTCATCACGGTGCGTTACCCCTCGTCCTCGGCTGGCACGCCGGGCACCAGTAGGTGCCCCGCCGCTGCTCCCCCTGTGGGGCCCAGCTGATCGTGGTGCCGCACCGCCGGCACGGCCGGTCACGGCGGCCGTAGACCTGCATCGGCGGCCGCTCGCCGGCCGAGCTCGACCGCAGGAACCCGGCTGCCGCCTCCAGCAACCGGCGATGGTCGGCGTCGGTGACGTCGGCGGCCGGCGTGAACGGGTCGATGCCGCAGGCGAAGCACGCCTCGGCCTTCCACATGTTCCCGATGCCGGCGGCGTTGCGCTGGTCGAGCAGGGCCTCGCCGATCGTCCGGTCAGCGGTGGCCAGGCGCCGCACGGCCTCCTCGAGGTCGGCGTCGGGCCGGCACAGGTCGGGGCCGAGGTGGTCGAGCGGTGGCCGCGTGGTGAGCTCGACCACCGGGGCGGCGAAGCACACCGCCACCCACTCCGGCACCTCGACGAGGGCCCGCATGGCGGCCGCCTTCATCCGCCACCGCTCGCCGGGTCGGTACAGGTGCCACGAGCCGGTCATCTGCATGTGGGTGTGCAGCACCCGGCCGTCGTCGAACCGCACCAGGCAGTGCTTGCCCACCGCCTCGGCCCCGTCGACCACGGTGCCGGGGGCGAACGGGGCGTACCGGAGGCGAGGCGCCTCGAACCGGGTGAGCACCCGCCCGGCGAGGGCCTGGTCGAGGGCCTTCGCCGTGCGGAAGATGGTGTCTCCCTCGGGCACCGAGCCAGCCTAGGGGTCGGATCCTGTCAATGGCCCTTGCCGCAATGCCCTGTTGCTCCTACCCTCCGACCATGGCCCAGGACCCGGTGCTCACCGCCCTCGAGAACGTGAAGGAAGCCCTCGCCATCAACGTCGAGGTCGGCACGCTGGCGTTGGAGCGGGCCGAACGGCTGATCGCCGAGCACCACGCCGGCCGGCCCTGGTCGGAGGTGGTGCCGGCCGAGGACCGGCCCCTGATCGTCGAGCTGCTCTCGGCCAACCTCGAGCGGCTCTCGAGCGCCGGCAGCCGGCTGCGACGGGCCCAGGCCAAGGCCCTCCACGACGAGGGCATGACGATGGAGCAGATCGCCGGCTGCTTCGGGGTCACCCGCCAGCGGGTGTCGGCCCTGCTGAAGGAGCGCTCCAGCAGCTCGTGATCCCGGCCGCCCCCGCGGTGCTGCGCGCCAGGACGGCGCGCACGACGCCGGGCGTCCGCCGCAGCACCCCGGCGCCCTCGGCCGCCACGACCACGGTCAACGTCGAGCCCGTGCCCGATGCCTCGACCGTCCAGTCCTCCACCATCGAACCGAGCCCGGGCAGGTTCGACGCCTCCATGGTGAACCCGAGCCGGCGGCCCTCCTCCCACACGGTGAAGTGCTCCCGCACCCCGGCGGCGCCGACCCACACGTCCCGCCGCCGAGGGTCGATCACGCGGATCCGCCGCATCCCCCCGAACCACCGGTCCCATCCCCCCAGATCCGACAGCACGGCGAACACATCCCCAGGAAGCGCCGGCAGCGAAAACGATCGCTCGATCCGAACAGGAGCCTGCGCGGCCCAAGACACCGGCCGAGGCTCCATGGAGAACCGCATGGAAGAACGCTAGGTCCGACGCGGCCCCCGTGCCGCGCCGCAGCCGCCCGGCAACCAGCGGATGGGCCGGCCCCATCGCGGTTCCGCGGAAGCCCGGCGAGCGCGGGGCAGCCGGCCTCGATGGCCGGCTGACCCGCAAGTGCCAACCAAAGAGAACGTGTAACCCCACCCAACGAGGGTGGGTGGGTGGCCCAGATGGGAGGGGTCCCCGCTTGCGGGGAGGGTGCCCATCAGGGTCAGGACCCGCCCACCCGGGGGCGCGCGCGACGAGGACCAGCTCAGCGACCAGCCAACGTCAAGCCCCGGTACCCCTCACCAAAGCCGTTCGCCCGCAAAGCAGCAGCAAAGGGTGAGAGTGCAGCCGGCGAACCATCGATCTGCTGGATGACCAGCCGGCTCACCCGCCCCTCCTTCACCAACGAGACCAAGGCGTCGACCCAGATGTCGGACCGAGTCGCCGCCGCGAACGTGACCAGCCGCTTCCCACCCCGCTCCACGAAGACCGCCGGTTCCCCGTCGACCAGGATCACGTGCGCCCCCGCCACCCGCGACGGACGACCCGCCGACTCGGGCCACGGCAGCGTCGCCCCGTACGGGTTCGCCGGGTCGGTCACGGCCAGCACCACCGGCGGCGCCGGCGGGCGCAGGTCGTCGTCGACGGCCTCGTGGCGCTCCG
>JAODBP010000012.1 GCA_025464025.1 Actinomycetes bacterium | reverse complement strand
ACCGCCAGACGACCGGTCGCACCGTGGTTCGGATCCCGTGACGGATCTGGCCAGCGCCGACTGGTACCTCGGCGACGACGTCCACCAGTCGCTCGCCGAGCTGCGCCGCACCGACCCGGTGCACTGGCAGGAGATGGACGGCGAGCCGGGCTGCTGGTTCGTGCTCCGCCACGCCGATGTCGTCCACGTCTCCCGCCACCCCGAGCTGTTCTCCAGCTGGCTGAAGGGGATCCTCCTCGAGGACCCCGACGAGGTCGCCCTCAAGGGCGCTCGCCAGATGCTGCTGATCATGGACCCGCCCCAGCACTTGGCCTACCGCCAGCCGCTGGCGCCGCACTTCGCGCCCCGGGTGATCGGCGCCATGGAGGAGGGCCTCCGCAACCGGGCCCGCACGCTGCTCCGCGACGCGGCCGAGCGGGGTGAGGTCGACCTCTCCCACGACGTGGCTGCGCCGCTGGCCTCGGAGTCGATCGCCGTGCTCATGGGCCTGCCGTTCGAGGACACGCCGCAGATCCGCATCTGGGCCGAGGTCAACCTCGGTGGCCAGGACGACGAGGTCGTCGAGAGCTACGAGGGGAACGCCGCGGCCGACATGGTCGCCTACGCGATGCAGTGGGCCGCGACCCGCCGAGCCCAGCCCCGCCGCGACGACGTGACGTCGCTGCTGCTGGAGACCACGTTCGACGGCCGCCCCATGAGCGACCTCGAGTTCGGCTCGTTCTTCCTCCAGCTGGTGACGGCCGGCAACGACACGACCCGGACGCTCATCTCCACCGGCGTGGTGGAGCTGCTCCGTCACCCCGAGCAGCTCGCCGCGCTGCGGGCCGACCGCTCGCTCGTGCCAACCGCGGTCGAGGAGATCCTCCGGTGGTGCAACCCGGTCCACGCCATGCGTCGCACGGCCGCCGTCGACACCGAGATCGGCGGCCAGGCCATCGCCGAGGGCGACAAGGTGGCCATCCACCTCACGTCGGCCAACCGCGACGAGGCGGTGTTCGCCGACGCCGCCACCTTCGACATCCGCCGCTCGCCGAACCCGCACCTGACGTTCGGCATCGGCACCCACTTCTGCCTGGGCGCCCACGTCGCCCGCCTCTCCGCCCGGGTCTTCCTGGAGGAGGCGCTCGACGCCTGGCCGTCCGTCGAGCTCGCCGGGGAGCCGACCCGGATCCGATCGAACCTGACCAACGGCCACCGGCGCGTGCCGGTCCGGCTCGGCTGAGGAGGCCACCCATGCGTGCCTGGCAGGTGACGCGCTTCGGCGCCCCGACCGAGGCGCTCGACCTGGTCGACGTGCCCGACCCCGAGCTGCAGCCGGGGGAGGTGCTCGTGAAGGCCACGGCGAGCGTCCTCAACTACAACGAGGTCGACGGCTGCCGCGGTCGCTACCTCACGATCAACCCGCCGCTCCCGTACTCGCTCGGCATGGAGTGCGTGGGCGAGGTGGTGGCCGCCGCCGACGGTCTGGACGGCTGGATCGGCAAGCGGGTGACGGCCAGCGGCCGGGGCGCGACCGGCGCCCACGCCGAGCTGGTGACGTGCCCGACCTCGATGGTGTTCGAGGCGCCCGAGCAGCTGGGCGACGTCGAGGCGGCGGCGTTCTTCTACCCCTTCCACCTGGCCCACCTCGGGCTGTTCGAGCGGGGTCGGCTGACCGCCGGCGAGACCGTGCTGGTGCACGCCTCGGCCGGTGGCGTCGGCTCGGCCGCGGTGCAGCTGGCCGTGGCCGCTGGCGCCCGCGTGCTGGCCACCGTCGGCAGTGACGACAAGGCGGCGCTGGTGAAGGAGCTGGGCGCCGACGAGGTCATCAACTACCGGACGACCGACTTCGCCGCCCGGGCCCTGGAGCTGACCGACGGGGCGGGCGTGAACGTCTGCTTCGACGGCGTGGGCGGGGAGACGATGATGAAGTCGCTCGGCTGCCTCGGTCGGGGTGGCCGTCACCTCGTCGTCGGCTTCGCCAGTGGCATCGAGGCCGAGGAGGTGCCGATGGTGTCGGGCCGGGCGCTGTGCTTCGGCGACTTCGACCTCGTCGGTGTCATCCTCAGCTACGTCGACCCGACCTGGATGCCCTACGTCAACGATGGCCACCTGCCCGTGCCGGTTCCCCGCTTCAACCCGCCGACCACCGTCATGGGCCAGGCGGTGCAGGCCCACCTGCTCGAGCTGCTCGGTGCCGGGAAGATCCGCCCGATCGTGGGCCGGGAGGTCCCGTTCGAGGACCTGGCCAGGGCGCTCGACGACATGGAGAACCGGGCCACCGTCGGCCGCATCGTGGTGACTCGGTGAGTCGTGTGATTGTCGTGACCGGTGGGGCGAGCGGCATCGGCCGCGGCATCGCCCTCGCCTTCGCCCGCCGGGGCGACGACATCGCCGTCTGCGACGTCCACGACGAGCGCCTGGCGGCGACCGTCGCCGAGCTGGAGGCCCTGGGCGTCGGCGCCCTCGGTCGCCGCTGTGACGTCACGTCCGACGCCGAGGTCGATGCCTTCCGCGACGCCGTCGTCGAGCGGTTCGGCCACGTCGACGTGCTGTGCAACAACGCCGGCGTCGCCGTCCTCGGCCCGCCCGAGTCGGTGGCCATGGCCGACTGGGAGTGGATCCTCCAGGTCAACGTCCTCGGCCTCGTGCGCGGCGTCCGCGCCTTCGTGCCCGGCATGCTCGAGCGGGGGAGCGGCCACGTCGTCAACACCGCGTCGGTGGCCGGCACGTGGGCGTACACGTGGGACGCCACGCCGTACATCACGTCGAAGTTCGCGGCCTACGGGTACTCCGAGGCGCTGATGCGGTCGTTGCAGCCGCGGGGCATCGACGTCACGGTCGTGTGCCCCGGCCTGGTCAGCACCAACCTGGCCGAGACGGCCCGCCAGTCGGGCGTGCCCGCCGGTCGGGAGG
>JAODBP010000006.1 GCA_025464025.1 Actinomycetes bacterium | reverse complement strand
CGACCGCTGGCGGGCCACCGACGTGCCGGGTCGGACGCTCCCGGGTCGGGCGCCCACCGCTCTCCGGCCGCTCGCCGCGCCGGCGACGGTCCAGCGCTCGCCCCTCCGTCCGTCGGCGCCGGGTGCGGCCGCCCGCTTCGACGAGGTGCTCCGGACCTCGGACGTCCCGGTCCGGCCCGTGGCCCTGCCCGTCCGGTTCCGCCCCCTCGCCGAGCGCATCATCGGTCGCATGCCCGTACAGATCGCCACCGGCGTGGCCTCCCAGCGGGCCCTGGCCGCCGTCGGCACCACTGCGGCCACCACCGGATCGGTGATCCACCTGCCGGTCGCGCCCGACGGCAGCGCCCGCACCGCCGGCGTCCTGGCCCACGAGCTCACCCACGTGGCCGCGGCGTCGTCGGTGGCCCGCTTCCACGGCGGCCGACCCAGCATCGAGGAGTCGGCGGCCACCCAGGTCGAGCGCATCGTCGCCCGGGCCGCTCGCACCAGTGGCAGCGGCCGGGGTCCGGCGTCACCCGGCACCAGCGGCCTGCCAGTTGGCGGGTTCGTCGGCGTCAAGGGGGCCACGGCCGGCCCGCCCGTGCCGGCGTCGGTCGCCCCGTCGTCCAGCTCGTCGTCGCCCTCGAGCAGCGGGTCGTCGGGCGGGAGCAGCAGCGGCACCGTCCAGCGGGTGGTGGCCCAGAGCGAGGCCCCGCCGCCGGCCCGGACGTCGAAGGCCGACCGGCGCGTGCGCCGGAAGGTGGCACCGAGCGCCCCGGCAGGCCTCGAGTCGGCGGAGCAAGCTGCCGATGAGTCCACCGTGCTCTCCGACGACGCGCTCGACGTCATCGTGCGCGCCCTCGAGGTGCGTCTGCTGGAATCGATCGAGCGGCGCGGCGGCCTGTGGCGAGGAGGGTTCTAGGAATGAGCCAGCAGAAGGCCTACCTGATGACCGAGGGGAACGTGAAGATCCCCTGCATGTTCAACCCCTCGGAGCTGCAGATCTCGCGCTCCAACTCCTGGCGCGGCGATGCTCGCCGGGGCCAGGACGCCCCCGAGATGGAGTTCGACGGCGGCCAGGCCGGCACCATGGGCCTCGACCTGATGTTCGACACCACGTCGGCCGGCGTGCCGGTGACGAACTACACGAACAAGATCCTCGACCTCATGAAGATCGACACCTCGCTGTCCGGCTACGACGCGTCGAAGAACAACGGCCGCCCGCCGTGGGTGAAGTTCAACTGGGGCGACATGCACTCGTTCAAGGCGATCATCGCCAGCGTCGACATCCGCTTCACGTACTTCTCCAGCACGGGCATGCCGTTGCGGGCGACGGTCGACATGAGCCTCACCCAGTACGAGCCCGACGCCAACTGGGGCCCGCAGAACCCCACGTCGGGCACGCCCCAGCCCCACCGGGTCCACCGCGTCCAGAAGGGCGAGACCCTCGACCGGATCTCGGCCCGCCACTACGGCGACTCCACCAAGTGGCGCCTCATCGCCGAGGCCAACGGCATCAACGACCCGCTGGCCCTGCGCCCCGGCGCGTTCCTCAACATCCCGAAGCAGCAGGCCTGATCGATGGCTGCCTCCCTCGTCCTCACCGCAGACGTCAAGGTCGACGGCTCCGCCATCAGCGCGTCGGCCGCCGGGAACCTGCTGTCGGTGCGCGTCGAGATGTCGATGTGGGTGGCGACCCGGGCGACGATTCGCTTCCGCGATCCCGACTTCGCCCTCACCGACCTCAACACCTTCGCCGTGGGCAAGGCGCTCACCGTGGCCGTGCCGTCGTCGTCGACGGGCAGCACCACCGCCGTGTTCGCCGGTGAGATCACCGACGTGGCGGTCGAGACCGGGAGCACTGGCCGCCACGAGCTTGTCGTCGGCGCCCTCGACAAGAGCCACCGCTTGGCCGTCGCCACCAACGTGAAGACGTTCGCCAACAAGACCTACCAGGCCATCGTCCAGGGCATCGCGTCGAACGCCGGCCTCACCGCCGACGTCACGATCTCGGGTGCGGCCCTGCCCTACGTGCTGCAGACCGTCTCCGACTACGCGTTCCTCTGGGACATCGCCCTGCGGACCGGCTGCGAGTGGTGGGTCGACGACAGCAAGCTCCACTTCAAGAAGCGGTCCAGCACGAGCGGCCAGACGGTCAAGTTCGGTGAGGACCTCATCGACTTCCGGGTCCGGTACTCCGGTGCGACCCATCCCAACAAGGTCACCGTCCAGGGCTGGGACGCCGGTGCCCAAGCGGCGATCACCAGTGACGACAGCGGCCTGCTCACCTCCAGCACCGTGCCGGGGATCGGGGCCACGTCGACGTTCGCCACCGGCGGGCGATCGGCGGCCAACTCCGGTTGGGGCAAGGCCGCGCTCACCGGCGGCTACGCCGTAGCCGACGCCGCCGAGGCCAAGGCGGTGGCCGATGCCATCGCCGCCCGCGTCGACGCCGCCGAGATCACTGCCAACGGGGCCTGCGAGATCAATCCGGCCATCAAGGCGGGGCAGATGATCACGATCGAGAACATGGGCGCGCGGATCACGGGCGACTACCTGGTGACCACGGTCGAGCACGTGATCTCCCAGAGCAAGGTCGAGACCCGCTTCACCGCCGGCAACAAGGCACCCGTCGGGCTGGCCGACCTCATGGGGGCCGGGACCGGCGCCGCGCCGCGGTGGGGCAGCCTCGGCCTCGTGGTCGGTACCGTCACGGCGGTCACCGGCGACCCCGACAGCGCCGGTCGCATCAAGGTGAAGTTCCCGTCGCTCAGCTCGGCCGACGAGAGCGCGTGGGCCCGGGTGATGGCACCGGGCGGTGCCGGCAACGGCATCGGCGTCCACTTCAACCCCGAGGTGAACGACGAGGTGCTCGTCGGGTTCGAGCACGGTGACCACCGCTTCCCCGTCGTCCTCGGCGGGCTCTGGAGCAAGGCCAACAAGCCGCCGGTCGGCACGGCCGCCGACCCCGTCGTGAGTCGGCTCATGAAGTCGCGCCTCGGGCACTCGTTCGAGATGAGCGATGGCGACAGCGACCCCAAGAAGCACATCGCCTTCGCCCTCGCCGACGGGGCCAACAAGTTCCGCATCGGCGCCGACAAGACCGACATCGAGGTGAAGTCCGGCAACGTCTTCACGATCAAGTCGGGCAGCGCCAAGATCTCGATCGACGGGTCGGGCAACATCTCGATCGAAGGCGGCAAGATCGACATCAAGGCGACCCAGGACCTCAGCCTCAAGGGCATGAACGTGAACATCAAGGGCGACATCAAGGTCGCGATCGAAGGCACGCAGGTGGAGGTCAAGGGCTCGGCCCAGGGCACCCTCGATGGCGGCGGCATGACGACCATCAAGGGCGGGATGGTGAAGATCAATTGAGCGACACCTCGGCGGACAGCAACACGTTCATCGGGCGCGGCATCGCGTTCCCGATGCGGGTCGACAGCACCGGTTCGATCGCCATGGTCGGCGGTCCGGAGGACATCGACCGGTCGATCGTGATGGTCCTCTCGACGGCCAAGGGCGAGCGCCTCATGCGTCCCCAGTTCGGCTGCACGATCTGGGACCAGCTCTTCGACCCCATCAACGCCAACACGCTGGGCCAGATGGCCCAGGCCGTGCGCGAGGCGATCTCCCAGTGGGAGCCGCGGATCAACGTCGAGGAGGTCCAGGCCCGCCGCGACCCGGATGCCGACGGCAAGGTGGGGATCGAGATCGTCTACATGGTCAAGGCCACGAACGACCGGCGCAACCTCGTGTACCCGTTCTACGTGATCCCCCGGGAGGGTGAGGAGTGAGCCTCCCGAGCCCGAACCTCGACGATCGCAAGTACCAGGACATCGTCGACGAGGCCAAGCGCCTCATCCCGACGTTCACGCCGGAGTGGACGAACCACAACCTCTCCGACCCCGGCGTGGCGCTCATCGAGCTGTTCGCCTGGATGAGCGAGATGCTCCTCTTCCGGCTCAACCAGGTGCCGGACCGGCTCTACACCAAGTTCCTCGACCTGGTCGGGATCGAGCCGTACCCGTCGTCGTCGGCCCGGACCGACCTGACGTTCTGGCTGGCGTCGGTGCAGGCCGAGGCGGCCTACGTCCCGGCCGGCACCCAGGTCGGCACGCCGCTCGCCGACCGCGAGGCGCCCGTCCTCTTCACCACGCTCGAGGACCTCACGATCACCCAGCCGGTGCTGACGGCCGCCGTCACCACCAAGTCGGAGGACGAGGAGCTCGTCACCGACGTGTGGGACGACCTCCTCTACCCGCTGGCCACGACGCCGTGCTTCGGGTCCGAGCCCCAGCCCCGGCCGGGCGACGCCATCAACTTCGGGTTCGAGGGGTCGCTGGCCGGCAACGTCGTGCGCCTCGAGGTCGACGCGTCCATCGAGGGCATCGGCGTCGACCCGACCCGCCCGCCCTTGAGCTGGGAGGTCTGGGCCGGCGAGGCGTGGATCCCGGTCCCCGTCCACGAGGACTCCACCGGCGGGCTCAACCGGGCCGGCGTCATCGTGCTCCTCGTGCCGATGGCGCATGCCCCGCTCACCCTCGGCAGCCAGCGCCTCTACTGGCTCCGGGCCCGGCTCGGCGTGGCCGACATCGGCCAGCCGACCTACCAGACGTCGCCCCGGATCCGCTCGATCTCGGCCGGCAGCCTCGGCGGCACCGTCCCGGCCGAGCACGCCGAGATCGCCGGCGCCGAGGTTCCGGGTCGCAGCGACGGCTCGCCCGACCAGCGCTTCACCCTCCGCCACCACCCCGTGCTCCCGCGCCGGGGCGGCGAGGTCGTGCGGGTCACGGTCGACGGGGTCACCGACGACTGGGTCGAGGTGGCCGACTTCGCCGCCTCGGGCAAGGACGACAAGCACGTGGTGTGGGACCCGGGGTCGGGCACGATCCGCTTCGGCCCGAGCATCCGCTACCCGAACGGCCGCACCGTGCAGCACGGCGCCATCCCGCCCGGTGGCGCCGAGATCGGCGTCTCCGGCTACCGGTACGGCGGCGGTTCGGCCGGCAACGTGGGGGCCAACACCCTCACGGCCATGCAGACGACGATCCCGTTCATCGGCTCGGTCACCAACCTGCGCGCCGCCCAGGGCGGCGTCGACCCGGAGACGGTCGACAACGCCAAGCTGCGCGGCCCCATGACGCTCCGCACGGGCCAGCGGGCGGTCACCGCCCACGACTTCGAGCGGCTCACGCTCGAGGCCTCGCCGGCCGTGGCCCGGGCCCGCTGCCTGCCCCCGGCCCTGCCGGGCGGCCCGGTGCGGGTGCTGGTGGTGCCCCAGACCGACAAGCCGGCCGCCGGCCTCATCCTCGACGACTTCGCCCTGGCCGAGGACCTGGTCGCCACGATCAGCGCCCACCTCGACGAGCGCCGCGTCGTCGGCACCTCGATCGAGATCGGCACGCCCTACTACCAGGGCGTCACGGTGGCGGCGCTGGTGCGCAACAAGCCGGCCTCGCCGGCGCCGATCGTCAAGGAGCGGTGCCTCGACGCGCTGTACCGGTTCGTGAACCCCGTCACCGGCGGGAGCCACGGCGAGGGCTGGCCGTTCGACTCCGACCTCAACTCGGCGACGATCACCCAGCTCCTCGGTGGCGTCGATGGCGTCGAGCGGGTCGAGGAAGTGCTCTTCTTCGAGTACGACGTCCGGAACGGCACGCGCCTCGGCGCCGGGCGGGAGGTCGTCCGGCTCGACGCCCAGGCCCTGTTCCTCTCCGTCGCCCACCAGGTCGTGGTCCGGTGAACCGCGGTCGCTGGCTCATCGAGCAGCTGCCGGTGGCGATGCTGGACGACGACTTCCTCGTCCGCTTCCTGGGCATCTTCCAGGAGCTGGCCGACACCTTCATGGTGCAGGCCGACAACATGGAGCACCTGCTCGACCTGGCGGTCACGCCCGAGCCCATGGTGCGCTTCATGGGCGCCTGGCTGGGCGCCCGCACCATCGACCCGTCGCTCGACCCGGACGTCCAGCGCCGGGTCGTCCGCGAGCACGGCCAGATGCTGCCGTGGCGGGGCACCGTGCGGGGCGTGCGCCAGTTGCTGGAGATGATCACCGGCGGTCCGGTCGTCGTCGTCGACAGCGGGGGCGTCTACCCGGAGGGTGAGGCGCCGGTGAACCGCGGGCACGTCCACATCGAGGTGCTGTCCCGCGGGTGGGCGACCGAGGATGATCTCGTAGCCTTGATCCAGTCGGACCTCCCGGCCTCGGTCAGCTTCGAGCTGTTCGTGGGCGACCAGAGGCTCTGGCCGAAGGAGCACGCCATGGCGGCGGGTGCCCCGACCACGGAGGCGGCGGAGTGAGCGAGGGCAGCGAGCGAACCATGAGCACAGGCTTTGTGAGGCGCCCCGGCGCCGAACGGGTCACTGGTGCCCCTCGACGCGACATCGGCTCGATGGGCCGTCAGACCTTGGTGGTGCACCAGTGACGACGACGGTGATGTGCCCGAGCTGCGGGACGGCGGCCGAGCTCGAAGGCGCGACGCGCAGCGCCAACGAGTTCTGCAAGAAGTGCGACTACCCGCTCTTCTGGGCGCCGGTCCCGGTCACGTTGGCCTCGCTCGAGGACGATGGCGCGGCCGAGACGACGCTGCGCCGCCTGCCCGGCGCCGGCGGCAAGCGGGCCGTGGCCTCCGTGCCGTGCCCCACGTGCGCCGAGCTCAACACCCCGACCTCCCTGGTGTGCGCCCGCTGCGGCGGCCCGATGGTGCTGGTCGAGCCGGAGCCCGAGCCGGAGCCGGAGCCGGAGGAGGAGCCGATGCCGGCGCCCGAGCCGATCCTGATCCCGGACGAGCGCTCGAACATGTGGTGGTGGGTGGCGCTGGCCGTCGGGCTGGCCCTCGTGACCGTGCTGGTCATCCTGCTCGCTGCCTGATCGGGCATCGTCACCGAAGACGGAACGGCCCCCGCCGAGGCGGGGGCCGTGTCGCGTTCCGGGTCCCCGCCGACATCAGGTCAGGTTGATGGTGCCGACGTCCTTGTGGAGCTCGCCGGCGGTCAAGGTGGTGCTCTTCGGACCGTCGGCCGCCAGTCCGGGGGACGTGAGGGTGATCGTGAGCGGCACGCCGGACGGCAGGCCCGACACGGTGATCACGCCCGGACCGGTGCCGTTCCCGGTGGCCGAGAAGGCGCCAGCGTTCCAGGTCACGGTGGCCGTGACCGCGGCGGTGGCGGTGAGGCCCGGCGGCCCGGCGGTGACGTCGATGCTGCCGGTCTCTCGAGTGAGCGCGATCGAGATGGGGCGAGCGGGTGTGTTCTCGTTGGCGAGCAGCGTCACCGAGGTGCCCACCGGGTTGGTGTAGTTGGCAGCGGTCAGCGTGAACGTGTTGGCCGCGTCGGCGGTGAGGTTGGCCACCGTGGTCACGCCGTTGGTCACGTTGTTGATCACCCGCGGGTTGGCGCCGGTGAGGGTGAGCGTCGCCGTCTCGCCGTAGAGCAGCCCGCTGACCGTGACGGCGACCGAGCCGTCCTTGGCCGCCGTGGTGAGGTTGACGAGCCCGGTGTGACCGGTGCCGGAGTCGGTCCGGTTCTCCTCGGCGAGCAGCGCTGGGATCGTCAGCGGTGCACCGACGTAGTCGTCGTTCGAGTACGTCACGTTGAGCGTCGCCCCGGCCCGGACGTTCGTGAAGGTGTACGTCCCACCATCGCTGATGTCCGTCGACTGGACGCCGTCGAGGGTGACCTTGGTCTTGTTGCCGTTGATCAGCCCGTCGACCTGGACCTCGACCGTGCCGGGCTTGGGGATCAGCGTGGCGGTGGCATTGACGCTGTCACCCAGGAACAGCGGGCCGGCCGAGGTGGCGCCGCCGGTGTACTTGGCGTTCGTCGCCTGGATGGTGAACGCCTTGTTCGGCGGCAGCTCGTCGAAGAGCGCGTGGGTGCTGACGCCGGTGGCGGTGGCTGTGCCGCCGGGCCAGGTGATGGCCAGGTCGGCCGTGTCGCTTCCCGTCAGCCCGGCCACCGTGACGTCGACGGACACCGCCTTGCTGATCGGGAAGGTGTCGGAGGACGTGCCACTGCCCAGGGTCGCCGTCGCCGTGATGCCCGGCGATGGGCCCATGGCGATGGGCACGGTGGGGGCCGTCGCCAGGTAGCCCGGCGGCGGGGTGGCGAGGCTCGCGGTGTAGCTGCCGGGTGGCAGCTCGAAGGTGGTCACCCCGTCGGCACCGCTCGTGTCGGTCAGGGGGGAGGCGAGGTGGTTGCCGGAGACACGGATGGTCGCGGTCGCGACCAACCCAGGGGTGAGCTCGAGGTCCTTGACCGTGATCGTCGCCGTGCCGGTGTGGGCGATGAGGGAGTCACCCGTGCGGTTGGAGGCGCCGGCGACCGACGTCGTCAGGCCGTTCGTCAAGGTCAGCGTCTTGTAGTTGTCGTGAGCGAAGGACAGCGTGTACGTGTTCGCCGGGATGTCGGCGAACTCGTACGCGCCGTTCACGTCGGTCGTCGCGGTGGCCACGTAACCGGATCGGGTGATCGAGACCAACGCGCCGGCCAGGTTCGAAGACGGGTTGTTGCTCGTGATCGTGATCGGATCCGCGTCGTAGCCCTTCAGCGTGCCGGTGATGTGCTCGCCGAGCTGGACGAGCACGGCATCCGCGGTGGAAGCGGCGTTGCGAACGACGGTGACCGACGGCAGGTTGAGCGGACCGTAGGTGGCGAGCGAGAAGGCCACCGACCACGCGCCCGGTTCGAGGCCGGCGATGCTGTAGACGCCGCTGGCGTTCGTCGTCGCGGTCGCGGTGCGCGCCGGTGCGATGACCGAGGTGGCGGTGACGAGCACGTTGTTGAGCGGGTTGTCGTTCAGGCTCTCGGTGACCGTGCCGGTGATCGAACCCGGGATCGCCGTGAGCGTGCCGGCCAGGGCTGCGTGGGTGACCCCGGCGGCGATGACGATGCCGGTCTGGGACGTCATCGCCGTGTAGCCGGGTGCGGTGACCGACAGGGTGTAGGTGCCGGGGACGACGTGGGCGGCGGTATAGGTGGCGACACCGCCCGGGGCGGTCAGGGTCGTGGTCGTGCCGCCCGAGGTCGCCGTCATCGTGGCGGTCGCTCCGGGAAGGTCGAAGGTGGTGTTGAACGGCGACGAGGAGCCGTTGCGGCCGAGGAGGGTGAGGGTCAGGGGCGGGTGCTGGAGGAGGTCGACGGTGAGCGTCGCCGCCGAGCCGGAGGAGACGACGACGCCCTGCGTCGCACCGCTGTTGCCGGTGAACGTCTGGCTGACGTGGTTCGTCTCGGTGATGATGACCCGGTACCGGCCGCCGACGAGACCGCTGAAGGTCGCCAGGCCGGCGGCGTCGGTCGTGTCCGGGGCGATGGCGCCGCCCGTGCAACCGGTCCCGCCGGTGTTGAGCCTGCACACGGTCACGGTGGCCCCGGCGAGCGGGTTGCCGTTCCCATCCAGCACGTCGTTGACGGCGACGGTGAGGGCCGGCGACTTCTGGACGAGGAGCAGCGCTTGGGCCGGTGTGGTGCCGGCGACGACCAAGGAGTCGACATCGTTCCTGTCGTAGTTCGCCGGCGTGCCGGTGGTCGTGTAGGTGCCGGGTCGCACCTTCGTCGTCGACGTGTACACGCCGTTCGGCCCGCCGGTGAACAAGATGGTCGGCTGCCCCGTGAGCCCGCCGAGGCCCTGGGCGTCGAGGACGCGGACGGCGCTGAGGTCGCCGGCGTTGGTCGTGAGGTCCGTCGGCGTGCCGTTGAACACGCCCCGCAGCCGCACCGCGAACGCGGTCCACTCGAGCAGGTCGGCGATGTCGGTGTACGACTGGCCCGCGGCGAGGGTGACGCCGTACGACGGCTGCGGGTCGTGCAGCCCGTCGTCGGCGGTGGCCGTGATGTCGTAGGTCCCGACGGGCAGGTTGACCATGGTGTGGACGTTGGTGCCGGCGGCGTGGGTGAGGGTCGCGGTCACGCCCGGCCCGGTGATCGTGACGGTCGCGGCGTTGAGGGCGCTCGTGCTGCTCCCGAGCTTGGTCCGCGTCGTGATCGTGACCTGGGGAAGGTGCTTCACCACGAGCGACGCCTGCGAGGCCGTGGTGCCGGAGGTGACCACCACCGGAGGCGCCGTGTCGGCCACGTAGTTCGTGGGGTTGACGGTGATGACGTAGGTGCCAGGCGGAGCGGCGCTGATCGAGGTGTAGATGCCGTTCGTCCCGCCGCTGAACGTGAGAGCCGGGGTGCTGGTGGTGGTGACGCCGTCGGCCAGCAGGGTGCGCACCGCGTTCACGCTGCCCGAGACGCTGGTGAGATCGGTGGTGGTGCCGCCGAGGACGCCCTGGACGTGGATGCTGATCGGCGCCCACTTCTGGAGGGTGACGGTGTCGGTGTAGTTGTCGCCGTCGGCGATCGTGATGGGGGGCAGGGTCTGGTCGTCGTGGTCGGTGGCGGTGATGGTGACGGTGTAGGTGCCGGAGCTGAGGCCGTCGGCGATGTAGGTGTTGGTGCCGCCGGTGTGGGTGACGGTGGCGGTGCCGCCGGGGCCGGTGACGGTGACGGCG
>JAODBP010000359.1 GCA_025464025.1 Actinomycetes bacterium | reverse complement strand
CCTCGACGAACTCCCGGAGGGCGCCCTCGATCGGGGTCTCGCCGTGGTTGAGGGCACCACCGGGCACGGCCCACGTGCCGCCGTTGTGCGTCCAGGTCGAGCGCAGGGCCACGAAGTAGTGCGGCTCACCCTCGGGGTCGACGTGGCGGACGAGGATGCCGGCGGCGCCGAAGCGACCCCACCGCTGACTCCCGTCGGCCAGCGTCACGAACCCGTCCCCGGAAACCCCCATGAGGCGGTCGAGGGTACCGGTAGGTTCTGGCCTCCATGCCGGACTCCCTCATCGACGCAACCGGCCTGACCAAGCGGTTCGGCGCGTTCACCGCCGTCGACGGCATCGACTTCCACGTCGAGCCGGGCGAGGTGTTCGGCATGCTCGGCCCCAACGGCGCGGGCAAGAGCTCGACCATGCGGATGATCGGCTGCGTCTCGCCGGCGACCGAGGGCCACCTGCGGATCCTCGGCATGGATCCGGCCGTCGACGGGCGCGCCATCCGGGCCCGTCTCGGCAACGTGCCCCAGGAAGACACGCTCGACGAGGACCTCACGGTCTGGGACAACATGCTGATCTACGGGCGGTACTTCGGGATCCCGCGATCGGTGATCAAGGAGCGCTCCGACGAGCTGCTCCGGTTCTTCCAGCTCGACGACCGGCGGGACGACAAGGTCGACCCGCTGTCGGGCGGCATGAAGCGCCGGCTCACCGTGGCCCGAGCGCTCGTGAACCAGCCCGAGCTCTTCCTCCTCGACGAGCCCACCACCGGCCTCGACCCGCAGGCCCGCCACCTGCTCTGGGAGCGGCTGTACCAGCTCAAGCAGTCGGGCGTGACGCTCGTGCTGACCACCCACTACATGGACGAGGCCGAGCAGCTCTGCGACCGCCTCGTGATCATGGACCGCGGCCGCATCGTGGCCGAGGGCTCGCCCCGCGAGCTGATCGCCCGCCACGCCACCCGCGAGGTCGTCGAGCTGCGGTTCGCGACCGCCGAGCAGCAGGCCGCCTCGGTGCCGCTGCTCGAGCCGGGCGCACCGAAGGTCGAGAGCCTGGCCGACCGGGTGCTCGTGTACACCTCGGACGGCGAGGCGGCCATCGGCATGCTGTCCGAGCACGGCCTCACGCCCACGTCGGTGTTCCTGCGTCGGAGCACGCTCGAGGACGTCTTCCTCCTGCTGACCGGCCGCACGCTCGAGGACTGACGTGGCCCCGCCCGTCCTGCGCATCGTCGAGCGCGACCTCCGCGTGTTCGCCCGGCTCTGGCACGCGTTCGTGTTCAGCATCTTCGTCGTCCCCGTGCTGTTCCTCGCGGCCATGGGTGTGGGCCTCGGCGGCCTCATCGACGACCAGCGGACGGTGGAGGGCCTGTCCTACCTGCACTTCGTCGCGCCGGGGCTGCTCATGGCGTCGGTGATGCAGGGGGCCGCCGGCGAGTCGCTCTGGGCCGTGCTCGGCGGGGTGAAGTGGGACGGCCGCTACATCGCCATGGTGGCCACGCCGCTCACCTCCACCGACGTGTACATCGGCGCGCTGAACTGGGTGGTCCTCCGCACGCTCGCCACGTCGAGCGCGTTCCTCCTGGTGGCCGCGCTGCTCGGTGGGATCATCTCGCCCTGGGGCGTGCTCGCCGTGCCCATCGCCGTGCTGTGCGCGCTGGCGTTCGCCGCACCGCTCTCGGCGTGGGCCATCGGCCGGGACACCGACGCGCCCTTCGCCATGATCATGCGCATCGGCGTCATGCCCCTGTTCCTGTTCTCGGGCACGTTCTTCCCGATCTCGTCGCTGCCGGCCGGGGTGCGCCCGATCGCCTGGCTGTCACCGCTGTGGCACGGCGTCGAGCTGGCCCGCGCCGCGACCACGGCCGACGTCTCGTGGCCGGCCGCCCTCGCCCACGTCGCCGTCCTCGTCGGCTGCGTCGTCGTCGGCGCCGCGTGGGGGCGGCGCACGTTCGCCGCCCGGTTGACGTCGTGATCGCCCTCCTCGGCGCCCGGCGCGTCATCGAACGGAACTACCGCGCCTACAAGCGCCAGTGGTACGTGTTCGCCAGCGGGTTCGCCGAGCCGCTCCTGTACCTGCTGTCGATCGGCATCGGCGTGGGTGAGCTGGTCGGCAAGGTGCCAGGGCCGGGCGGCCACCTCGTCGGCTACCGCGACTACGTGGCGCCGGGCATGCTCGCCGCGGCCGCCATGACGGGCGCCATCTTCGACACCACGTTCAACTTCTTCATCAAGCTCAAGTACCAGGGCGTGTACGAGGCGATGCTGACCACGCCGCTCTCCCCCGGTGAGGTCGCCATCGGTGAGGTGGGGTGGGCGCTCCTGCGGGGAGCGCTCTACGCCGCCGCCTTCGTGCTCGCCATGCTCGCGTTCGGCCTGGTCCACTCGTGGTGGGCGTTGCTCGCCGTCCCGGCCGCCGTGCTGATCGGCTTCGCCTTCGCCGGAGCCGGCCTCGGCGCGTCGGGCTACATGCGGTCGTGGACCGACTTCGACCTGGTGAACCTGGCCGTGACGCCGATGTTCCTGTTCTCGGGCACGTTCTTCCCCCTCGGTCGCTACCCCGGCTGGCTCCAGGCCGTGGTCCGCTGCACCCCGCTCTACCAGGGCGTCGCGCTCGAACGGTCGCTGGTGTTCGGCGAGCTCGACGTCACCACCGCGCTGCACGCCCTCTACCTCGTGGCGCTCGGCCTCCTCGGCGCCCGCATCGCCAGCCGCCGCCTCTCGCGCCTGCTCACGGCGTGATGAACATCGAACTGGCGATGGATCGTCTACAGATCTGTAGACGATCCGTCGCCAGTTCGAGCTAGGTGCCCTTCGTCAGGGCGTCCCAGTCCTCGGGGTTCTCCTCGGTGAAGTGCTCGCCGACCGTGCCGTCGACGGCGTCGACCAGGACGAGGCCGCGGGTCTTCGGCGGCTCCTCGGCCGAGTACAGGAGGATGCGCCACATGGGCCGGCTGAACAGCCCCCGCCACCCGAGCGACGCCGAGGCGTGGCCGACCGGGAAGCCCACCGTGCGGGTCGCGATCACGAGGGCGTCGGTCTCGTCGACGTTCGTGGGTTTGCCGGCGACCATGCAGTAGAGGCCGAACAGGGCGAGGCCGGCGGCGGCCCAGAGGAAGCCGTCGTTCGACAGCACGGCGCCCGAGCCGGCGGCCAGCCAGATGAGCAGGACCACGGCGGCGACGGCGAGGTACAGCGTTCCCTGGGTCCGGCGGCGGTTGTTGTTCGGGAACGTGTAGGGCCCGACGTAGCCGGCGGCGTCAAGGTCCTCCGGCAGCTCGTCGCGG
>JAODBP010000321.1 GCA_025464025.1 Actinomycetes bacterium | reverse complement strand
TCGGGGCTGATGCCGATGATCACGGTGTCGCCCACGTCGCCCTTCACGTCGCGCAGCCCGCACGACTGCTGCGTGCAACCCGGCGTGTCGGCCTTCGGGTAGAAGTAGACAAAATGCGACACCTTGCCGGCCTTCAGCGACTTGCTGAGGGAGAACGGCTCACCGTTCTGATCGAGCAGGGTGAAGTCGGGGGCCTTGTCACCTGGCTTGAGGGGCATGCGGCGCACGGTAGCTCCGGCGACGCACGGATGCGGCTTGAGCCCCCGGTCTGACCGACACTGGCCTGAGGCAGCGAGGTCCCGCTGGAAGGATGTTCACTGCGGACATGCACTGCAAGGCGGCGGGGAACTCACGTCTCGACGGCGGGAGTCAGGGATAGAACAACCGAGCTTTCGATGTTCGGCGCCTTCATGACGCGCACGACGACCGGCCCGCGGGTGGACCCACCATCGTCATCGGTGTCCATCATCGACGCACCCCATCATCGACGCACCTCTGCCGCCTCACGAGCGGGTACGCCCTACTTTTCGAGATCCACGTCACAGGACTCGGAAAAATACCTGACGACAGTGGCGCGATCCTTCTCGACAGAACCATCCGGACCATGGTCAGAAACGGTTATCGAGCCGCCACTCAATCTGGATACGGCTTGACGGGATTCGCCATCAGTGCTGCGCGCGGCGACACGCCGCAATGCCGCTCGCCATGACGTTTGTAGTCGGACCTGTTCCGAATAAGACTTGGTTGCGACCGTCGACACAAGGGCATCCAACCGCGCGAAGTTGTGTTCCTCTTCACACAGAGTCGCCGTATCTGATCCCCGCGAACACCCACCAAGGATCACGAGGAGCACAGCTAGGACCGCGCGTCCGAATCGGACTCTCCTCATGTGTAGCGGCCCTCCGACCACAGGATCGACTCCGCTTGCCGCCGATTGACGAGACCTTGAACACGCCGCGGCGGCCGACCGGCATTAACCCACTCCATTAGTTCTCCCGGCACGGCACTCTTCTGCCCGGCATTCAACTTGGTTCGCAGCTCGCTCTTGCGAAGAGCTTCGGTGCCAACATTGAACGTGAAGGAAGCAAGCGCGTCGAACTCCCACGTCTTCAGGATCACAGTGATCTGCGAACGTACTGCACTCTCTGCGCCCTGGGAATCGGCGTCCAGGAACTGGAGGGCCTGAGCCTGCGTAATGGGCTTGTCCGCGTTCGTGCATCCTGACCTGTGAAGAAGGTGACCAACTCCAACGGTGCAGTACCCCACGGCATCGTTGTAGGGCGTCAGGCGTGTTCCCTCCCAGCGAGCGATAAAGCTGAACCCCTTCTTACTAATCGAGCATGAGCCGAGCCGACATCTCCAAATCGAACCGGAACTCGATGCCACGCTAAAGCTCACCAACTCAACCTTGAAGGTTGCATCCCGACTCGACCGCCCCGATGGATCCATCCTGCCGAGCGGGTCATTGTCCGGCGGTCGGTGGCGTAGAAGCGCTCACCCCAGGTCGTGACGACCTCGAGCATGGAGAAGTACGGCCACGCGACGGCAGCCACCGCAGCGGTGGCGCCGATGGGCAGCACGGCCCACCACCGGGCCCGGACGACGTCGAGCGGTGCGGCGAGCAGCAGGGCGGCCACACCGAGGAGGAACAGCGCCTCCGTCGTCGGGTGCACGAGGGCGAGCAGCGCCGAGTCCACCACGACCAGGGCGAGGAGCCCGCGATCGTTCGTGCGAAGCCAACGGTCCCAGGCCACGAGCCCGGCCAAGGTGAGGCCGATGGCGAACGCGGACGGGAACGGGGCGTTCGAGGCGATGACGTCGAGGTGGAGCATCCCGCTCCAGAGGATCGGGTGCGGCCCCCACAGCAGCAGGGTGAAGACGAGCACGATCGTCGGGGCGTGACGGCGGGTGGTGAAGAGCCGCACGAAGCCCGGCAGGGTCGCCAGCACGAACGCGGCGTTGACCACCCCGAAGATCGCCAGGCTGCCCATCGCCCCGATCCCCGTCGCTCGTGAGAACAGGCCGACGACCAGGTGGTACGGCGTGAAGAACGCGCTCGGCGACCCGGAGTCGAGCAGCGGGTGGTGCGGCCGGAGCGGATGCGCGGCCAGCGCCCGCACCGCCGCGGCATGCTCCCAGAAGTCGCCGCTTCCCCACCGCGCCGCGACGGCCTCGACGACCACGAGCGCCAGCACGAGGCCGGCGACGAGGAGGTAGAGCGGCTCGAACCATCGCCGTGGCGCCTCGACGCGCTCGGGGGCTGCTGCCTCGGGACGGACGAGGGTCGCCATGGGTCCTCCGATCGAACGACGCGCACCGACATCACGACCGCCGGCCGCGACGCGACCTGCTCGATTCGAGACGTCCACCAATTCGCTCGCGCCAACCTCTGGTCCTGCCGGTTGCTCCCCGCTCACCGAGAATTCGTCAGGAACCTGCCGGTACCAGGACGGTGCCGTCGACGTAGCCGAGCTCGAGCAGCTCGGTCGCGGGGACCACCCGCGCGAGCTCGGCGCGGATCGGCGCGACATCGGTCGCGACCGAGAAGCCGGGGAGCCAGTCGTCGTGGTGGCACAGGACCAGGCGACGAGGACGCAGGTGCTCGGCCTGCCGAGCCACGAACTGGGCGAGCGACCCCTGCACCGGCTCGCCGTCGACGTTGCCCCGACCGGCCGCGGCGAGGATGGCGACGTCGGGCCGGAGCCCACCGAGGATCCCCGACCAGTGGCCTGACGTGTCCTGGTAGAGGATGCTGCCGTCGGGCGTCTCGAAGAGGTACAGCAGGGCACCGCCGTCGCCGCGGGCCCCCTGGCTGCTCACCTGCAGGTGGTCGTGCACCGCCGCGCCGAGCGATTGGACGTGGGCGCCGAGGGTGGCGAACCGGGCCTGCTGCTCCTGCCACGTGAGCCCGAGGTCGCCGAGGCACACCTCGTCGGCCTGCAGCATCTGCCCCTGGGACCAGACGCAGGAGTGCTGGCTGGGGAAGACCGACACCGTGACGTCGTTCCCCAGGGCGACCCGCTCGCCGCCGGCCACGACGATCATCCGGTCGAGGGGCACGCCGCACGCCTCGAGCACCCGCACCGTCTCGTAGCTGCCGATGATCCGGCAATCGGTGTTGGCGGCGATGCGCTCGGCGCCGTAGAGGTGGTCGAAGTGCGAGTGGCCGACGACGATCCAGTCACAGGCGTCGACGTCGTCGGCTCGCAGGCCCGAGCCCGGCGCGCCCGACACCCGGTCGATGTAGGCGTCCAGGAAGATCGTGAGCCCAGCCGTCCGCAGGCGGAACGTGGCGCAGCCGTACCAGTCGAGCGTCGTGGCCATGGCCGAGTCTGCCGTCAGCCCACCGCCCGCCGCCGGTAGCGGAGCACGAAGGGCAGGGCGAGCAGGCCCAGCAGGAGGAACGGCAGGGCCGCGCCGAGGACGATCACCATGCCGCCGACCACGGCGACCATGGCGTCGACCGCGGTCCGCACGCTGTCGCCGAAGGCAGTGCCGTCGCCCTTCGCCTTCGTGGTCGTCACCTTGGCCCCGGCCTCGTGGAGCGACACGTGGACGGTGGCCAGGGCAACCTGGTCCTTCAGCGCCGCCTGCTGGCCGGCGAGCTGCTCGATCTCCGTGCGCACGCCGGTGATCCGGTCCCGCACCTGGAGGATCTGGCCGATGTCGCGGGCCTGGCCCAGCAGCACGTCGAGCGAGCCCTCCTCGGCCCGCAGCGTCCTCAGCCGGGCATCGAGGTCGACGAGCTGGCCGCCGACGTCGTTGCCCCCGAGCGACAGCGACTCGAGCGTGCCGAGGCGAGCGAGCGCCTTGCGCACGTCGTCGAAGCGGTCGGCCGGCACCCGCAGGGTCAGCTCGCCACTGGCGTCGCCCTTGGCGAACGACGACGTCGAGGTGGTCGACACGAACCCGCCCACCCCGGCGGCGATCGACGTCGCCCGGTCGATGGCGGACGAGAAGGTCCCCCGCTTCACCCGGACCTGGAGGTCGGCGGTGCGGATGATCTTCGGTCCGGTCAGGGACGAGGACACCGCCTGATCGGCGGTGTAGCCGCTCGCCGTGCTGGCCCCGCTGGCGGTGGAGTCGGCGTTCGCCGACGGGGCGACCGTGGTCGCCGAGCCGGACAGCGAACGCTCCATGGCGCCGCTGGCATCGCTCGACCCACGGTCGGCGGACGACGACAGGCTGCCGTCGCTGCCACCCGCCCGCACCAGGGCCACGACGACCCCGAAGAGAACGAGAACGGCGAGCGACACGAGTGCCGCTCGCCGCCAGTTGTCCCGAAGCTTCGGAACCTCGAACGTCAGTGCCATTGCTGAACCCCCTCGTCGGTCGCCCAGTTCGGACGACCGACGAGGACGTTCGGTTCCCCGGTCAGGCCGGGGGCGCCTCCTTGCCGGCGGCGATGTTCTTGAGCTTGCTGCCGGCCGAGACCTTGGCCGTCTTGCTGGCGGGGACCTGGATGGTCTCGCCGGTCTGGGGGTTGCGGCCCGTGCGTGCGGAGCGGGCGCCCTGCTCGAACGAGATGAACCCCGGGATCGTGATCTTCTCGCCGCCCTTGGCGACGACGCCGGCCACGACCTCGAACAGCCCCTTGAGCGAGGCGTCGACGTCGGACTTCGTCACACCGGAGCGCTCAGCGATGGCATCGACGAGCTCGGATCGGTTCATGCGGTTCCTCCTGGGATTCGGGACAGGGTCACGCGAGCGGATCGGGGCGCTCGTGTCAACGACCCTCCCCTTTGCTGTAGCGGAATCCTGACACCATTGGCCACCCCATGGCCGTGATGCTCGGGCTTCTCGTGGCCCTCTCCTACGGCGCCGGTGACTTCTTCGGAGGTCTCTCGTCGCGCCGACTCACCCCGACGGTGGTGGTCCAGGCCAGTCAGTTGGTCGGTCTGGCGTCGCTCACCGTCGCCCTGTTCGTGGTGCCTGACCAGCACTTCGTCGGCATCGACGTGGCCCGCGGGGCCATCGCCGGCACCGTCGGGCTGGTCGGCCTCGTGCTGCTCTACCGGGGCCTGGCGGCCGGCGCCATGAGCATCGTGGCCCCGGTCACCGCGGTCGGCGCCGCCGTGCTCCCGGTGGCCTGGGGCCTGCTCGACGGCGAGCGGCCGAGCGCCCTGGCCCTGCTCGGCGTCGTGCTCGCCCTCACCGCGGTGCTGCTGGTGTCGAGCCCGGCCACCGACGGCGTGCCCGTTCCGGGTCGGGTGCGGGAGGCGCTCCTCGCCCTGCTGGCCGGCTCGGCGTTCGGCGTGGTGTTCATCCTCCTCGGCAGCAGCAGCGCCGACTCCGGCCTCTGGCCCGTGTTCGCCGCCCGGGCCGCGTCGGTCACCGTGATGTCCCTGCTGCTCCTCGCCCGGGGCCGGCCGCCGAGGATCCCACCGCCCGGCACGCGGCTCTTCCTGTCGGCCGCCGGCTTCCTCGACGTGCTCGCCAACGCCATCTTCGTGATCGCCGCCCGCGAGGGGCTGCTGTCGCTGGTGGCGGTGATCAGCTCGCTCTACCCGGCCTCGACGGTGGTCCTGGCCCGGGTCGTGCTCCACGAGCGGGTCGACCGCCGCCAGCAGCTCGGCCTCGCCTTCGCCCTCGCCGGGGTCGTGCTCATCGCGCTCTAGTCGCCGAGGGCGTCGTCGGCCAGCTCGGTCCGGAACCGCTGGTCGTCACGGTCGCGGAAGTGGGGTGAGACGTAGCGGGCGAACAGCTCGAGCGAGCGGTTCCACCGGTCGGTGGTGACCCACTCCCGGGAGTTGAACAGCAGCGTCCCGAACCCACCGACCTGCTCGTCGAGCTCGCGGATCTGGGCCGTGCACTCCGCCGGCGACCCGATGATCCACGGGATGTTCTCCACCATCCAGTCGAAGGTGACCTCGGCGTCGGGCATCGCCTCGTCGCGCTTCATCAGCGGCGCCAGGCCGA
>JAODBP010000319.1 GCA_025464025.1 Actinomycetes bacterium | reverse complement strand
CCTTCAGCCACCACCGCAGCGTCCTGCGCAAGGCGACGAAGCCCGACCTGAAGCTGCTCTACCCGCCGTACTCCAAGCTGGCCGAGCGCCTCGCCCGCCGCATCCTCCGCTGAGCCAGGGCTGCCGGTATCGCCCCAGGACCAAAGACGCTCCGAGGGGACAACGGGGCGCGCCGGACCTGGTGCTTCCCGAACCGGCGACGGATTGACAACGTTTCTGTTGTCAATCCATCGCCAGTTCGAGCGGAGGGACTCGGGCGCGCCCACCGTCGTCTCAGGGCGTCCTTGGTCTTTCACCCCTGACGAGAACGCCCGAACTCCTCAGCCCCTGTCGAAACCGGCGGGGCCGTTCGTAGCGGGGGCAGGAGCCCGGCACCGGACGCTCGACGGCCGCATCCAGGAGCTCGTCTACCGGCCCACCCTGCACGTCTGACCCTCGTCCCGTCGTGGCCCGGGCGGGCCACGACGGGACGAGGAACGGATCAGCTGCCGGTGGTGCGGTAGTCGCCGAACTTGCCGTCGCGATCGGTGAGGGTCTGGGTGAGGCCCTTCTGCTGGCTCGACGCGATGAACTCGGCCATGGCCTTGGTGTGGGTGCCGATGGCGCACAGCTCGGTGCCGGCCCGGAGGCCGGTGCGCATGCCCATGTGGTCCATCTGGCGGTGCACGACGCGCTTGTTGAGCTGGGTGAGCTCGGGCGGCAGGGCGGCGATGCGCTCGGCCATCTTCAGCGTCTCGGCCTCCAGCTGGTCGGCCGGGAAGGCCCGGTTGGCCCAACCCTCGGCCACGGCCTCGATGCCGCTCACCGAGTCGCCCGTCACCATCATCTCCATGGCCCGGCGCATGCCGAGGAACCAGGCGTGGAAGTGCATGTCCGGCACGCCGAAGCGCACGGCCGGGTAGCCCATCTGGGCGTCCTCGGCCATGTAGACGAGGTCACAGCCGGTGGCCAGCTCGGAGCCGCCGGCCAGGCAGTAGCCGTGCACCTGGGCGATGACCGGCTTGGCCAGGTCCCAGATGCTCATCCAGCCCTCGGTGACGTGGCGGGGCCACTGGCCCTCGCCGCCCGGCGTGTAGAAGGGGTACTCGTGGCCCTCGTTGCCGCCGCCGAGGTCGTAGCCGGCGGAGAACGACGGCCCGGCGCCCCGCACGATCTGGACGTGGCAGTCGTCGTCGGCGTCGTTGGCGTAGAGGGCGCCGAGGATGGCACCCCGCAGCGGGTGGTTCAGCGCGTTGCGCTTCTCCGGGCGGTTCATGGTGATGCGGCGCACGTGCGGCGACGGCTCGTCGACGATGACGTAGCCGCCCCAGTCGTGCTCCAGCGCGTTGATGGCCCCGTTGAACTGGCTGCCCTCGGCGTAGGTCACGAGGTCCCCCTTCGATCATGGCTGCGCCCCGTGCGCCGCCGGTTGTGTGCATCTTGACAGCAATCGTCCTACCGTTCACTCGTGCATGACTCCGTGACCGTCCACATGAGCGCCACGCCCGACGCGATCTGGGAGCTGGTGAGCGACGTCACCAAGATCGGTCGCTACAGCCCCGAGACGTTCGAGGCCGAGTGGCTCGACGGCGCCACCGGGCCGGCCGTGGGCGCCAAGTTCCGCGGCCACGTGAAGCGGAACCAGAAAGGGCCGACCTACTGGACGACGTGCACCGTGGTGGCCAGCGAACCGGGCAAGGAGTTCGCCTTCGCCGTCGGGCCGACGCTGGAGAAGGCGCTGAACACGTGGCGCTACGTCATCCAGCCCACGGAGGGCGGCGCCGACGTGACGGAGTCGTTCACGCTCAAGCCGAACCTCCCGCTGCGCCTCTACTGGGCGCTGCTCGGCTGGTCCCGCGGCAAGACCAACCGCAACGGCATGCGCACCACGCTCGAGCGCATCAAGGCCGAGGTCGAGGCGGCTTGAACTACTGGGTGCCGGTCATCTTCGAGCCCCACGACCAGCTCCTCGAGCTGGCCCGCATCGCCGAGGCGTGCGGCTACGAGGGCCTGGCCCTGGCCGATCACGTGGCGGTGCCCGCCGAGTTCGCCTCGGTGCACCCGTCGGGCGAGAACCCCTTCACCGAGACCTCGCCGTTCCCCGACCCCTTCGTGTCGATGGCGGCCATGGCCGCGGTCACCACGACCCTGCGGTTCATGAGCTACGTCTACGTGCTGCCCATGCGCGACCCGTTCAGCGTGGCGAAGCAGGTGGGCACCGCCGCCCTGCTGTCCGGGAACCGGGTCGTGCTCGGCGTCGGCGCCGGGTGGCTCGCCGAGGAGATCGCCCTGCTCGGCCCCGACCCCCGCACCCGGGGGAAGCGGATGGACGAGATGCTCGACGTGATCCGCGACCTCTGGGACGACGGCTTCGCCGAGCACCACGGCGAGCACTTCCACTTCGACCGGGTCGGCATGTTCCCGGTGCCCGAGCAGCAGGTGCCGATCTGGGTCGGCGGCAAGAGCGATGCCGCCCTCCGCCGGGCGGTCCGCATGGGCGGGTGGCTCGGCATGAACTACGGCCTGGACGAGATCCAGACCCTCGTCGCCCGGCTCGACGAGCTCGGCGGGTGCGACGAGGTGTTCGTCATCGCCAACGCCCTCCCGACGCCCGACCTCTACCGGCAGCTCGAGGACTTGGGCGTCACCTCGACGTTGGTCATGCCCTGGTACCCGGGCGACCCCGCCGTCTCGTCGCTCGACGACAAGCGGGCGGCCATGGAGCGCACGTCCGAGACGCTCGGCCTCTGACCTGCCAAGCTCGCGCTGACAAGGGAGGGGCCCCCATGATCGGGTTCATCGTGTTCGGGCTGGTCGTCGGCATCGCGGCACGGCTCCTCGTGCCGGGGCGCCAGAAGCTGTCGCTGCTCGCCACCGTCCTGCTCGGCGTCGCCGGCTCGGTGATCGGCGGGCTGGTGGCCAACGCCCTCGGCACCGGCGACATCCTCGAGCTGAACTTCCTCGGCGCGGTCGTCGCCATCCTGGCGTCGGTCGTGCTCATCGTGCTCGGCGAGCGCACCGGCGCCATCCGCCGCCGCTTCTCGGACGACTAGCGGCTAGTCGAGCGCGGCCAGCACCTCGCCGATGATCTTGGTCGCCTTGTGGGCCGGGAGCGTCTCCCCGCCCTCGGCCTCGGCGACCTCGGAGGCGAAGTCCTCCACCGAGTGCACGCCGCCGACCAGGACGTGGCGGAGCGCCTCGGCGCTGGCCTCGGGGTCGTGGAGCGAACCGACGGCCTCGGCCACCGGCTCGTCCTCGGCCACGGCGTGCACGAGCGCCATGGCCTCCTCGCGACCGCTCGCCGTGGAGACCGCCGGAGCCCGATCGGGGTCCTGCTGGCTGTCCCACTCGGCGAGCGCCTCGTCGTAGCCGCCCTCGCCCGGGTGCAGCACCCGCGTGGTGGCCAGCTCGACCGGGACCTCGTCACCGTCGCCCTCGTCGCGGGCGTGCTGCCGCTCGGGAACGATCGGAACGACGAGGGTGCCATCAGGGTTGCGGACGATGTCCATGGCCGACCCCTACCCCTCCTCGCTGGCCGCCCACCGCGCGGCCGAGCAAGGATGGTCCATGGCTGCAACCGGCTCGATCGCCGACTCCGACTTCTGGCGCCTGCCGCTGGCTGCGCGCATGGCGCGGTTCGCCGAGCTGCGGGAGGTGGGGCCGTTCACCCCGGTCACCGTGGCCAGCCCCCTCACCGGCGAGGACGAGCACTTCTACGCCGTCACCCGCTACGCCGAGGTGGTGGAGATCAGCCGGCGCCCGCAGGACTTCTGCTCGGGCAAGGGCGCGACGGCGATCATCGACATGCCGCCGGAGGCGTTGGAGTTCTTCGGGTCGTTCATCTCGATGGACGACCCCCGGCACGCCCGCCAGCGCGGCATCGTCGCTCGGTCGTTCACGCCTCGGCAGCTCGCCGGGGTGCTCGAGTCGGTCGAGGTGATCTGCACCGAGGTCATCGACGACATGTGCGAACAGGGCGAGGTCGACCTCGTCGAGGCCGTCTCGCAGCCGTTCCCGCTGTTGATCATCTGCGACATGATGGGCATCCCGCGAAGCGAGTTCGGCACCGTGCTGCGGGCCACCAACGTGATCCTCGGCGCCGGCGACCCCGACCTCGTGGGTGACGGCGACGTCTTCACCGCCATGCTCAACGCCGGCATGGAGCTCACCGGGCTCATGAACGAGATCGCCGAAGACCGCCGGAAGAACCCGCGCGACGACCTCACGACGGCGCTCGTGCACAACACGGTCGGCGAGGAGATGCTCGCCCCGGCCGAGGTGGCCCCGTTCTTCATCCTCCTCGCCGTGGCCGGCAACGACACCACCCGCACGGCCACGTCACTCGGCATGCACCTCCTCTCCGAGCACCCCGACCAGCGCGCCCGCTGGCAGGCCGACCTCGACGGGGTCACCCCCACCGCCGTCGAGGAGATCGTGCGCGCCGCGTCCCCGGTCACGTTCATGCGGCGGACGGTGACGGGCGACGTGACGCTCAGCGACCACGACTTCCACGAGGGCGAACGGCTGATCCTCTTCTACGGCGCGGCGAACCGCGACCCGCGGGTGTTCGACGATCCCGAGGGCTTCGACGTGCGCCGCGACCCCAACCCCCACGTCGGCTTCGGCGGGCCCGGCCCGCACTTCTGCCTCGGCGCCCACCTGGCCCGCCGCGAGCTGTCGGTGGTGTTCCGCCAGCTCCTCACCCGGCTGCCCGACATCGAGGTCGTCGGCGATCCGGTGCCGCTCCAGGCCATGGGCATCCCGCTGGTGGGCGGGATCAAGCACCTACCGGTTCGGTTCACCCCCACCGCGCGGGTCGGGCACTGACCGACGGCCGGCGGCCAGGGCCTCGGCCCACCAGACCAGGTCGTCGGCCATGGTGCGGAGCCGAGGCAGGAGCGGGTCGAGCAGGGCAGCGTCGTAGTCGGGCGCCCGGAGCGCCGGGATCAGGACGTCCGGGAGGATGTGCACGGCGTGGCGCAGGGGCACCGCCTCGAGCTCGACGGCGACGAGGCGGAGCTGCTCGATGGCTCGGGCACCACCGACGTTGCCCCACCCCACGTACGCGATCGGCTTGCGCACCCACTCGATGAACGTGTGGTCGATGGCGTTCTTCAGGGCGGCGGCGTACCCGTGGTTGTACTCGGGCGAGACGAGCACGTAGCCGTCGGCCCGGTCGAGGGTCTGGCCCAGCCGCTCGACCTCGGGGCTCGGGTAGTCGCGCAGCGTGTGGGCCGGCGCCTTGCCGTCGAACCACGGGAGCGGGTGGTCGCGCAGGTCGACGAGCTCGACCTCCATGTCGTCGCGCTCGCCCAGGCGCTGCACGACCCACGTCGCCGCCCGCTCGCCGAAGCGCCCTTCACGCGTGCTGCCGAGGACGACCTGGATGTGCACCATCCCGCCAGTCTGGCAATCCCTCGGCGACGTCGGGCCGTAGGACACCGGGCGACGGCGCGCCCCTCGACCACGACGGTCGAGCCCCCTCCGGCTCCCACGCCACCGGACGTCCGATCCACGGACGCCTGCTTCGACGCGGACCGGCACAGACCGACGAACAGGAGACAACGTTGTCCCGCAGCACCACCCTCATGCCCACGATCACCCACGTCGCCCTCACGGTGACCGACCTCGCCGCCAGCGAGGCGTGGTACACCGCGCTGCTCGGCGCCCCGCCCGTGCTCGACGAGGACACCGGCCCGTTCCGCCACATCGTGTACGCCGTCGGCGGCAGCCTCCTCGGGCTCCACGGGTTCACCGCCCTGCACGACAGCACGCCGTTCGACGAGCGGCGGCCCGGCCTCGACCACGTGGCCTTCGGCTGCGCCGACCGCGACGAGCTGGTGGCCTGGGCCGCCCGGCTCGACGAGCTGGGCATCGCCCACGGCGACGTGGTCGACGCCGGCTACGGCTCCGGCCTCTCGTTCCGCGACCCCGACAACATCGCGCTCGAGCTGTTCGCACCTCCCGCCTGAGCCGGCACCCGACGCGCGCGGCGGCGCGCGTCGGGCTCGACCTCAGCTCGACAGGCCGAGCACCGAGCTGACCGCGGCGCGTGGCGCCTCGCCGGTCAGGGCGTCGACGTGCACCACCAGCCCGTCCTCCAGCCGGAGGAGCACCAGGGCCAGGACCCGGTGGTCGCGCATGGCCACGATGCCCACCCGGTCGCCCACGGGCAGGTGGAGCAGCGTCGGCGACGCCGGCGGGCCGAGGTAGCGGAGGATGCCGGGGGCGACGTCCGCAGCGCCGATGGCGAGCTCGGTGTTCACGTCGCCCGCGCCTTCGACGTCCGGGTCGAGCAGGGCGAGGAGCCCCTCGAGGTCACCGCCGGCGCACACCTCGACGAACCGCTCACCGAGCTGGCGCTGGAGGGCGACGTCGACCGGGAACCG
>JAODBP010000286.1 GCA_025464025.1 Actinomycetes bacterium | reverse complement strand
GCGTTGCGGCGGACCTCGGCGGCGGCGAGCCCGGGATCCCACAGCGGCACCAGGCACAGCGGGATCAAGCGACCGCCGGTCGGCCCGCACCACTCCTCCACCATCCAGTCGTTGTAGGCCCGCACCGACGCCAGGGCGACCTCCTTGTCCTTGGCCTCGAGGAACGTCTGCCCGGCGAACCGGGGGAAGGACGGGAAGCAGAGCGACCGCTCGGTGCGGTTCAGGTCCATGTCGTCCAGCCGGGCGTCCCGGTCGTAGCAACCCGGGCGCATCTCGGCGTAGGGCAGCGGGGCGAGCGTCAGCGCCTCGGGTGGGAAGCCGGCGCACGCCATGACCTGGGGGATCGGGCGCAGCAGGTCCTCGTAGACCCACCAGTCGACGATCGGCCCGTCACCGCCCTTGACGTAGCGAGCGGCCGTCTGGTGCGGCTCGATGATCGTCTCGCACCGGTCCTGGACGATGTGGGGACCCCGGTCGCGCATGCCGGCCGGCAGGCGGTCGGTCCAGACGGTCGGCGGTTCGACCACGTGGTCGTCGACCGAGATCACCCACGGCAGCTCGAACATCGGTCCCCCTCGTCTAGCCACTTGGCTAGACCGTACGCTAGCCAGATGGCTAAAGCAGCGTCAACAGCCTCCCGATCCGCCCCCGCCGGCCGGGACGAGGTCGTTCGGAGGCTCGTCGCCGCCGCCGTCGAGCTGTTCGCCGAGCGGGGGCCCGACGGCGTGGCGCTACGCGACGTCGCCACCGCCGCCGGCGTGAACTACGGGCTGATCCACCAGTACATCGGCACCAAGGACGACCTGCTGCGGCTGGTGTTCCGCTCGGTGTCCGAGCAGGCCGCCGAGCGCTTCGCCGCCGCGCCTGACCTCGACGCCGCGCTCGACGAGCTGATCCGTCCCCACCGCAAGCCATCCGCCTACGTGACGATGCTGGCGTGGGCGCTGCTCCAGGGGCGCGACGCCCAGGCCCTCCTCGGCCGCTCCCCCGCCCTCGGTGTGCTCGTGGAGCGGCTGGCCGGTTCGGAGGGAGCCGAGACCGAGGCCCGGGTGCGGGTGGCCGCCACCGTGGCGATGAACCTCGGCTGGCAGCTCTTCGGCCCGTTCGTCCGCAGCGGCGTCGGCCTCGACGAGCTGAGCGACGACGAGCTCGACGAGGCCCGGCGCCGGCTGGCCAAGGAGCTGCTCCTCGGCGAGGGGTGAGCGTCAGAGCAGGGCGTGGAGCACGGGAAGCGTGCCGAGCGCGAACAGGGTCCCGGCGCCCACCACGAACGTCGTGAGCTCCTCGTCGAGGCCGGCCCGGATGGCGACGAGCCCCGCCGTCACCATCGGGGGCATCCCGGCCTGGAGCACCGAGGTCGACCACGCCACCCCGTCGGGCGCGGCGACCGCCGAGGCGACGACGAGGGCGAGCACCGGCAGCACGACGAGCTTCGTCGCCAGGCACACCGCCGCCGGGCCGGCGAGGCGACGCCGCACGACCCACCGGAAGCGCAACCCGAGGGCGAGCATGGCGAGCGGGGCCACCGTCCGGCCGAGCGCGGTCAGGACGTCGAGCGCCGGGCCGGGCAGGTGGACGGCGCGGAGCGGGAGGCTGACCAGCAGCGCGACGAACGGCGCGAAGCGAGTCAGCCGCCGCACCACGGGACGCCAGCCGGCGGGGCCGACGCCGAAGTGCGCCGCCACGACCGAGCCGTAGCACGAGAGCGCGAGGAAGCTCCCGAGCTGGTCGAAGGCGAGCGCCGGGCCGAGGTGGTCGCGCCCGAGCAGCGCCTCGACCACGGCGAGGCCCATGAAGCTGGTGTTCCCGAGCGGCGTGACGAGGAGCAGCGCACCGGTGGTGCGGCGATCCCACGACCGCAGGCGTGCGGCGCAGAGCACCACCGCCGCGCCCACGACCACGCCACCCCACGCCACCGCCGCTGGCACCGCCACGGAGGCGTCGATGGCCATCGCGGGCAGCTTCACGAGGATCAACGCCGGCAGCGCGACGTCGAGGACCCAGCGATCCAGCAGCCGTCCGACGTCGTCGGGTCGGGGGACCACCCGACGGGCCGCCCAGCCAGCGAGGAACCAGACGATGACGACCGCCACCGGGGCACCCTACTCTAGCCACATGGCTAGACATCAGGTCGGGGGCGGAGCACCGTGCGCTACGTGATCTACGGCGCCGGCGCGGTCGGCGGGGTGATCGGCGGGCGGCTCCACGCCTCCGGCGCCGACGTGGTGCTGATCGCCCGCGGGGACCACCTCGACGCGGTGCAGGCCCATGGCCTCCGCCTCCTCACGCCGGAAGGCGAGGAGCTGCACCACGTCCCGGCGGTCGCGACCCCCGACGCCCTCGACCTCACCGACGACGACGTCGTCCTGCTGACGATGAAGGGACAGGACACGGTCGCCGCCCTCGACGCGCTGACGGCCGCGGCACCGCCCGGCATCGCCGTGGTGTGCGCCCAGAACGGCGTCGCCAACGAACGGTCTGCGCTCCGACGCTTCGCCGACGTGTACGGGATGATCGTGTGGCTGCCCGCCGTCTTCGTCACGCCCGGCACGGTCCTCCAGCACGCCGCCCCGGTCGCCGGATCGCTCGACGTGGGTCGCTACCCCTCCGGTGTCGACGACCGGGCCGCCCGCATCAGCGCCGACCTCCGACACGCCGGCTTCGCCAGCACGCCCGACCCGGCGATCATGGCGGCGAAGTACCGCAAGCTCCTCTCGAACCTCGGCAACGCCCTCGACGCCCTGTGCGACGGCGCGTTCCAGAGCCCGCTCTTCGGCGCCGCCCAGGCCGAGGCCGAGGCGGTCCTCGCCGCCGCCGGCATCGACGTGCGGTCCCGGGACGAGGCGGCGGTCGCCCACGTCCAGATCCGGGAGGTCCCCGGCCACGAGTGGGCCGGCTCGTCGTCGCGCCAGAGCTTCGCCCGGGGGACCGGGACCATCGAGGTCGACTTCCTGAACGGCGAGATCGTCCTGCTCGGCCGGCTGCACGGCGTGCCCACCCCGGTCAACGAGCTCCTCCAGCGCGAAGCCCGCGCCGCGGCGCGAGCCGGCCTCGGGCCCGGCGCCGTGAAGCTCTCGGACCTCGAGGCCAAGTTGGGTCAGCCCACGAGGTAGTCGCCGACCTCGAGGTGGCGGGTGAGCTCCCAGTAGTGGTCGACGGACCACGGCGACAGGGTGAACACCTTGCCGGCCGGGTTCTTGTAGTGGCTGTGCTTGATCGACGGGTGGGCCCACACCAGCTGGCTGATCTCCCGCTGGTGCCACTCGGCGTAGGTGTCGTGGGCCTCGGGGCGGACCTCGATCGTGCTCGCCCCCCGGCTGAGCACCTCGTGGATGGCCTCGACGGCGAGGCTGGCCTGGAACTCGGAGTGGAAGAACAGGCTGGCGCTGTGGGCCAGGTTGGTGCCCGGCCCGTACACGCAGAACAGGTTCGGGAAGTTCGGGATGGTGACGCCGAGGTAGGCGGTGGGCTCGTCGGCGAGCTGCTCCCGGAGCGACGCGCCGCCCCGCCCCTTGACGTCGATGGGCGCCAGGAACTCGTTGTGCTGGAACCCGGTGGCGTAGCAGAGGACGTCGGCCTCCCGGAGCGTGCCGTCGGTGGTGACGATGCCCTCGGGCACGATCCGCTCGATGCCGGTGCGGACCAGCTCGACGTTGTCCTGGCGGAGCGCCCGCAGCCAGTACCCGTCGTCCTGGAGGATCCGCTTGCCCGAGGCCGGGTAGTCGGGGATGGAGCGTTCGATGAGGTCGGGGCGCCCGTCGAGGTTGGAGGTGATCCACCCCTCGAGCTGGGTGCGGCGCACGGCGTTGCCCTCGTTGATGGCCATGCCGTCGGCGTCGGGGTAGTCGGGGTCGCGCCGGTAGGGCTTGGTGCCGACCGAGATCCCCGGATAGGTCATCAGGAAGCGGAACCACCGGGCGTAGAACGGCAGGTGCCGCAGCGCCCACCGATCCCCGGCCGGAACCGTCGTCCGGTACACCGGGTTCGGGAACATCCACTGGGCCGTGCGCTGGTAGATCGT
>JAODBP010000260.1 GCA_025464025.1 Actinomycetes bacterium | reverse complement strand
GCGTCGTGGAAGATGACGCCGAGCACGACCCGCTCGCCGGTGTGGACGGTGCTGACGCCGTGGCGGACGGTCACGCGGCCCCGGCCGACGGGTCGGTGCCGGTTGGGGAACACGAGGGCGTGGCCGCGCGGCACGGTGATCGCCGTGGCCCGCGACTGGGCGCGGGGCCGCTGCTCGACGAGCACGGTCTCGCCGCCGCTGAAGTCCTCGCCCGGCGCGGTGAGCGCCACGGCGAGCTGGAGCGGGAACGCCACCTCGCCGTAGAGGTCCTGGTGCAGGGCGTTGTGGCCACCGGGCCCGTACCGCAGGACCAGCGGCGTCGGCCGGCACTGCCCGGCGGCCCGACACCGGGCCAGCAGCCCGTCGAGCCGGCCGGGGAACCGCTCGCCGCCCAGCCGCTGCTGCCAGCGGTTGGCGATGGCCGCCAGCGGTGGGTAGGCCGCCTCCCGCAGCTCGGCGACCACCGCCGGTGGATCGTCGCCGAAGTAGCGGTACGTGCCCTCGCCGAACCGGTACCGGGCCATGTCGATCGTCGAGCGGAACCGGCGGTCGTCGTCGAAGCCGGCGCGCAGCACCGCGCACTCGTCGTCGGTGAGCACCGGCCCGACGAGGGCGAAGCCGTTGTCGTCGAGCGCGCTCGACGCCGCGTCCCAGTCCACCCGTTGGAGCTCCATGCCGGCGACCGTACGGTTGGCCCCGGAGGCCGGCACTCCGCTCCTTGCTGTCGAACTGCCCTGGAGTGCCGAGGTACGACCGCAAGGACCGGAGTGAAGCCCCGGCGCCGCATCGTCAAGGTGGAGCCATGACCACGAAGCAGCTGACCGACGACGAGCGCTGGCAGGCGGTGGCCGACCGCGACCGCACGCTCGACGGCACGTTCCTCTACGGCGTGGTGACGACCGGCGTCTTCTGCCGCCCGTCGTGCCCGTCCCGCATCCCCAACCGCGGCAACGTCCGCTTCTTCACCAGCGCGGCCGACGCCGAGGCCACCGGCCTCCGGGCCTGCAAGCGCTGCGACCCGACCGGTCCCGGGGGGCACGAGCGCCGGGCTCGCCTCGTCGCCGATGCCTGCCGCACCATCGAGGCGTCGTTCGACCCCGTCGACCTCGACGCCCTCGCCGCCGACGCCGGGCTGAGCCGCTTCCACTTCCACCGGGTGTTCAAGGCCGTCACCGGGCTCACGCCCAAGGCCTACGCCCAGGCCCACCGCGCCGCCCGGGGCCGCGACGAGTTGGGCGAGCAGCCGACCGTCACCGACGCCATCTACGCCGCCGGCTTCGGCTCCAACGGCCGCTTCTACGCCTCGTCGAACGAGCGGCTCGGCATGACCCCGAGCGAGCTGCGCCACGGCGGCGCCGGCGTCGACGTGCGCTTCGCCGTCGGCCAGTGCTCGCTCGGCGCCATCCTCGTGGCGGCGTCCGACAAGGGCATCTGCGCCATCGAGCTGGGCGACGACCCCGACGTGCTCCTCGCCCGCTTCCAGGACCGCTTCCACCAGGCCCGGCTCGTGCACGACGCCGAGTACGACGAGCTCGTCGCACGCGTCGTCGGGCTGGTCGAGCACCCCGAGCTCGGCACCGACCTCCCGCTCGACGTGCAGGGCACGGCGTTCCAGGAGCGGGTGTGGCGGGCGCTGCGCGAGGTCCCGGCCGGGACCACGACGACCTACGCCGAGGTGGCGCGCCGGATCGGGGCACCGACCTCGTTCCGGGCCGTGGCCCAGGCCTGTGGCGCGAACAAGCTGGCGGTGGCGATCCCGTGCCACCGCGTCGTGCGCACCGACGGCGACCTGTCCGGCTACCGCTGGGGCATCGAGCGCAAGCGGGCCCTGCTCGACCGCGAGGCCGCCGCGAACTAGTGCGAAAACCCGAAGAGCCGCCGGCTGTGCCGGCGGCTCCAGGGATTCAGCTGTACCGAGTCCTAGAGGACGCGGACGTTCTGGGCCTCTTCGCCCTTGCGCCCGGGAGCGACGTCGAACTCGACCGCCTGGCCCTCGTCGAGGGAGCGGTAGCCGTTCCCCTGGATGTTGGAGTAATGCACGAAGACGTCATCGGCGCCCTCGCGGGAGATGAAGCCGAAGCCCTTCTCAGCGTTGAAGAACTTCACGGTTCCAGTAGCCACTTTGTTTTCTCTTCTCACATCTCGGGCCGGTCCTGTTGACCAACCCGTTGCGACGAGCGTATCGGCACATCGGCCCGGCGTCGCTCGGCGAGCCGATCCAGCCCCTCGAGCGGGTCGTGCGGGTGGGTCGCCAGGCCGACCGAGACACCGGCCACGCCGGCCTCGCCGAGGGGCCCCACGACGAACGCGGTGTCGACCGGGACGCCGTTCGGGAGCAGCAGGGCGAACTGGGTGAGGCCGACGCGGTAGGCGTGCACCTCGGCGCCGGTGACCGATCGGAGGGCCTGCCCGACCCGGCGCAGCGCATCGTCGCCGGCGAGGGCGACGTCGAAGCCAGCCACCCCGATGCGCGCCACGGTGAGGGGGCGGCCGTGTCGCGCCGCCCGGGCAAGCTCCCGGCGCAGGTCGAGCTCGTAGGCCCGCTCGTTGCCGAGGCCGGTGATGGCGTCGGTGAACGCCTGGGCCTGGAGCTCGGCCACACCGGCGCGCACGACGACGGTCATGAGCCGGTGCACGATCATCGTGAGCCGTCGGGCCGCCTCGAGCTGCTCGCCGGCGGGGAGCTGGTCGACGACCCGACGCTCGAACGCCTCGCGGAGGCACACGAGCTGGGCCACGGCGACATCGAGGTCCTCGTGGTTGAGCACGTAGGCCTGGGCCGTCGACTCGAGCGCGGGGTCGAGCCCCCAGCCCAGCGGCTGGGGTCGCTCGAGGGCGGCGGCCACGGCGGCCACCACCGAGGCCGGGATCGGCGGCCGGTTGTCGGCCGGCAGCTCGGGGTCCCACCGGCACAGCTCGATCCACTCGTCGACGACGCCATCGGCCACGGCCCGGGCGACCTCGGGCGCCCGCTCGAGCCGGGGCGCCGGGGTCAGCACCATCCCGAACAGCTCGACCATCCCGTCGATGTCGCCCTTCGGGACCGACGGGTAGCCGGCCGGCACGTGGCTCGAGCTGTGCATGACGACGAGGGCGTCGGCGTAGCGGGCTCGGAAGTCCTCGTAGGCCATGAGGCCGTCGCCGTCGGGGAGCTGGCGGTCCAGCACCACGCCGTCGACCCGCTCGGTGTGCACCGAGCGGGCCTGGGACAGCGTGGCGGCCTCGATCACCGTGAAGCCCTCGAGCTCGAGGCCGGTGCGGATCAGGCGGCGTATCCCGACGTCGTCGTCGACGACGAGGATCAGCGGGCCGCCGGCGCTCATGGGCCGTTCGTACCCTCGGTGCCCGTGCGGACACCTGACGTCACCGTCAGCGGGCGGGCAGGTCGCCGAAGAACGCCCGCACGGCCTGGATCCGCCCGTCCTCGGCCAGGTCGGCGACGTCGATCCCGGCCACCGTGAGCGAGCCGTCCGGTGCGACCAGCTCCCAGCCGAAGCGAACGAGGTCGTGGTGGCCGTCGATCTCGGTCGTGCGCCGGAACGTGTGGCCGGGGTAGGCGGTCTGCACGCCGGCTGCCATCGCGCCGAGGGCGGCGTGGCCGGCGGCCTCCTGCAGCGGGTCGAGGTACGTCCCGTCCGGGGCGAAGGCCTCGGCGAAGAGACGGGCCCGGGTGTCGGCGTCGGTCTCGTTGAGGCCGGCGAGGTACGTGTCGATGGTGGTGAGGGTGGTTTCCATGGCACCACCGTGCGCCCGGTCGAGGGGGCCGGCGATTACCTCACAGGTAGGCGCCCGCGCCCGGCTCCGTCGGTACGGTCGAGCCATGACCGCCCCCGTCGGTGAGCTGCTCAGGGACTGGCGCCAGCGTCGCCGGCTGAGCCAGCTCGACCTCTCGAACCAGGCCACCGTGTCGGCCCGCCACCTGAGCTTCGTCGAGACCGGCCGGTCGAAGCCGAGCCGCGAGCTGGTGCTGCACCTGGCCGAGCACCTCGACGTCCCCCTCCGCGAGCGCAACGCCCTGCTCAACGCCGCCGGCTACGCGCCGGTCTACCGGGAGACGCCCATGGACGATGTCGACATGGCGCCCGTCCGCGCCGCCATCGACACCGTCCTGCGGGGACACGAGCCGTTTCCGGCGGTCGCCGTCGACCGCCTGCACCACGTCGTCAACGCCAACGACACGGCGGAGCGCCTGTTCGTGTCGCGCGTGGCGCCCCACCTGCTGGTCGAGCCGATCAACGCCCTGCGCGCCACGCTGCACCCCGACGGCCTGGCCAAGGACATCGTGAACCTGGCCGAGTTCAGCGCCCACCTGCTCGCCGGCCTCGACCGCGAGGTCGACGCATCGGCCGACCCGCTCCTCGCCGAGCTGGCCGCCGAGCTGCGGACCTACCCCGGGGTGGCCGACGGTGGTCCCACCACGGTGGCCAGCCAGCTGTTCGTGCCCCTGGTGCTCCGCTCCGACAGCGGCGAGCTGCGGTTCTTCTCGACCATCACCACGTTCGGCACACCGCTCGACATCACGACCGCCGAGCTGGCCATCGAGGCGTTCTTCCCAGCCGACGAGGCGACGGCCGCCGCCCTCCGGGGCGGGTGACCCCGGAGGACGGCCCGGTCGTCAGCCGACGGCGACGAAGTGGGGCAGGTCGGCCGTGAACGGGTCACGGGCCGAGCCGGCCGTCAGGTAGTACTGCACGCCCTTGGTCGTGACGGCCGAAGCCGGGATGGTGCCCTGCCACACGCCGGCCCGCGAGCGGGTCAGCGTCATCGTCGACCACGAGGTGGCGCCCTTCACCCGGTAGCGCAGCACCGGGGCGGCCGACGTGCCATGGGTGAAGGCCTTGATGTGCAGCGCCGTGCCCTTGATGGCGTTGCGCAGCGCGGTGTGGCGCAGCACGGCCGGGCCCGACGGGTAGCCGCCGGGCGTCACGCCGAGCCATCCGAGCGACTTCTCGAGCACGTTGGCCACCGCGCCACCCTGCACCACCTGGGCCGGGTTGAAGCCGAGGAACACGGTGCGGAAGCCGGACGTGCCCTGGACCTTCACGCCCATGAGCGAGTCCTTGCCGCCCTTGCTCCACGCCGCGATCGCGGTCGCCGTGCCCTTCTTCGACGTGGCCTTGGCCCAGACGTCCTGGAGCGGGCGACCGGGGAACACGTCGATGGCGAAGGCGTCGGATCCGAGGATGTCGCCCGTGCCGGTGACCGTGCCGCCGCCGACCTGCTCGGTGTCCTTGTAGAGGACGCCGAAGTAGTCGGCGACGAAGGGCACCATGTCCTCGGTCGCCGTCGGGTTCGTGCTGCCCGCCGGCTCACCGAGGGCGCCCGCGGCTCGGGGGCTGGCGTAGAGCAGCCTGCCGCCGCCGTCGAGGTAGGCCGCCACGGCCTTGCGGTCGTTGGCGTCCATCTGGCCCTGGTAGCGCTCCAGGCCACCTTCCCAGACCACGGCGGCGTACTTCTTGAGGGTGGTGGCGTCGGCGTGCTCGTGCACCACGTCGAACGGGATGCCGATGGCCGACAGGGCGCCGGTCACGGTCTCCTCGCCGGAGGCCGCCCCGTCGTCGTCGACCACCAGGACCGCGCCGCCCTTGGGCGAGGCGTGCACGACGGTGCGCTGGTCGTTGTTCACCTCGGACCGCTCGGCCAGCTTCTTGCCGGCATCGACGGTGACGGTGAGGGCGGCCGGACCCTCGGCCGAGGGCGTGTAGGAGAACGTGAACGCCTTCTGGCTGTAGGCCGCCAGCTCGGTGACCGTCCCCTTGGCCACGACGGTCGAGCCCCGCTTGACGGTCACGTCGACCGAGGGGACGGCCACGTCGCCGTTGTTGAAGATCGGCACGCTCATCGTGTTGGCCGTGCCCGCGTCGACGTCGCCCGGCGTGGTGAACCCGGGCGACACGTCGCGGGCCCCGCCCGACAGCTTGAGGATGTCGAGCGTGATGGTGCCGTCGGTGGTGTCGACCGCGAGGTCGTTGCCCTCGCCGTTGGACGGGCGCACGTTGGTGAACGCCCAGCCGGTCGGCTGCTTGGTCCAGTTCGACCAGGTCGTCGCCGCGCCCTTGGTGTCGAACACGTCGCCCGGCTTCGAGAACGTGATCGTGCCGTCGTACTGGAGGCAGGCGGCGAAGTCGCTCACCCGTGCCGTCCACGCGCCCGGGGCAGGCTGGGTGACGTCGATGAACTCCTCGTCGGCCACCGAGCCGGCGTCGACCTCCCCCCCGACGGGCTTGCCGTCGTGCAGGAGCTGGAGCTTGCAGTCACCCAGGCCGGTGGCCGTGACCCGCATCAGGTAGTTGGCCGGGTTGGCGTCGACCGTGAAGGGGTGGTCGTCGGGCGCGGCCGGCGTGACGAAGCCCGACCACGTGCTCCCCTTCTGGGGCGTGCCGTCGACCTGGGGGATGCCCGGCGAGGGCATGCGGGTGCCCGACGTGATCCCGGTGGCCGCTGCGGCCAGCAGGTCCTGGGGCTCGCCCCGGGTCGTGCCGAGCTGGAGCTCCTGGGTGTTGTCGTTGAAGTCGAACTCCATCGGGTCCATCTGCGGCCGGTTCGAATCGGACCCGGCGTCGTTGGCCCCGTAGTAGACGTTCGAGCGCCGGTAGTAGTCGAAGTGCCAGACCATGAGGCCCGACCCGAGCGCCTGCCGGTCGAAGTACGGCTGGCGGAGCATCTTCGGGTCGAACGGCGCCGCGCTGGTCGACCGGCTCCAGTTCTCGACGTAGTAGCCCTCGACCACGTAGCGGTCGCCGTCCTTGGCCAGGCCGTAGACGTCGTCCTGGGTCCACGTGTGCTTCAGCTCGTCGGTCTCGCCGACCTTGATGGTCTTCGTCGGCACCAGCACGATGTTCGGGTCGACGTCCTTGACGGTGTAGCCGGCCTTGGGTTCGAGCTCCCGTGGCTTCAGCACCACGTTGGTGCTGTCGGCCTTCACGATCCGGGGCGTCACCCAGCCCTGGAACACCTTGGACGCCGGGTTGAAGTGCGTGGGGTTCGAGCCGGGCGGGTTGCCGAACCACGAACCACCGGCCATCAGGTCCCAGTCGCCGGTGCCCATCGACGTGTAGCTGGTGTCGTAGTAGTCGGGCTCGCCGAGGGCGTGGGCCATCTCGTGGCAGGCCACGCCGACCTCGAGGCCGAGCTCCGGCATGGTGAACAGCCGGTCGACGAACACGCCGTCGGTGGTCGGGATGCCGTGGTGGAGGCTGTTGTGGGGCAGGCCCAGCGTCTCCTCCACGATCGGGCCGGCCAGCCCGGCCGTGATGGCGTGCGACCAGGTGTTGCACGGGTCGCCGGTGGCGGCCATGTCGGCGCCGGAGTGGAGGATGGCGGTGAAGTCGACGAAGCCGTCACCGTCGTTGTCGTACTTGGAGAAGTCGACGTCGTTGTCGGCCTGGGGCACGGCCTCGACGGCCATGCCGATGGCGCCGCCGCCGCCCACGCCGAGGACCGAGTCGATCGGGTCGAGGTCGTCGGCCGGGTCGGCCGGCGGCTCGATGCCGCCGTAGTAGCAGGGGTCCTGGCGCGAGCGCTGCGACACGTAGGGGCCGAAGACGTCGACCTGCACGAGGAACTGGCCGAAGGAGTTCTCGAAGTAGAACTCGGTGAGCGACCCGGTGGGGTTGCCGCCGAAGCCGTCGAGCACCTTCTTGAACTTCTCGGGGGTGTTGCCGTCCTGGAACTGCGGGGCGGTCTGGCCCTTGTCCTTGTCGAACCACGTGGCCAGCATCAGCACCGGGAACCGGAAGACCCGGGGTCCGCCGGCCGCCGCCGCCTCCTGGCTGGCCTTCCACGCCGCCGTCTGGAGCTGGCGGAAGGCCTGGCTGCGGATGTCGGAGCCGTCGGCCTTCAGCCACAGGTTCGGCGTGCGCCCGACGTGGGGCGTCAGCGCCGGCCGAGCGTCGAGCCCGACCCGGGCGGCGGAGGCGACGAGGCCCGCCGCGTTCCGCGAGGTGGCCCAGGCCCACCAGCCGTCGGCCCGCTTGGTGATCGTGTAGCCGTCGACCTCGAGGGCGCCGCCGACCTCACCACCGGTCAGCTGGGCCTTGAACGTGGAACCGTCGGGCTGCTTCACCACGAGGTCGCCGGGGAAGGCGGGGGCGAGGTCGCCCCACACCGGCTCCTCGGCCGCGGCCGAGGCCGGCGCCGCCACGCTCGATCCGCCCGGCGTCACGGTCGGCACCTCGGGCCGCGCCGGGAGCTCCGGGGCCGGCGGTGTGCCGACGACCGGCAACGGCGGGAGCAGGTCGGCCTTGGCGTCGACCGCGACGATGCCGCTCACGAGGAGCAGCGCTACCAGCGCGCCCAACAGGGCGCGCAGACGAAGGCGGAACAGCATGTGGGGGTCCTCCCGCCGCACGGTTTCGATTGTGTGCCACCCCGGTTCGCCGCCATCCGTGGCGGTTCCTGCACCCGGGCGTGAACGGTGGGTCACGGACGGAATGACGCGATCGGGCCATGGAGATCAACGGTCCCCGTGCCGATGATCCAGGGGTGCGCTCGATCGCCCTCGCCGTGGCCGCCGCCCTCGTGGCCGGGCTCCTCGCCCTCGCCGCCCCGGCCCACGCCGATGAGCCGCTGTTCGTCGACTGGACGTCGCTGCTCCCGTCGCTGACGAACACCTACGAGCCGTCGAGCGCCAACGACTGCAGCGCCGGCCGCTCGAGCTGCGTGGGCAAGACGATCCGGGAGATGCAGCGCCGCTTCGATCCGCTGGCCCACGCCTGCAACCCCAACGCCGTATTCGCCCTCGCCTACCTGCGAACGACGCAGACGTACGAGTGGGCGCGCGACCAGCAGGGCTTCTTCGACGACACGCCGTTCGTGAACCACGAGGACGCCGTGTTCGCCCGCTACTACTTCGACGCCTACGACGACTGGGCCGCCGGTCGCCGCGGCGAGGTCCCGCAGGCGTGGCTCACCGCCCTCGACGCCGGCGCCGGCCACCAGGTGAGCGGGGTCGGTGGGCTGTTCCTCGGCATGAGCGCCCACGTGAACCGCGACCTGCCCTACGTGCTGGCCGACATCGGGCTCACGTACCCCGACGGCTCGAGCCGGAAGGCCGACCACGACAAGGTCAACCAGTTCCTGAACGCGGTGCTCGACCCGCTGCTGGCCGAGGAGGCCGCCCGCTTCGACCCGGCCGTCGACGACGCCCACGACCCGCTGCTGCTCGGGTACACGACGATGTTCCAGCTCCTCGCCGTCTGGCGGGAGGCGGCGTGGCGCAACGCCGAGCGACTGGTGAGCGCCCCGACGCCGGCGGCCCGGGCCCAGGTGGCGCAGTCGATCGAGGACTACGCCGCCGGCATGGCGACCACGATCAAGCTGGCCACCAGCTACGTGTGGCCGCTCACCACGTCGGCCTCCCAGGACGCGTACTGCTCGACCCACAAGAGCGCCAGCGCGCCGATCGCCTACGCCTTCGGGATGCCATCCCCCTGGTAGCCGACGTGCGGGCGCCTACTCGTTGACGAGGTGGTCGGCCGCCATCGTGAAGTAGTCGAGGAGCTGCTGCTGGAGCTCGGCCGGCGCGCCCGACTCGGCGACCGAGGCGGCCATGGCGCCGTACCAGGCGTCGCGTTGGGCCGGGCCGATCACGAACGGCGCGTGGCGCATGCGGAGCCGGGGATGGCCGCGCTCGTCGCTGTAGGTCGTCGGCCCGCCCCAGTACTGGGCGAGGAACTGGGCCAGGTGCCGCTCGCCCGGCCCGAGGTCGTCGGGGTAGAGCGGGCGCAGCACCGGGTCGGCCCCGACCCGCTCGTAGAACCGGTGGGCGAGCGCGTCGAAGAACGGCTGTCCGCCGAGCTGCTCGTACACGCTGCTCATCGTCCGAGCAGGGCCTTCAGCTCGCTGGGCCGGGTGATGGCCGGGACGTCGCGGTCGAGCCACGACGGCGACGGCGCGCGATCGCAGCGGGCCCACGCCGGACCGTCGGGCCAGTGGCGCCGGGTCATCTTGTCGAGCCCGGTCACGCCGGCCCGCTCGCACGCCGCGGCGTACAGCGCGCTCGTGCGACGAGCGCCGTTGGCGTCCCAGAAGTCCTCCTCCGACGCCCACCGCCCGTCGCCGGCGTAGCGGAGCACGGAGAGGCCGGCGAAGTCGAAGAACGGCGGGCCTTCGTCGCTCGGGTTGTCGCGGCGGTTCTGGTAGTGGAACACGACCGTGTCGCCCTCGATCGTGTGCCACTCGTAGACGCCGTAGATCTCGGGCACGCCCTTCATCACGGCGTGGATCCACGGATCGACCTCGGCGTGGCCGTGGAGCGGTCCCCAGAAGTGGTCGAGGTAGTCGACCTCGGGCACGAACAGCTCGACCCAGCCGGCCCAGTCCTCGCCGGCGTTGCCGACCGCCCACCAGTGCTCGAAGGCGGCCTCGACCTCGGCCCGGTCGAAGTCGGTCACGAGACCGTCTTGGGCAGGTCGGACGCCCGGATGGCATCGGCCCACGGGTAGTGCAGCGGGTTGATGAGCTGGTACGGCGCGTCGAGGAGGACCTCGCCCTCGTGGGGCACCTGCTCCCGGATGGCGCGGGTCACCGCCACCAGGTCGCCCTCCACGAACGTCATCTCCAGGTGGAGGCCGGGCCGGTTGCGCGACTCCATGGCCCAGGTGCCGTGCACGCCCTCGAGGCCGACGAGCTTCTCGGCCCGACCGGGTGCGGCGTGGTCGCGCTGCACGACCACCACACCGGTGTGGCCGACGAACGGCACGTCGACCGGGTTGAGCTGGCGCACCGGGTCGCCCACGGCGTCGGTGCCGGCGAACACGTCGCCCTCCCGCACCACCTTCTTCTCGGCCGGGAAGGTCATGCGACCCTGCTCGTAGAGCTTGGGCAGCTCGACGCTCATGGCCTCGAAGGCGACGGCCGGGTCACCCCCGAGCACGTAGGTCGTGAGGAACGTCGCCTTGCCGTCGGCGAACGGCGAGCCGGCGGCCGTGACCCGCGCCGCGTGCAGCTCGGGCGGGGCGACGTAGCGCCGGCTCAGCATGACCCCGGCCAGCGACACGTTCATCGGCGTGTGCTCGAGGTCGTACCAGCGGTTCCAGTCCTCGATGGCGTCGGCATCGCAGTCGAGGGCGGCAAAGATGATCCCAGAAGGCTCCACGCCCCGGTTCTAGCTGGTCGGCAGCAGGTCGTAGCGTCCTGCCGTGGGCTTCGACCAGATCCTCCACCTCGAGCAGCACGGCGCCGACACCTGGGTCGGCACCGGGCCGAGCTACCCGTGGGGCGGGCTCTACGGCGGCCAGATCGTGGCTCAGGCCCTCGTCGCGGCCACGCACTCGGTCGAGCCCGGGCTGCGACCCCACTCGCTGCGGGCCTACTTCATCCGCGCCGGCGACGCCGCCCAGCCGGTGCGCTACGAGGTCGACCGGCTGCGCAACGGCCGCTCCTTCACCACCCGCCGGGTCGTGGCCCGCCAGGCCGTGGGCGCCATCCTCAACCTGGAGGCCAGCTTCACCGGCGGCGAGGCGTCGGGCGACCGGCAGCGCCTCACCATGCCGGTCGTGCCCCACGCCGAGTCGCTCCCGCCCGAGCCCTGGAGCAACCTGTTCGACCGCCGCCAGGTCCCCGTCGAGCTCGGCTCGGGCCAGCTCGACCTGTGGCTGCGGCTCACCACCGACCTGCCGGTCGACCCGGGTGGCCACGAGGCGGCGTTCGCCTACCTCTCCGACGACGCCCCGTCCGAGGCCATCAAGGCGCTCGTCGTCGAGCCGGGGCAGAGCTTCGCCACCTTCGAAGCCGACTCGTTCCTCGTCAGCCTCGACCACACCGTCTGGTTCCACCGCCCGGTGCAGGCCGACCGCTGGCACCTCCACTCGTTCCGCTGCGACCGCTTCGTCGCCGGGCGGGCCCTCACCATCGGCGAGGTGTGGTCGGAGGACGGCACCCACGTGGCGACGGTGGCCCAGGAGATGCTGATGCGCCGCCACCGCGGCACCCAGACGTCCTGATCGCTTCACACCCCGGAAACCCTCCCCCACTACGGTCGGTCGGGATGGGCCTCGACCCGCACGTGATCGTCCTGTTCGGCGCCACCGGGAACCTGGCGCGGCGCAAGCTGCTCCCCGGCCTCCTCCACCTCTCGCAGGCCGGGCTGCTGCCCGAGTGCCGCATCGTGGGCACCGCCCTCGACGACCTCGACGACGAGGGCTTCCGCATGATCGCCCGGGAGGCGTGCGACGAGTCGGACCGGCGCGACATCTCGCTGTCGGCCTGGGCCGCGTTCGAGAAGAAGCTCGGCTTCGTGCCCCAATCGGCCGGACCGGCCGGGCTGGCCGACCGGGTGCGCCGGTTCGAGGCCGAGCTCGGCGGCGACGTGAACCTGCTGCACTACCTGAGCATCCCGCCCTCGGCGGCGGGCGACGTGGTGCAGATGCTGGCCGAGGCCGGCCTCACCGACCGGGCCCGGGTGATCATGGAGAAGCCGTTCGGCACCGACCTGGCCTCGGCCCGCCGGCTCAACGACGCCGTGCACAGGGTCTTCAACGAGGACCAGATCTTCCGCATCGACCACTTCCTCGGCAAGGAGGCGGCCCAGAACATCCTCGCCTTCCGCTTCGCCAACGGCCTGTTCGAGCCCATCTGGAACCGGGGCCACATCTCCCACGTCCACATCGAGGTGCCGGAGACGCTGTCGGTCGAGGGGCGGGCCGCGTTCTACGAGGCGACCGGCGCCTTCCGCGACATGGTCGTGACCCACCTGTTCCAGGTCCTCGCGTTCATGGCCATGGAGCCGCCCACCCACCTGGAGCCGGCGGCCATCAGCGAGGAGAAGAACAAGGTCTTCCGCTCCATGCGGCCGATCCAGCCGGAGGACGTGGTGCGCGGCCAGTACGAGGGCTACCGCGACCTGCCCGGCGTCGACCCCCAGTCCGACACCGAGACGTTCATCGCCCTCAAGTGCGAGATCGACAACTGGCGATGGGCCGGGGTGCCGTTCTACCTGCGCACCGGGAAGGGCCTCGCCGACGGCGCTCGCATCATCTCCATCGCCTTCCGCGAGCCCCCGAAGAGCATGTTCCCGGCCGGCTCGGGGGTCGGCTCGATGGGCCCCGACCACCTCACGTTCGACCTGGCCGACTCGTCCAAGCTCTCGCTGTCGTTCTACGGCAAGCGGCCCGGGCCCGGGATGCACCTCGACAAGCTGAGCCTCCAGTTCGCCCTCCACGAGACGGACCGGGAGGGCGACGTGCTCGAGGCCTACGAGCGGCTCATCCACGACACGATGAGCGGCGACCACACGCTGTTCACCACGGCCGAGGGCATCGAGCGGCTCTGGGAGCTGTCGACCCCGATGCTCGAAGACCCGCCGCCGGTCCACCGGTACCCGGTCGGCTCCTGGGGGCCGGAGCAGCAGCACGCCCTGATCGCGCCGCACCAGTGGCGGCTCCCCTTCGAGCGCGGCTGGCGCGAAGGTCAGAGGTAGCGAGCGCCCGGGCCGGCCTCGCCGGCCACGTCGTGCGGGTTCGAGAGGGCGCACACCTTCAACGACAGGCAGCCGCACCCGATGCACGAGTCGAGCCGGTCGCGCAGGTGCTGCATCTGGGCGATGCGCTCGTCGAGGAGCGGCCGCCACGACCGCGACAGCCGCTCCCAGTCCCTGGCCGTCGGGTTCCGCCCGTCGGGCAGCGACGACAGGGCCTGGTGGATCTCCTCCAGGGTCAGCCCGACCCGCTGGGCGGCCCGCACGAAGGCGATGCGGCGGAGCACGTCGCGGTGGTAGCGGCGCTGGCCGCCGTCGGTGCGGGAGGACTCGATGAGGCCCTCCTTCTCGTAGTACCGCAGGGCCGAGGTGGCCACGCCGGCCCGCTCGGCCACCTCACCGATCGTCAGGAGCATGACCCGAGGATACAGCCTTGACTTGAAGTCAACTTTAACTCGTACGTTCGCTCCCAATGAAGAAGACATCGAAGAGAGCAATCATCACCGGAGGCTCCCGTGGCCTGGGCTCCGCCCTCGCCGCCGACCTCGTGGCCGACGGCTGGCACGTCCTCGTCGACGGGCGCGATGCCGATGCCCTGCACGCCACCGCCGAGCGCATCGGCGCCACCGCCATCGCCGGCGACGTCACCGACCCGGCCCACCGCGAGGCACTCGTCGCCGCGGCGGGGGAGCTCGGCGGCCTCGACCTGCTGGTCAACAACGCCAGCGAGCTCGGCCCCTCCCCCCTCCCGACGCTCCGCCACCACCCGCTCGACGCCCTCGAGGCCGTGTACCGGGTCAACGTCGTCGCCCCCCTCGGCCTCATCCAGGAGGCCCTCCCGCTGCTCGTCCCGCGGCACGGCGCCATCGTGAACATCACGTCCGACGCCGCAATCGAGGGCTACGGCGGGTGGGGCGGCTACGGCTCGTCGAAGGCCGCCCTCGACCAGCTCACCAACGTGCTCGGCGTCGAGGAGCCCGACGTGCGGGTGTGGTCGTTCGACCCGGGCGACATGCGGACCCAGATGCACCAGGACGCCTTCCCGGGCGAGGACATCTCCGACCGGCCCGAGCCCGAGGCCGTGCTCCCCGCCCTCCGCCGGCTGCTGGCCGACCGTCCCTCGAGCGGCCGCTACCGGGCCGCCGACCTGTTGACGGGCATCCGGTGAGCGCCCGGCTGGCCTTCGACCTGCCACCGGAGCTGGAGGCGAGCGAGCCGCCCGAGGCCCGGGGCCTGACCCGGGACGGCGTGCGCATGCTCGTCGCCCACCGCGGCACCGGCGAGCTGGTGCACAGCACCTTCGCCCTCCTCCCCCACTTCCTCGACGTCGGCGACCTCGTGGTCATCAACACGTCGGGCACGCTGCCCGCCGCCGTCGACGCCCTCGCGGCCGACGGCACCCGCGCCGTCGTCCACCTGTCGACCCAGCTCGACGACCACCGTTGGGTGGTCGAGGTCCGGCGACACGACGGTCGAGCCACCGCCCGCTGGGGTGGCGAGCCCCCGCCGGTGCTCGCCCTCGGCGAGGGCGCCACCGCGCGCCTGGTCGGCCCGTACCTGGGCAGCGACCGCCTCTGGATCGCCACCCTCGACCTGCCCCTGCCGGCCCGCACGTGGCTCACCACCCACGGCCGGCCCATCCACTACGGCTACGTCGACCGGCCCTGGCCGGTGACCGCCTACCAGAACGTGTACGCCACCGAGCCGGGCAGCGCCGAGATGCCGAGCGCCGGCCGGCCGTTCACGCCCGAGGTCATCACCCGCCTGGTGGCCAAGGGCGTCGGCGTGACCCCGCTCGTGCTGCACACCGGCGTGGCGTCGCTCGAGGCCGACGAGACGCCGTACCCCGAGCGCCTGATCGTGCCGGCGTCGACCGCCATGCGGGTCAACGCGACCCATGAGTCAGGCGGCAAGGTCGTCGCCATCGGCACCACCGTGGTGCGGGCGCTGGAGTCGGCCACCGGCGACGACGGCGTGGCCCGGCCGACCGACGGGTGGACCGACCTGGTGATCACGCCCGAGCGCGGCGTCCGTGCCGTCGACGGGCTGCTCACCGGGTGGCACGAGCCGGAGGCGTCGCACCTGCTCATGCTCGAAGCCGTGGCCGGCCGGCCGCTGCTGGAGGCCTCGTACGAGGCCAGCCTGGCCGAGGGCTACCTCTGGCACGAGTTCGGAGACGTGCACCTCATCCTCCCGTAGCTTGCGGGTCGTGCTGATCGACCCGATCCCCGAGGTGGCGCCGATCGCCCTGCCGTGGGACGCCGAGGTGGCCGATCCGATCGCCGCCATCGCCGGCGCCCGGGCGAGCTGCGGCGACACGTTCGTGGTCGACTCGCCCGACGGCCCGTTCCTGTTCCTCTTCTCGCCGGCCGGCGTGCGCAGCTTCTACGCCCTGCCCGAGTCGGCGGCGTCGAAGGGCATCGCCGACTGGCGCATGATCAGCCGGAAGCTCCCCGAGGAGCTGTTCGACGGCCGCCGGACCATGCCCCACGACCTGTTCGGCCGGGCCGGCACCGCCGCCTACCTCGCCCAGCTCGAGCAGGCGCTCGACATCGAGCTCGACGCCCTTGGCGCCGAGGGCATGTTCGAGGCGTTCGCCTTCACCCGGCGACTCGGTCACCGCATGGGCCTGGCCTCGTGGGGCGGCGAGGCGTCGGCCCGGGGCGACCGGTTCGACCGGCTGGTGCCCGCCCTCGACGCCCTCGACGGCTCCGACGCGTTCGTCCACCCCGAGGCCATGGCCGCGGTGCAGGCCAACGGGAAGCGGGTCGAGCGGGCCGCCCTGGCCACGGCCGACGAGGTGCTGGGCGAGTCGGTCGACGAGCGGTTGGCCACCGGCCGCCAGGACGACCTCTTCCAGCAGATCGTCGACCGCTGGTCGGACGAGGCGCCGGACGACATGCGGCGAGGCGTGGCCCGCGACGTGGTGCTCGTGCACCTCGGCTCGATGTCGAACCTGTTCGCCGCCCTGGGTTGGACGATCGTCGACCTGCTGGCCCACCCCGAGCTGGCCGCCGCCGTGGCCGCGGGCGACGCCCAGCTCGCCGAGCGGTGCGCGCTCGAGTCGACCCGGCTGGCCCAGCGCTCGATCATGCTCCGCTACGTGCACCAGCCGGTCGAGGTGGCCGACGAGGCGCGCACGTACGCCGTGTCGCCCGGCGCCACCATCGCCACGCTGCTGCCGCTCACCAACCTCGACTCGGCTCCCGGTCTCGACCGCTGGGACCCCGAGCGTTGGAAGGGCCGCCGCCTGCGCGATGCCGACGCCCTCGCCGCGGTCGAGCTGGTGACGGCGTTCGGGCACGGCAGCCACACGTGCCCGGCCCAGCCGTTCTCGCTCGCCGCCATGTCGCGCACGGTCATGCGCCTGTTCTCGACGTTCACGCTCGACGCCGCCTACGACCACGCCGAGCCCCTGCCGGTGCAGATCGGCGGCGTCGCCCGCGCCGCCGCGCCGTGCCCGGTCCGCTACCGGCGCTAGGAGCCGGCGGCGAGCTTGGCGTACTCGTCGGCGACGAGCTGCGACGCGCTCTGGAGCCGGCCGGTGCGCCAGCGGCGGTAGTCGAACACCGTCGTGAACCGCTCGAGCTGGGTGAGGTTGAGCGTGGCGGTCACGACCTCCTCCATGTCGCCGGCCTCGGCCATGAGCTGGCCGAACCGCGGGAAGCGGGGACCGGCGATCATGCTGTGACCCACGTACTGGTCGGGACGCAGGCCCTGGGTGAGCGCCTCGCCCGAGTAGCCGGCGGCGAACTTCCCCGGCCCGCCGACCGAGTTCGACACCACGACGTAGATGAGGTTCTCCTGCGCCCGCGAGAGCGCGGTTGCCCGCATGCTGTCGGGCCGACCGGGAGCGGCGAACGAACCGACCGGGGCGAGCACGATCTGGGCGCCCTTCAGGGCGAGGATCCGCGTCAGCTCCGGGTTGAACCAGAAGTCGTAGCAGATCTGCACGCCGATCGGCCCGAAGCGGGTGGGGAAGAGCGGCAGCTCGGTGCCGGGGGTGTAGGTGACGCCCTCGGTCACCCACGGCAGCTCGCCGAGGTGCACCTTGCGGTAGGTGCCGAGGATGCCTTCGGGCCCGACCACGGCTGCCGCGTTGTAGAGCTTCCGCTCGTCGTGCTGGTCGCGCTCGGGCATGCCGAACACCACGTAGAGGTCGTGCTCCTGGCACAGCTCGAGGATGGCCTCGGTCGACGGGCCGGGCACCGTCTCGGCCCCGGCCAGGTGCTCGTCGCACGGACCCTGGAGCTCGGCGCACGCCGAGCAGCTCCCGCACCCGCGCAGCGCGCCCTCGGGGAACAGGACGATGTCCGCGCCCTGGCTCGCCGCCTCGGCGATGTTCGCCCGCATCTTGGCCAACGTCGCCTCGGTGTCGTGCCACACCGGCGTGAAGTTGACGCTCGCCACCACGACCTGTTCGGCCATCCGGCACCACCCCTCTGGTTGCCCAGGAGTGTAAGTCTGATGCGATCAGTCTTGCTCGACGCCGAAGCCCCGGAGGTTGGCGTCGAGCCCGGCGAGCACCCGGTCGACCAGGGGCTGGCGGATGGCCGCCTTGGTCTTGCCGTAGGCGCCAGGCGACAGCGCACCGAGCCGGCGGGCCTCCTCGACGGCCGTCGCGACGCACGCCTCGTCGACCCGGTCGACGTAGCCGACGGCGGCGGCGCCCTCGGGATCGAACAGCTCGGCCTGGACCACGGCCCGGGTCAGGACCAGGGGCGACAGGCGGGCCGTGGCCAGCTCGATGCCGAACGCCGGCATGACCAGGCCGATGGCCACCTCGTTGAGCCCGATCTTGGCCCGGCCCGGCGCCGCGATCCGCGTGTCGCACGAGAGGGCGAGGAGGGCGCCGGCGGCCATGGCGTGGCCGGTGACGGCGGCGACGGTCGGCTGGGGGTGGACGTAGAGCCGCATCATGAGCTCGGCGCCGGCCTTGACCAGGGCGATCACGGCGTCCGGGTCGTCGCCGGTCATGACGGCCAGGTCGAAGCCGGCCGAGAGGGCCTTCTCGTTGCCCACGATGCAGACGGCCCGGGCCTCGGCCGCCGCGGTGTCGAGCGCGGCGTGGAGCGAGTCGAGCACGGCGTGGCCGACGGCGTTCATCTTGCCGTCGTCCATGGTCACGACGGCAACGCCGTCGTCGATCGTCGTCGTCACGGTCATGCCCATGGTCTACAACGACCGGGGCGGCCGCTCAGCGTTCGAAGCCGAAGACCCGGTCGAGCCGGGTGAGCTGCAGCGTGGCGGCGGCCGACGGACCGACGTTGAGCAGCACGACCTCGCCTCCGGTCTCCCGCATGCCGAGCAGGACCCCGACCAGGACGGCGAGCCCGGCCTCGTCGAGCACCGAGGTGCCGGCGAGATCGACCCGGAGGGTGCCGCCGGGGTTGGCGTCGACCGCCACCTGGAGCCACGAGCGGACCAGCGGCGCGTTGACGAGGTCGATGTCCTCGGCCAGGGCGACGTCGATGCAGGGCATTGCCATGAGCTTCCAGCCGCACGGGGTGGCCGGGCCTCATCAACTTGGATGAACCTGCACCCTCAGGGCTGGGCGGAGTCGCCCCGAGGCGCGGTGATCAGCTCGTGCAGCCCGTGCTCCATGGCGTCGAGGCGCAGGGCGAGGGAGGCCTGGGCCGTGGCCCGCTGCTCCTCCGTGAGGGAGCCGTCGGCGAGGAGGTGCACCGCCATGCGGACGGCGGCGAGATCACCGAGCAACTTGTGGGCCTGGACCGCGACGTACGGCACGTCGCCCATTCTGGCCAAACCGTGACCGTCGGGCGAGGGACCGCCTACGTCGCCGTCGGCAGCCGGTCGACGAGGAGGGCTTCGAGCTCGTCGGCCGGCACCGGGCGGGAGAAGTGGAAGCCCTGGGCCGCGCCGCAACCGAGGTGGACGAGCGCGGTCGCCTGCTCGGGCGTCTCGACCCCTTCGGCGATGGTGTCGAGCCCGAGCGTCTGGGCCATGCGGAGGATCGCAGCCGCGAACGCGGCGTCGGTCTCCCGCTCGGCGATCCCGTCGACGAACAGCTTGTCGATCTTGAGCACGTCGACCGGCAGGTTCCGGAGGTAGCTGAGCGAGGAGTAGCCCGTGCCGAAGTCGTCGATGGCGAGCGAGAGGCCGAGCGCCTTCAACCGATGGAGCCGCTCGATGGCCTCCGGCCCGCCGCTCAGCATCACCCCCTCGGTGAGCTCAAGCGTCAGCAGGGCCGGCGACAACCCCGACGCGGCGAGGGCGGCGGTCACCTCGGCGAGGACGTCGTCGTCGCCGAGCTGGCTCGGGGAGAGGTTCACCGCGACGCCGAGCGAGCCCGCCGGTGCCAGGTCCTGCCACCGCTCCGCCTGCGCCGTGGCCTCCCGCAGGACCCACGAGCCGATCGGGCCGATCACCCCGCTGTTCTCGGCCACGTCGAGGAACGCGGAGGGGACCAGCAGCCCGCGCTCCGGGTGCCGCCACCGCACCAGGGCCTCGACGCCGACGATCTCGCCGTCGTGCAGCGAGACCAGCGGTTGGTAGTGCACCTCGAACTGCTCGAGCGCGACCGCCTGCTGGAGCTCTCGCTCGATGTCGATGCGGGCCAGCACCGCCGCGCCCATGGCGTGCTCGTAGACCTCCACCCGGCCGCGGCCCGACGCCTTCGCCGTGTACATCGCGACATCGGCGTTGCGCAGCAGGTCCTCGACGGAGATGCCGGTGACGTGGATCGCCACGCCGACACTGGCTCCGATGCTGAGCTCGCGCCCGCGGAGCGGCACCGGCGCGGCGATCGCCTGGACCAGCCGGTCGGCGATGGTCGCCGCCTCCTCGACCGACGCGAGGTCCTCGAGCAGCACGGCGAACTCGTCGCCACCGAGGCGCGCCGGCGTGTCCGCCGGGCGCAGGCCGGCCTGCAGGCGACGGGCCACCTCGACCAGCAGCTGGTCGCCGGCCGCGTGCCCGAGGCTGTCGTTCACGTCCTTGAAGCCGTCGAGGTCGACGAACAGGACGGCCAGCCGACCGGGGTCGCGCTGGGCCCGGGCCAGTGCGTGCTCGACGCGGTCCTGGAAGAGCCGCCGGTTCGGCAGCCGGGTCAACGAGTCGAGCAGGGCCTGCTCCTCGTTGAGCCGCCAGGCGACGACGCTCGCCACGCTGGCGGCGAGGACGAACCCGCCGTGGATGAACGCCCACCGCAGCGGGTGGTCGATGGCGTCCTGGTGGTTGTAGACGGCCTTCGGGTCGAGCACCCCGAGCACGGCGTGGTGGAGGACGACGAACCCGATGGCGACCAGGAACGGGATCCAGTCCTGGTAGAGCGTCATGATCCCGACGATCACGAAGAAGTGGAAGTGCATCTCGATGACGCCGCCGGAGAGGTGCACGAGCACCGCCGAGCACGCCACCAGCCCGAGCGCGGTGATCGACGAGCTCAGCCGCCGGTGCGGCCCGTCGATCGACGCGAGGAGGGCGAAGGTGGCGATGATCCCCGCCTCGCCGGCGCTGTGCAGGATGCTGTTCCCGCGCAGCAGGGCGAAGGTGAAGATGGCGACGACGTGGGCCCGGAGGAGCAGGTTGAGGACCCGGTGGCGGACCCGCCACACGTTCTCCGGCAACAGCTGGCCCTTGGGCAGGTAGTCGAGGGCCGCCTGGACGGAAGCACGCACGGTGGACGCACCTCCCATCGCTCTTCCTCCCGCGCGTCGCCGGTGCAATGCGTGTCCATCAACGATGGCACGCACCTGCCACGGCCGGAAAGGGCTCGTTGGGTCGACGAGGTCGCCGTCGAGCTCACCCCGTTAGCGTCGGGCGAATGGGGCGCGAGGTCGTCGCGGGATACTGCTGGCCACAGTCAGCGGGCGCGGGCGAGCAGGTCAGTCTCCACCTGTCGTCGTCGGGTCGTCGGCCGGTGCGCGTCGAGGTGGCACGGGTCGGCGGGCGACGGGAGGTCGTCTTCCGCTCCGACGCAGTGGCGGCCGACGAGCACCCCACGCCGAGGGACGCGTCCTCGAAGGGGTGCGGCTGGCCGGTTGCGCTCACGCTCGACGTCGACCCGACCTGGCGGTCGGGCTACTACGAGGTCGTCATGGAGATCGACGTCGGCGGGAGCGTGCGGCGCGACCACGCGTTCTTCGTCGTGCGTCCGTCTCCAGGCGCGGCCATCGTGCTCGCGCTGGCCACCAACACGTGGCACGCCTACAACGACTTCGGCGGACCGAACCTCTACACCGGCGGCACCCACGTCGCCATGCGGCGTCCGATGGCGGCGGGCTACCTCTACAAGCCTCCGGGCAAGGGCCGGCGCGTGACCGGGACGGGCGCGCCCGATCCGCAGAACGCCGCGCATGTCGGCTACGTCCAGCTCAACCACCTGTCCGGCTACGCCGGGTCGGCAGGTTGGCCCGACTGGGAGCTTCCGTTCATCGAGTGGGCCGAGCGCGAGGGCTTCGAGATCGGGGTGTGCACGAACGCCGATCTCGAGCTGCACCCCGAGGTGCTGGACGGCGCGAGCTTGTACCTGTCGGTGGGTCACGACGAGTACTGGTCCCGCGGCATGCGCGACACGGTCGAAGCGTTCATCGGGCGCGGTGGCAACGCGGCGTTCTTCTCGGGCAACACGTCGCTGTGGCAGGTGCGCATCGAAGGCGACGGCCACGACGTGATGGTCGGCTACAAGGGCTTCTTCAAGGACGACCCGGTGATGGCGACCGATCGCGAGCCGGAGGCGACGACGTTCTGGTCCGACGTGGTCGTCGGTCGTCCCGAGAACCAGATGACCGGTGTCTCCTTCACCCGCGGCGGCTACCACCGCATCGGCCGCAACGTCACGCAGGGCCTCGGCGGCTACACCGTGCACCGCGCCGGTCACTGGATCTTCGACGGCACCGGCCTCGGCTACGGCGACGTGCTCGGCGCCAGCGCGACCGTCGTCGGCTACGAGTGCGACGGCTGCGTGTTCACCTACCGCGACGGGCTGCCGCATCCGACGGGCGAGGACGGCACCCCGTCGACCTTCGAGATCCTCGGCACGTGCCCGACGCAGCACTTCACCCGCGAGACCGCGCCCCGACCCCCCAAGCCGGGCGAGCCGAGCGAGTTGGAGTACATCGCCTCACGCGTGTTCGGCACCCGTGACCCGGAGGCGATGGAACGCCTTCGCCACGGCCACGCCGTGCTCGGTGCCTACACCAACGACGCCGGCGCGACGGTCATCACGTCAGGGTCGACCGACTGGGCGCACGGGCTGGCCGGTCGGGACCCGCAGATCGAACAGATCACCCGCAACGTGCTGACGCGGTTGGGGTGAGGAGGTAGAGCGCGCTCGGAGGGATTCGAACCCCCAACCTTCTGATCCGTAGTTCTGCCAGAGTGACTTTCCTGTAGTTTCACCCAGTGCCCGCCAGTGCCGTTTACGGTCCCTGACCAGCGCTTTCGCGGCGACGGGAGTGACCGGTGGTGACCGCCGTCAACAGCCATGAGAACGGAATGGTTCTCACGACGGTTCTCACGGCATGCAATCTGACTCGGGCGGAATGGTTCGCCTGGACCGGCTATCTGCCATCGGTGGAAGATGTCCGTTGTGAGGCGAACGGCGGAGGGACCCAAGCCTCACGTCTGGCGCCTTCGGCGACGCGTGGGAGCCGTCATGGCTGTTGCCATCGGACTCGTCGGGCTTGCCGTGGTGGTCCTGCGCTCCATCTTTCCGGCGCCAGACCACGCGAGCCTCTCACCGCTTCAGCCCTGGCCCGCCGGCGTAGGCGTTGCGGCCGACCAATACACCGGTTGCAACTACGCGGGACCTGAGCCGAAATACGAGACTCGCTTCGTCATCCTCGACGTGCACGCTCCCTCTGAGACGCAGGCAGTGGCGATGCTCGCTCGTCACGTTCGCTCCGCAGGATTCACGTTGGGCCCCCCGAGGGCGAATGACTACCTGGCTGAGTGGGTGAGCTACGTCGGCAAGGGTCATGGCGATCGCGTGTGGCTTGGCACCGACGCCCGGTTCCGGGCGTATGCCGACGCCAATGGGATCAGCGACGAAGGCATCGTCTACGGGTCGTCGCTCAAGGGCATCGCCCCGCCGTCGTCGCAGAGGCTCGTTTTCCGGATCGAGCCTGACGAGAGCTGTTAGGCATTTTGCTGGTTTACAGCATGTGATTGCTATGTGATTACTCCATGGGTATCGTTGTGCCATGGCCGGTACAACGATGAGCCGTCCGGAGCTGCGGGCCCATGAGCACGCGATGCGGGCTCCGTTCGGACCCGCCGTGACGGAGCTGCGAGACCTACTCACTCCTCGACTTGTCGCCTACATCGGAGGTGTCCGCGAGACGCGGGCTGTCCATCAGTGGGCTGATGGGACACGAGAGGTGAAGTCAGGTGAAGTCGAGGATCGCCTCCGCTTCGCCCTCCAGGTCGCGCTGCTCCTCAGCGAGCACGACGCGCCAACCGTGGTGCAGGCGTGGTTTCAGGGCCTCAACCCGCACCTCGACGACCGATCGCCAGCTCGCCTGCTGCGCGAGGGCGACCTCGATGAGGTCGGAGCATCGGTACTCGCAGCGGCGCGAGCGTTTCTCGTCGGAGGGTGAAGCAGGCCGACACACCCGACACCGTGTTTCGGCTCGGACGTCGCCCCGACCCCTGGGCGTGGCCTGACTGGGCCTCGGCCGAGATCGATGGAACGTTCGGCAATCGGTTCGACGATCCGCAGGGCATCTACCGAGTGCTCTACGCATCGACCCAGCGCCTCGCCACGTTCGTGGAATGCCTGGCGTACTTCCGCCCCGACCCTGAGGTCATCGCCGAGCTCGAGAAGATCGTCGGCGACGACGGGGATCACGAACCGCCACCGGCTGGGGTAGTGCCACGCGAGTGGATCGGCGTTCGCCGCGTCGGCGCCGGCGCCCTCGTCGGTGACTACGTCGACATCGGCCATCACCAGACGATCGCCGAGCTTCGAACCGAACTGGCCGCTCGGGTCGTGCACCACGGCCTACACGACCTCGACGCGGCGGCCATCCGATTGACAGCGCCGCGCGCCTTCACTCAGGACATCTCGCGGTATGTCTTCGACCGATCTATCGACGGAGCACGCCAGTGGAACGGCATCGCGTACCGCTCGAAGCACGGTGACGATCTCACGAACTGGGCCATCTTCGAGCCCACCTCCCCGAACCTCACCGAGATCGGGGAGTTCGACGAGCGTGATTCTGATCTCGCCTCCGCGCTCCAGCTGCACGGCCTCGCTCTCGGCTGATTTCACGATCGCCGCCGCGCTCCAACTCCTACGCTGAGCCGGTGGTTGTCAACGATCCAGACGCCCTCGACGCACTCCTGCGAGCCGCGGCCATTGAGGACCGGGATGCCGACGAGCGCTGGGCAATCCTGCGTGACCTCCACCGTCGCACCGACCGCTCGACATTTGACGTCGTATGTCGCCTTGCCGCGTCACCGAAGCCCGCTGAACGAACTGTCGCCCTCGATGTGCTCGGCCAGATCGGCTACGACGCCGACCGACCATTCCTCGAGGAAACCCTGCCGATCGTAATCGGCGCGTGTGAGGACGACCATCTCGAGGTCCTGGATGCAGCCATCGCCGCGCTGAGCCACATCCGCGACGAACGAGGGCTTCCTGCGGTGCTGCGCCACGCCGGACATCCCTCTGACGAGATCCGATTCGACGTGGCCGCAGCACTGCCATCGGTTGCGGGCGACCCGCCGGCGGAGGACGCTGTGCGCGCGCTCATTTGTCTGACCGCGGACCCGGACGCTGAGGTTCGCGATTGGGCGACGTTCGGGCTCGGCTCCCAGCTCGAAGTGGACAACGCCGCCATCCGTCAAGCCCTCGCCGCTCGCTTGACCGACGAGGAAGGCGACACCGCGGGTGAGGCGTTGGTGGGCTTGGCCCGGCGGCATGACCTACGAACGCTCCCGGTCCTACTCGCCCGCCTCGATGACGAACCCGGCAATCTCGTCGTCGAAGCCGCCGCTGAGCTCAGCGCTCCCGAAGCACTCCCGGCGCTCCTGCGCCTGAAGGAGGCCGGCTGGCAAGACAACGACCCCCGGCCGTCGGTTCTCGATGACGCCATCCAAGCGTGTTCTGGCCGGAGATGACTCTACGGAGCAAGCCGCGTCACAAGACGCCGACTCGCTAGTCCTCGGCTTCGCCCTCGCCGACATCAATCCACAGATCGCCAGGAAGACCAAGCAAACGCGTCAACAGTTCGCGGGGTAGTTCGGTGGCGTGCTCCATGGCAGACGATTCGACGAAGCACCACCAGTTCGCCCAACAGCCCTCATCGACAAGAGACCACAGCTCCTTGCCGACCGGTTCGAGCACAGCGAGAAGGCGTTCAAGCTGTTCCTCAAGCTCAACGCCGTCCTCGATCTGCTCGCTGGAGGAAAGGAGCCATCCGGACTGCTCGCGAGCGGGACAGCGAGGTCCGGTGCGGGTACCGGCCTCAAACGACTTGGATGGAACGATGCCGAGCCGGGCAGTCACGGCCTCGGCCGTCGTGCCACTCTCGCCAAATAGGCGGGTCGCGGAGCGGAAGCCGCGCTTGGTGACCTGGACGCGCTTGCCGGTCAGCGGGTCGGTGCCGACGGTGGCCTTGAAGTACCAGCCGCCTTTTCCGTCGGCGTAGACGCCTTCAGGCCGTGCCGCCATGGGAGCTCCTGAGAACCGGTTTGGTTCTCAAAATGTTCTCACGGGGTGATCCGACCGTCGAGGGGCCGGAGCAAAAGTGCCTCTGAACTGAACTTGTCTGGCGCGCTCGGAGGGATTCGAACCCCCAACCTTCTGATCCGTAGTCAGATGCTCTATCCGTTGAGCTACGAGCGCTGGTGAAGCTGGGACAGTGTAGGCGACGGCGCTGACCGAGCCCTCAGCCGCCGGCAGGAACGCACGGATCGTGCGGCGAACCCTTCGGTGTGCTGTCGCCGTGGGACGTGCTGGGGGTGTCCGAGGACGCCTCGCTCGACGAGATCAAGGCCGCCTACCGGGAGATCTGCCGCCGGCAGCACCCGGACCGGCTGGTCGACGCACCGGTCTCGGTCCGCGAAGCAGCCCACGCCGCCATGGCCGTGGCCAACGCCGCCTACGACGTGCTGCTCGCCGCCGCTCGCAACTTCGCCCCGCCCCCGCCGTCGACCGAGGTCGTGCGCTACCGCACCCGCACCCAGTGGGACGTCGCCCTGGCCGACGCGCCGGCCCGGGGCCGCATCGCCGACGTCGCGGCCTGAGTACGGTGCGCCCGTGCGGCGCCTCCTCCTCCGCTGGCTCGCCCGCCAGCTCGGCCCGGCCCTGCGCCCGGTGCTGCGGGTCCTCGCCGTGGTGGCCGTGGCCGGCGTCGGCATCGCCGTGGTGAAGCTGGTCGAGGGCGCGCTGTTCAGCACCGCCGGGCCGCTCTTCCGGGTCGCCTACGTGGTGCTCGCCGTGGTGCTGCTGGTGCTGGCGTGGCCGATCATCGACGCCGCCCGGCCGGTCAAGCGCCAAGGCCCGCCTTCATCCTGATCGCTCGCCCGGACACGGACGACCGCCCCCTGGCCGGGCCAAGGGGCGGTCGCAACGTTCACCGGTGGCCAGCTAGCGCAGGCCGAGCTGGCGGGAGCAGGACGGCCAGGCCGTCCATCGGCTCTGGCGCCACTGCCGCCGGCCGATGTCGATCTGCTCGGCCCGGGTGTGGTCGCTGGGCAGCCCGGTGCCGCCGTGGGACTGCCACGTCGAGGCGCTGAACTGCAGGCCGCCGTAGTAGCCGTTGCCCGAGCGCAGGTTCCACCGGCTCCCCGACTCGCACTGGGCCAGGCGGTCGAAGTCGGCGTCGGACGGCTCACCCGACGAGGGTGCCGGGGCCGGGGCGGGCGGCTCGTAGGGGACCGCCTGGCTCGCGCTCTGGGCCCGGAACCGCGGCGTGGCGCCGGTGGCGAGCCAGTAGCCGTCGCCCAGCGGACGGGCGGCGAAGTCGGCGACCGGGGCGTCGACATCGGCCGAGCCGAAGTCGTGCGCCGAGCCGAAGGCCCGCACGTGGCCGTCGGCCGTGGCCAGCCAGTAGCCGCCGGGCAGCGGGCTGGTGTCGATGGCGACGACGGGCGAGGCGAGGGTGCCGGCCGCGTCGCCGGCCGCGACCGCCGAGCCGAACGCCGAGACCGACCCGTCGGTGCCGGCGATCCAGTAGCCCCGGCCGTCGGGCGAGGCGGCGATGCCGGCCACCGGTGCCCGCGCCGTGCCGGCGGTGGCGCCGAGGTAGCGGGCGTCGCCGAAGGCGAAGACGCCGCCGTCGCGCGCCACCAGCCAGTAGCCGTCGCCCGAGGTCGTGGCGGCGATGCCGACGATCGGGGCGGCCAGGTGGCGGCCCTCGAGCGAGCCGAGGTTGCGGGCGTAGCCGTAGGTGCGAACCCGGCCGTCGTCGGCCACGAGCCAGTAGCCCCTGCCCGACGGGTGGGCGGCGAGGTCGACGGCGCTCAGGTGGTCGCCGGCGGCCGAGCCCATGAAGAGGGCGTCGCCGTAGGCCCGCACGGCGCCGTCGGCGGTGAGGACCCAGTAGCCGCCGCCGGAGGGCGTGGCGGCCAGACCGGTGACCGCACTGGCGATCTCGCCAGGGCCACCGTGGTCGGGGGCTGCGCCCCGGGCGAGGACCTTGCCGCCGCCATCGGTGGCGCCGGCGGGAGTTGCGGGGAGGACGAGCACCGAGGTCAGGACGACCGCGGTGCCGAGTGCGAGGGCGGTCAGGGACCGCCCGCGTCTACTGCCGGACATGTTGAGGGGCTCCTTGCTCCGGCCGCGCTACGCAGTCGGTGCCGCACGCCACTCCGGGAAGAGATGGGGGCACCGACCGGCGCGAAGAATGCCGGGTTCGTGGCGGGTTCGGCGGCGACCCTACCCACGGTCCGTCATCAAAACGCAATGCACGGGCCGTGACGTCGGTCACGGCCCGTGAGCGGAGAGGGAGGGATTTGAACCCTCGGTGGGTTGCCCCACACCTCATTAGCAGTGAGGCCGATTCGGCCGCTCTCGCACCTCTCCCGGGTGGAGCACGCAGGATAACGCTCAGCGGAGGGGGCGGGATTCGAACCCGCGGAGGCTTGCGCCTCGCCGCTTTTCAAGAGCGGTGCGATCGTCCACTCCGCCACCCCTCCGGGTGGGGCGACGTTACCGCCGGATCCCGTCGCGCAGTCCCTGCACCCACTCGTCGGCCCGCCGCCACGAGACTTCGGCGTCGCGCCGCACCGACTCCCCGTGCTCGCCGGCCGCCGGGTACGAGCCGAGGAACTTCACATCCGCGATCTTGGCCTTGATGTCGCGCAGGCAATCGGCCACGAGCTCATCCGCGATGTGGCCCTCGAGGTCGATGGCGAAGCAGTAGTCGCCCAGGCTGGTCTTGGTCGGGCGGGACTCGAGCTTCACCAGGTTGATGGCCCGGGCGGCGAACTCCTGCAGGATCGCCAGCAGGCTGCCGGGTCGGTCGAAGGTCTGGAAGCACACGATCGTGGTCTTGTCGTGGCCGGTCGGCGCCGGCACGCCCTCCTTGGCCACGACCACGAAGCGGGTCTTGTTCTCGGGGTGGTCCTCGATCTCGGCCGCCAGCACGTCGAGCCCGTAGAGCTCGGCGGCCACCGCGGGGGCGATCGCCGCCGCGCCCGGCATGCCGCCCTCGCCCACCACGCGCGCCGCCTCCGCCGTCGAGTTCGCGGCCCGCTCCTCGACGCCCGGCAGGTTGCGACCCAGCCAGCCCCGCACCTGGGCGGTGGCGACCGGGATCGAGAGCACGGCGGTGATCTGGTCGAGCGTCATGCCCTTCGGCGCCAGCAGGTTCTGGTGGATGGGGATGACGATCTCCCGCTGGATCAGCAGGTCGTGGTCGAAGGCGAGGGCGTCGATCGACGCGTTGACGGTGCCCTCGATGGCGTTCTCGATGGCCACGAAGCCGAGATCGACCTCGCCCCGCTCGGTGACGGCGAGGACCTCGGGGATGGAGGAGACGGGCACCAGCTCGCCCCGCGCCAGGTCGTCCTGGCTCAGCAGGGCCTCTTCGGTGAACGTCCCGAGAGGGCCCAGGAAGGCGATCCGCGGCATGGCGCAGCACAATACGACCGTGGACGAGGACGCCCTGAGGCGATTGCTGGACGGCGTGCGGTCGGGCGAGGTGCCGGCCGACGACGCCGTGGCCGCCCTGCGGCGCCTGCCGTGGGTCGATCTGGGCTTCGCCCGGGTCGATCACCACCGGGCCCTGCGCCAGGGCGCGGCCGAGGCGGTGTACGCCCCGGGCAAGACCGCCGAGCAGTGCGCGGCGATCGTGGCCGAGCTCCTGCGCTCGCCCGGCGGGCCCGTCGTGCTCACCCGGGCCGACAAGGACCAGCTCGCCGCGACCACGGCCACGGCACCCGAGGCAACCGTCACCGGCACCACGGCGACGTGGCGCCACGCCCAGCAGCGCGACGTCGACGTGGTCCTGGTCACGGCGGGCACGGCCGACCAGCCGGTGGCCGACGAGTGCGCCGCCACCCTCACCGCCCTGGGCGTCGCACCGACCCGCATCACCGACGTGGGCGTGGCCGGCCTCCACCGCCTGCTCGGCGAGGTCGACCGCATCGCGGCGGCCGACGTGGTGATCGTCGTCGCCGGCATGGAGGGGGCGCTGGCCAGCGTGGTCGGCGGCATCGCCACCGGCCCGGTCGTCGCCGTGCCCACCAGCACCGGCTACGGCGCCGCCTTCGAGGGGGTCACCGCCCTGCTCGGGATGCTGGCCTCGTGCGCCGCCGGCATCACCGTGGTCGGCATCGACAACGGGTTCGGCGCCGCCCTCGCCGTGCACCGGATCCTCGGGACCACCCGTGGCTGAGCCGCTGCGCACCATCGCCTGGTTCCACTGCTTCTCCGGCATCGCCGGCGACATGGCGCTCGGCTCGCTCGTCGACGCCGGCGCCGACCTCGACGCCGTCCGCGAGATCCTCGGCCGGCTCCCGGTGAGCGGGTGGTCGATCGAGGCCCAGGACACGATGCGGGGCGGCATCGCCGGCACCCACCTCGTCGTCGACGCCCGGGAGACGACGGTCGTGCGCACGTACTCGCACATCACCGCGCTCATCGAGGAGGCCCGGCTCCCGGACCGGGTCCGGGAGCGGGCGTCAGCGATCTTCCACGCCATCGCCACCGTCGAGGCCCGGCTCCACCGCCGCAGCATCGAGCAGGTGCACTTCCACGAGGTCGGCAGCCTCGACGCCATCGTCGACGTGGTGGGCGTGGCCGCCGCCCTCGAGGTGCTCGGCGTCGACGACGTGGCGGCCAGCCCGGTCGCCACCGGCATGGGCATGATCCGCGCCGCCCACGGCCTCCTCCCCAACCCGGCGCCGGCCGTCGTCGAGCTGCTGGCCGGCGCTCCCACCCACGGCATCGATGTCGGGGTCGAGCTCACCACGCCCACCGGCGCCGGCATCCTCGCCGCCCTGTGCACGTCGTGGGGCCCGATGCCGGCCATGACGATCACGGCCAGCGGGTTCGGTGCCGGCACGCGCGACATCGACACGCTGCCGAACATGACGCAGGTCGTGCTCGGCACCGCCGGCGGGGCCGCCACCACGGGGCAGCCGGTCGTGCTGCTCGAGGCCAACGTCGACGACGTCACCGGAGAGACCCTCGCCCACGCCCTCACCGAGCTGCTCGCCGCCGGTGCCCACGACGCCTGGCTCACGCCGATCCTGATGAAGAAGGGCCGACCGGCCCACACCGTGCACGTGCTCGCCGACCCCGCCCTCGCCGGCCAGCTCGCCCGCGTGCTCCGCGACGAGACGGGGACGATGGGCGTGCGGGGCTCGACGATCGAGCGGTGGCCCTCGCCCCGCACGTTCGACGAGGTCGAGGTCCACGGCCTCCCGGTGCGGGTCAAGGTCGGTGCCGGGCGGGTGAAGGTCGAGCACGACGACGCGGCCCGTGCCGCCAAGCGGATCGGCCTACCGCTGCGCGAGGTCGTGTCGCTGGCCGAGGAGGCGTGGCGCCGGCGACGAGGCACGGACAACGTGGTCGAGCTGCCCACCACCCCCGACGACGCCGGGTGAGGCGCATCCTCGCCGGGGCGCTCCTCGCCCTCGTGCTGGCCGGGTGCTCCTCCTCGTCGGACGGCCCGAGGCTCGACCTCCAGCCATCGTCGACCACGACCACGTCACCGGCGGGCGCCGCGCTCGCCGCCCGGCTGCCGACGACCGCGCTCGACGGCTTCGTCCGGGCCGACGCCGCGTTCGGCGGTGGGCCGCTCGACCTCGACGGCGCGGCCAGCTCGTCCAACGACAGCGCCGCCGAGCGGAAGCGGCTGACCGACGCCGGGTTCGTCCGCGGCGTGACCCGGTCGTGGGTGAACGGGGCGAGCGCCGACACCGCGTACGTCGCCGTCTACGAGTTCGGTGACGCGGCCGGGGCCGCTCGCTACGCCGCGGCCCAGGCCACGGTGCTCGAGGGTGCCGGGGCCATCCCGTTCGCCGACGGCGGCGGCTACACGACCGTCGAGCAGGACGGGGAGACGACCCTCACAACCCACGCCGCCATCCGACAGGTGGGCACCCGCTGGGCGCTCGTGCTGCTGGCGTCGCAGGTGGCCGACCGCACGCCGGCCGAGGCCAAGCAGATCGCCGCCGCCATCCAGCTCTAGCTCGGCGCGCGTCCCGTTTGCCGGGCCGAATCGCTGAGATGTGGACGGTTGTCGGGGCATGTCACCAAGAACCGTCCAGAACTCAGACTTGAGGGCACCGCGGCGGGCCGCCGCCATCCAGCTCTAGCGAGACGAGAGGTCGCGCCAGAGGGCGAGGTAGCTGGGGTGCTCGAGGCCGGGGACGACCCAGCCGGCATCGACCAGCTCGCGGTGCATGGCGGGCAGGTGGCGCCACGGCACACCGATGTCGGTGTGGTGGGCCAGGTGCCAGCCGGTGTTGTACGGCACGATCCAGAACCGGGCGAGCGGCCGCTGGCGCACGTGGTGGGTGGTGAGCCGCCGGTCGGGCGAGCGCTGCATGCCGCCGTGCTCGGCGATCGACCGGAGGCGGTTGAGCACCCGCCACACGGTCATCCAGGGCAGCAGCCACAGGAACAGGTACAGCTCGGGCCGGCCGAACGCCGTGCACGCCGCGAGCAGGACCGCCTGGGCGGCGAGGATCCGCAGGGCCACCGGGCGGGCCGACCGCGATCGCACGGCGAGCAGCAGGGGCTTGAGGTTCTTCCAACCCGAGATGCCAACCGCGTCCCGCACCAGCTTGCGGCGCAGCGACGCCCGAGAGATCGGGTAGCCGACGTAGAGGCCCATGTCGGGTTCGTCGGGGCCGAGCTCGTCGCCGTGGTGGGCCAGGTGGCCGCGGCGGTAGACGTCGAGCGGCACGAAGGCGGGGTAGGCGAGCAGCCAGCGGCCGACCCAGTCGTTGGCCCGCCGGTCGGTGAACAGCAGGCGGTGGGCCGCTTCGTGGGCCAGGATCGAGAGGCGGGCGAAGTTGCGCCCGGCCACCAGGAAGGCGGCCACCCACGCCAGCGGGTGGTCGAACCAGACCGCCGCCGCCACCGGGAGGACGACCTGCGCCCAGCAACCGAGCACGGTGACCACGTTGCGGGCGTCGTGGATCCGGCGCAGGCCGGATCGGACCTCGGGCACCGGCCGTCCCGACGCGGTGAGGCGCTCGGTCGGGAGCACCTCGGGGAGGAGCTCGGGCGGCGGGAGCACGGTCACGGCCACCCCGCCATGTTACGTTCGACAGACACGTGACGGCAACTGGTAACACCACGCCATCGGGGAGCGGCACGCCGGAGCTCCGACCGCTCACGGCCCGCTCCGTGCTGCTCTCGACCCTGCTCGGGCTCGACCCGCCGGCCCTGCCGACCGCCCGGCTGGTGGCCACGGCCGGGCTCTTCGGCATCAGCGAGGGCACGGCCCGGGTCGCGCTGTCCCGCATGGCGGCGGCCGGCGAGGTCGTCGCCGACGACGGTCGCTACCGCCTGGCCGGCCGCCTGCTCGACCGGCAGCGCCGGCAGGCCTCGGGCCTCCACCCGCCCGACGCGCCGTGGGCGGGTGGCTGGCACCTCGCCGTCGTCACGGCCGGGCGGCGGTCGGCGCTCGAGCGCGGCGAGCTCCGCGCCGCGCTCGCCGGCGGCCGTCTGGCCGAGTGGCGGGAGGGCGTGTGGACCCGACCCGACAACCTCCCGACCCCCGTCCTGGCGCCGCGTCTGGCCGGTCACGCCGCCTGGTTGGCGGCCACGCCCGACCTCGATCCGACCGCCCTGGCCGCCACCCTCTGGGACCTCGAAGGCTGGGCCACCACGGCCGGTGCCCTCGTCGATCGGCTGACCGCCACCCAGGCCGCCCTCGACGCCGGCGACACCGACGCCCTGGCGCCCGGCTTCGTGCTGTCGGCGGCCGTCCTGCGCCACCTGGCCGGCGATCCCCTGCTGCCGGCCGAGCTGCTGCCCGGGGGGTGGCCCGGCCCCATCCTCCGCCAGATCTACGAACGGTGGGACGCTGCGTACCGGGCCGTGCTGGCCGGGTGGCACCGGGCACATCCCTGAGGAAATCCCACTTCTCCTTCCATGATGGTTGACGCCTGTCCGATACTTCTGAGACGGCAATCCACGAACGGACGACCTGAACAGTGCTGGTGCCCGAAGGGTTCTCGATACAGCAGCGCCTCGCGAGCGTGCTGGACGAGTTGGACGAGACGGTGTTCCTCGTCGACGTCGAGCCGGGACCCACCCTGCGCTTCGTCACCCTCACCGGCCGTCACGTGCGCCGGCCCGACGGCAGGCGAGCCGACGTCCACGGCCTGCTCGTCGAGGACGTCCTCACGCCCGACGGCGTCGAGCTCGCCTACCAGTGGTGGGTGCGGGCGCTCGAGACGGGGACCACCCAGCACTACCGGGCCGCGGCGACCTTCCCCCAGCTCGGGATGCGGACCGTCGACGTGACGGTGTTCCCGTGGAACGGCGGTGAGCAGCTCGCGGGGATCATCCGCGACGTCACCACCGAGGCCGAGGCCCTCCACCACGTCCGCGAGCGCGACGAGCTCAACCGGGCGGTGCTCGATGCCGTGCCCACCGCCACCGCCGTGCTCGACGAGAAGGGCACGATCAAGCTGGTCAACGCGGCGTGGGTCGTCGACGCCGCCGACCTCGAGCTCGACGTCGCCCTGCCCGGCGACCAGTTCGTGGCCAGCCTGGCCCACGTGCCCGGCGCGGCGATGGCCACCCAGCTCGTCCTCGACGGTGATCGAGCCGCCTTCCACACCGACTACCTCGACCGCGGCCGCTGGTTCAGCCTCCGGGTCACCCCGTTCGAGATCGACGGTGGCCGGGGCGCCATCGTCACCCGGAGCGACGTCACCGCCCGGGTCAACGAGCAGCACGCCATCCAGCAGCTCCACGAACGCTGGCAGGCCGCCTTCAACAGCGCGTCGATCGGGATGGCCCTGGTGAACCGAGAGGGCCGGTACGTCCTCGTCAACCCTCGGCTCTGCGAGCTCTTCGGCCGCACCGAGGAGGAGATGCTCGAGGTCACCGCGGCCGATGTCACGCCGGCCGACGACCAGAGCATGCTCCACCACATCAGGCGCCTGGCCCCGACCACCACCGGGATGGAGGGCGTCGAGAAGCGCTACCTCCGCTCGGACGGGTCGACGATCTGGACCTGGGTCACGTGGTCGACGGTGCACGACGACGTCATCGGCGACCACTACTTCATGCAGTTCCAGGACATCGGCCCCCGCAAGCGGGCCGAAGCCCGACTGGCCGACCACCAGGCCGTGCTCGAGCTGGTGGCCAGCGGCGCCGAGCTCGAGACCGTCCTGCGCAAGGTGGCCGACGTCGGCGAGGCCCACCTCCCGGGCAGCCACTGGGTGGTCATGGCCACCGGCAGCATGGGCTGGTCCGAGCACGTGACCGCGGTGGGCCTCGACAAGGCCCACGCCCTCGAGCTCGACGAGGCCTACCGCACCTTCGCCCCCACGCGCTGGCGCGAGTCGCCCGGCGTGATCGTGATCCCGCCCGACGGCGGCACGCCCGTCGGCGCCGCCCTCCGGCTCGGTGGCGCCTGGACGCTCCCCGTCGTCGAGGACGGCGGCCACGTGGCCGGCTTCGTCGTCGTCCACGACCCGCCCGAGCACGCCGACCCCGAGGACTTCGCCCTCGTCGAGCAGCTCGGCTCGGTCGTGCGCATCCTCCTCCAGCGAGACGCTGCGACCCGGCGCCTGGCCGAGCGCATGCTCGAGGACAGCCTCACCGGCCTGCCCAGCCGCACGCTCTTCCACCGCCGGGCCGAGCAGGCCATCGCCCGGATCGGCCACGGCTCGCGCGGCGTCGCCGTGCTGTGCCTCGACCTCGACCGGTTCGGCCGGATCAACGAGAGCCTCGGCCACCTCGCCGGCGACGAGGTCCTCGCCGAGGTGGCCCGCCGGCTGCGGGGTGCCGTCCCGTCGCCCGACACGGTCGCCCGGGGCGGGGGCGACGAGTTCCTCGTCCTCGTCGAGGACGTCGCCGACGCCGACGCGGCCATGGCCACGGCCGAGCACCTCCTCACCGAGCTCCGGAGGCCCCTCCTCCTCGACGACATCGAGTTCACCTGCCCGGCCAGCGTCGGCGTCGTCTTCCGGTCGGCCGAGGGCAGCCCCATCGAGACGCTCGAAGGCGACGCCTCGCTCGCCATGGCGACGGCCAAGGCCCGCGGCCGCGACCGGGCCCAGCTCTTCACCGATCAGCTCCGCTCGTCGATGCCCCGCCTCAGCCTCGAGCGCGAGCTGCAGCTGGCGGTCACCGCGCAGCAGTTCGTCGTCCACTTCCAGCCCGAGGTCGAGCTGGCCACGAACCGCATCGTCGGCGTCGAAGCGCTCGTCCGCTGGGACCACCCCGAGCGAGGCCTGCTCCCCCCGGCCGACTTCGTGGGCGCGGCCGAGGAGTCCGGCGCCATCGTCGACATCGGCCGCCAGGTGCTCGAGGAGTCGTGCGCCCGGCTCGCCGAGTGGTCGACCCACGCCGACGACACCCTGACCGTGGCCGTCAACCTCTCGGCCCGGCAGCTCGCCGACCCCGGGCTCGTCGAGTTCACCCGGTCGACCCTCGAGCGCCACGGCATCAAGCCCTCCCGCCTCGTGCTGGAGATGACCGAGAGCACCCTCGTCGACGACGCCGAGCGGGCCAGCACCGTGTTCGGCGCCCTGCGCGACCTCGGTGTCAGCATCGCCATCGACGACTTCGGCACCGGCTACTCGTCGCTCCTCTACCTGAAGCGCTTCCCGGCCGACGTGCTGAAGATCGACCGCTCGTTCGTCGACGGCCTGGGCGCCGATGCCGGCGACTCCGCCATCGTGGCCGCCGTGGTCCGCCTGGCCCACCGCCTCGACCTCACCGTGATCGCCGAGGGCGTCGAGACCCCCGAGCAGCTCGCCCACCTCAAGCGACTCGGCTGCGAACAGGGCCAGGGCTACCTGTGGAGCCGGCCGATGACGGCCGACGACATGACGGCCCTGATCGAGGGCCAGCTCCCCGACATCCCGATCGTGACCGTCGGCCCGCTCGAGCCGGGCGACGACCGCAGCGAGCTCGACGAGCTGCTCGCCGTGCTGACCCACGAGCTCAGCACGCCGCTGACCGTCATCGGGGGCTACGCCGAGATGCTGGCCGACCGGCTCGACCTCGACGAGGTCGATCCCGGGGCCCGCACGGGCGTCGCCGCCATCGAGCGCAACGTGCACAACCTCGGCCGGCTGGTGGCAGCCCTCGCCGACGCCCGCGGCCTCGGCAGCGGCGGCGACAGCGTCACGTTCGACGTGCGGCCCTTCGTCGAGCAGACGGTGGCCGACCTGGCCCCGATCCTCACCGCCCACGAGCTCGCCGTGCACGTGGGCGAGGGTGAGGACGCTGTGGTCACCGCCGATCCGGTCGGGCTGAGCCAGATCCTCACCAACCTGGTGGGCAACGCCACGAAGTTCAGCGACCCGGGCGACCGCATCGAGATCGCGGTCCACACCGAGCGCGACCCGGCGACGGTGGCCGTCACGGTCGTCGACCACGGCACCGGCGTGCCGCCCGAGCGGGTCGACGAGCTCTTCGGCCGGTTCGCCCGGCTGGGCTCGACCCGTCGGGGCCTCGGCCTCGGCCTCTACCTGTCGCGCTCGATCGCCCGCCGCCACGGCGGCGACGTGGTGCACCAGCCCACCCCTGGGGGCGGGGCTACGTTCGTCCTGACCCTGCCGGCCAGCACGGAGCAACGATGAGCACCCCCATACGCGTCCTCGTGGCGGAGGACGACGTCGACCTGCAGGGCTTCCTGAGGGAGACGCTGGAAGCCGAGGGGATGGTCGTGCAGACGGCCGCCGACGGCGCGAGCGCACTGCTGGCCGTCGGCGCCGACCCGCCCGACATCGTGCTCCTCGACCTCGACCTGCCCGACCTCGACGGGCTCGACGTGCTCAGCGCCGTGCGGCGGCGCGGCGAGCTCCCCGTGATCGTGCTCACCGGCCGGCGGCTCGAGCAGGACCGGGTGGCCGGCCTCGAGCGGGGCGCCGACGACTACGTGCTCAAGCCGTTCTCGGCCCGCGAGCTCATCGCCCGCATCCGCACCGTCCTGCGCCGGGCCGAGCACGGGGCGGTCGACACCACCGAAGCCGACATCCTGACCCACGAGGGGCTGACCATCGACCGCTCGGCCCGCGAGGTCACCGTCGACGGCCGCAAGGTCGAGCTCACCAAGCGGGAGTTCGACCTGCTCGCCTTCCTCGCCGCCCACCCCCGCCGGGTGTTCTCCCGCCAGGAGCTGCTCAGCGAGGTGTGGGGCTCGTCGGAGGACTGGCAGGTGCCGGCCACGGTGACCGAGCACGTGCGCCGGGTGCGGTTGAAGCTGGAGACCGACCCCACGAACCCGAAGTGGATCCACAACGTCCGAGGGGTCGGCTACCGCTTCGCCTCGTAGGTCAGGCCACTAGTTGGCGCCGACCACCTTGAAGTCCTGGTTCACGAAGACGTGGTGCGGCCAGTTGACGCCGATGTTGTGGACCTCGTACGTGCCGTCGCTCAGCTGCACGACCCGGTCGACGATGCCTCCGGGGTAGGCGGCGAGCGCGGCTTCCGTCGCTTGGTCCGCGGTGGTCCCGCTGACGACGGTCCCCGACCCCTCGGTGTAGTTCGCCGGGACCTGACCGTCCTGCTTCGCCGCGGAGGGTGCTCCCTGCTGGAAGGGGACGACCCCGGCGGCCGTGGAGGCCGCCGCGCTGTAGTCACCCGTCGGGTGCACGATGACCCGTGTGGCGGTGATGGTCGTGCCACCGGTCGTCCCGAGCACCAGGACGGTGTCACCCGCCGTCACCGTCCCCGTCGAGGTCGAGCTCGTCCCGTCCTGGTAGATCGTGGTCGACGCCTCGTTCACGGTCATCGCCTTGCCGGCCGGCGTCGTGAGGGTGAAGCTCGACGTCGACACGTCGCTGACCGTGCCGGCGGCACCGCCGGCGGCCGGGGCAGAGCGGACGTTGGATGTCCCGCCGCCGGACCGAGGACCACCGGCCGGGCCGCCGGCGGTGGCCGGGGCCGTGGTCGGAGCGCTGGCCGTCACGTTCTGCGCCGCGGTCGCCGAGCGGGACGGGTTGAGACCGACGGCGAGTCCGATCACCGCGCAGAGCACCGCGGCGGCCGCGGCGACCACCATCCATCGGCTCCTCGTGCTCGAAAGCCGTCGCCGTGCCTGGGGCTGCTCGTCGGGACCTGTCGTTGCTTGATCGTTCGTCATGGCGCTCCGCCTCGTTCGTAGGGGTGAGCGAAGCATGCGAGCGGATCCTTGGAGGTTCCTTGGCGCCTCCTGGGTTGGTGTCGTGACTCGGAAGCCGACCCCTACTGCAGCGGACGGGGCGGCCACGGGGCGCCCATGGGGTTGGGGACAGGGACGACGCCGTCGGCGACGATGCGGGCGGCCACCGGCTCGAGGAGGGCCGCGAGCCGTTCGGTGCCGTCAGGGCCCAGGTGTGCCCACGGGCTGACGGCCAGGCGGTCGGTGCGGATCTCGACGCGCATGCGGAGGTCGGCCAGGTCGAGCCCGGCCAACCGGCGCCGGGCCGCCTCCCACTCGTCGTCGCTCCACCCGCGGTTGGGCTGGAGCGACTCCCGCGGCACCGCCCCGATCTCGACGGCGGCCACGTGGGCGCTGCACCCGTCGAGCCCCTCGGCCGCCAGGGCGACCACGTGCCCGTCGCCCCGGTGCTCGCGCAGCAGGGTGGCGGCGTGCCACAGCACGAGGTGGGGTTCGTCCGGCCAGTCCAGCGAGGCGTGGGCGGCGTGGAGCGGGCGGGCGGCGAGCTCGCAGCCGGCGGCCGCGGTGCGGGCCAACTCGGCCGCCTCGGCGATCGCCGGGCTCTTCACGGCGTCGCCCAGCACCCGTTCGAGGGCGGCGCCCACGGCCGTCAGTCGCGCCGACAGGACCTCCTCGGGCGAGGCCAGGGCCCACGCATCGGGCAGGGCCCGAGCCACCATCGCCGGGTGGAAGCCGAAGAACAGGGCAGTGACCACCTCGGGCCCGATGTCGCCGAGCGGTGCCGAGCGTCCGGCGAAGTAGCCCATCCAGAAGCCCTTGAGCCCGACCGCCCGCATGGCGTCGGTCACCTCGGGGGCGAAGTACACCGGCGCGTGGTACGGCTCCAGCAGGTGCCACATCCGCCGCGCGACCGCGGGATCAACAGCTGTCACACAGACAGCGTGCCCGCTCCCGGCGCCGTTCGGCGCGGGAGGGTGAGCACGAGCTCCGATCCCTCGGGCCGGCGTCGGCGGTAGTGCAGGTCGCCGCCGTGGGCGCGGGCCAGCCGGCGGGAGATGAAGAGGCCGAGCCCCACGCCCTTCTTGGTCCGCTCGAGCCGGGCGAACTTCCGGAAGATGTCGCCGACCCGCTCGGCCGGGACGCCCGGACCCTCGTCGCACACGACCACGGTGACCTCGTCGTCGTCGGCCGCGAACGACACCACGATGGGCGCGTCGGCCGGCGAGAACTTGTGGGCGTTGGTCAGGAGGTTCACCACGATCTGCTCGACGCGGCGCCCGTCGGCCTCGATGTGGGCCTCGGGGATGCCGACGAGGTGGACCTGGCGGTCCTCGGGCACGGCCAGCGACACCACGTCCTGGACCAGCTCGACCATGTCGAACGGCGTGACCCGCAGGGCGATGGTCCCGGCGTCGAGCTGCTGGGCGTCGGCCAGCGTGGCCACGAGGTGCTCGATGCGCTCGGCGTTGCGGGCGACCGCGGCGACGACCTCGGCCGCGCCGGGCACGCCCTCCACCAGGCCGGCCAGCCGCTCGCACTGCCCCTTCACCACGGTGAGCGGGGTCACCAGCTCATGGGTCAGGACGGACAGCAGCTCGGTCGTGGTGAGCAACGCCGGCTCCTCGGCGTGGGCCAGCGCGGCAGCCATCGGCTCGGTGCCGGACGTGCCCTGCCACTCGACGGCGAGCCGCACGGCCTCGGCCGGCGGGCACGGCATGGCCCAGCGGTACCCCTGGGCCAGCTCGCAGCCCATGCGCTGGAGCTCGGCCAGCTCGGCATCGGTCTCGACGCCCTCGGCGACGACGCCGAGGCCGAGGGCCCGACCGAGCTCGACGACGGCCTTGACGATGACGGCGTCCTCGGTCTCGTGGTCGAGCCCGCTCACGAACGACCGGTCGATCTTCAGGAAGTCGACCGGGAAGCGCTTCAGGTAGGCGAGCGACGAGTACCCGGTGCCGAAGTCGTCGATGGCGAGCTGGACGCCGAGGGCCTTCAGCTCCCGCAACGTCGCGACCGACGCCGCGGCGTCCTCCATCAGCGTGCTCTCGGTGATCTCCAGGCACAGGCGCGACGGCTCGAGCTCGTAGCGGGCCAGCACGTCGCGCACGACCGGCACCAGTCCGACGTCGGCGATCTGGCGGGCCGACAGGTTCACGCTGATCGTGATCGGGTGCTCGGGCAGCTCGTCGCGCCAACTGGCCAGCTGGCGCCCGGCCTCGTCGAGGACCCACGCGCCCACCGGCACGATCAGGTTGGTGTCCTCGGCAACGTCCATGAACTCGCCGGGCAGGAGCACCCCCCGCTCGGGGTGGTGCCAGCGGAGGAGCGCCTCGAAGCCGGCGAGCCCACCGTCGGCGAGCCGGACGACCGGCTGGTAGTAGAGGGCCAGCTCCTCGCGCTCGAGGGCGTGGCGGAGCTGGCTGGCCACCTCGGCCTTGCGGATGACCTCCAGACGCATGCCCCGGTCGAAGATCTCGATGCGCCCCCGGCCCCGCTCCTTGGCGTGGTACATCGCCGAGTCGGCGTCGCGCAGCAGGGTCGTGGCCGACTCGCCCTCCCCGCCGGAGCCGAGCACGATGCCGATCGACGTCGTGACGTAGAACTCGCGGTCCTCGACGACGAAGGGTTGCGACACCGCCGCCGTCAGCCGCTCGGCCAGGCGCACGGCCTCGGCCGGGTCGGTGAGCTGCTCGCAGCAGACGGCGAACTCGTCGCCACCCAGGCGGGCCACGGTGTCCATCGGCCGGACGACGCCCTCGAACAGGGAGCCGACCGCCCGCAGCACCTCGTCGCCGGCCAGGTGGCCGCACGTGTCGTTCACGAGCTTGAACCGGTCGAGGTCGATGAACAGCACAGCGATGTTCCCCGGGGTGCGGCGCAGCCGGGCGAGGGCCTGGTCGAGGCGGTCGAGGAACAGCGAGCGGTTGGGCAGACCGGTCAACGGGTCGTGCAGGGCCTGGTGGGCCAGCGTGACCTGGAGGGCGCGCCGCTCGGAGTTGTCGATCCCGGCGCCGACCAGGCCGTGGAAGCCGATCTCGGGAGCATCGAGCCGGTCGACGGTGACGACGACGGGGATGGCCGTGCCGTCCTTCCGGGCCGAGACGAACTCGCCGGTCCACCGGCCCCCGTCGGCGACGGCCTCGAGGATCTCGCCGTGGACCTCGGTCGGGGCGGCGATGGGCAGCTCGTTGATGTCGTGGCCCAGCACCTCCTCGGGCTCGTAGCCGTAGAGCTCGGTGGCCCGGCGGTTCCACAGCACGATGACCCCGGCGTCGTCGGTGACCATCAGCGCGGTGGGCAGCGAGTCGAGCAGGCGGGTCTCGAGGCTCCCGGCCACGGCGGCCCGCCGCTCGAGGGTCACATCGGTGCCGGTGATGACGTACGCCTCGACGCCCGCCTCGTGCAACCGGTTGGCCACGACGATCTCGACCTGCCGCCACGGCCCCGTGATCGGCCGGACCCGGAGCCGGGCCGCCACGGGCTCGCCCGGGTTGGCCCGGGCCGCCAGCAGGGCCTGGGCCGCGACCTCGAGGTCGACCGGGTGGACGTTGTCGAACACGGACGAGCCGAGCACGCGATCGTCGACGATGCCGAAGAGCCGGCGGGTCCGGGCCGAGACGTGCAGCACCTGCCACTCGGCGTCGAGGAGCGCGAACACGTCGGCGCCCGCCCCGGGGACGTCGCTCGTCACGGTCTGCTCGCCAGTGCCGGTCATTCCACCTGTCCTTTCGACCGGTTCGGGGCCGACGTTGAGGGGTTCCGGCACGGCTTCTGTGATTCCCCCCCTTCTCGGAGGGAACCCCAAGGAACGGCTTCCGCCCTGTGCGCACGGAACCTGTCCCGGACGGTGGCCGGAGCCGGCGGCACGGACCGTCGCCCCCGCTCCCGCGCCAGGTTCGGCACACTGGGGGGATCGACCCCCGACCCACCCCCCCTACGCCGACGTCGGCGGCGGAGCTCGAACGCCGTCGGCGTGACGCGATCGAGCTGAACGACGACGTGGTGCAGGGGCTCGTCGTGGCTCGGATGGCGGTGGAGGTGGGCGACCTGGAGACAGCGGCGACGACGATCGACCGCACCCTCGACGCCGCCCGCAAGATCGTGGGCGAGCTGCTCCGGGCCGGCGACCCCGTCGCCCCCGGCGACCTGGTCCGCCACCACCCGGCCGACGACCAGGAAGGGAAGCGGGCCTGATGGTCGCCCGGCTCCGCACGCTCCTGGTCGACGACGTCGAGGACATCCGGGCCCTGCTGCGCATCCTGATGGAGCAGGACGGCCGCTTCGACGTGGTCGCCGAGGCGGCCGACGGCGAGGAGGCCATCGCCCTGGCCGCCGAGCACCAGCCCGACGTCGTGGTGCTCGACCTCGCCATGCCGGTGATGGACGGCCTGACCGCCCTGCCCGCCCTGCGCGAGGCGGTGCCGCAGGTGAAGGTCGTGATCCTCTCCGGCTTCCCGGTCGACGAGATGGGCCCGGCCGCTCGGGAGGCCGGCGCCATCGGCTACCTCGAGAAGGGCCGCAACGTGGCCGCCCTGGCCGCCGACATCCACGACCTGGCCGGCGTCCTCGGCGCCGTCGAGGCCGTGCTCGAGCGCGAGCTGCCGGCCGAGCCCCGCAGCGCGGGGCAGGCCCGCCAGGCGCTCACGTCGGCGTTGATCGCCGAGGTGCCCGATGCCGCCCTCGACACCCTCGTGCTCCTCACCAGCGAGCTGGTGACCAACGTCGTCGCCCACGCCCGCACGACCTGCCACCTCGGCGTCGAGCTGTTCGCCGACGTGGTCCGGGTCAGCGTGTCGGACGAGGACGAGCGGCCAATCGCGCCGCGGGTGGCCACCGACGAGGCCGAGTCGGGCCGGGGCCTCGCCCTCGTCGAGATGCTGAGCTCGAACTGGGGCGTGATCACCCGGACCCGCGGCAAGACGGTGTGGTTCGAGGTGCCCCGAGGGGCCTAGCTCGCCGGCTCGAGGACGACGACCGGGATCACGCGGGCCCCGGCGACCTTCTCCTCGTACTCGGCGAAGCCGGGCATCTCCTCCTTCTGGCGGGCCCAGAGCCGGTCGTGCTCCTCGCCCTCGGCGACCCGGGCCACGACGTCGCGCGTCTCGTTGCCGATCTCGACCTTCGTCCGAGGGTTGGCCACGAGGTTGTGGTACCAGTCGGGGTGGGTCGGGGCGCCGGCCTTCGAGGCGAAGACGACCACCTTGTCGCCCTCGACGCGCGACACGAGGGGCGTCTCCCGGGCCGTGCCCGACTTCGCCCCGGTGTGGTGGAGGATGACCATGTCGGCGTCGCCGAACTGGGCGACCTTGCCGCCGTTGGCGCGGAACTCGTCGATGACCTGCTTGTTCCAGTCGTTCATCTCACTCATGACCGATGACCGTATCGTCGTCCCGATGCGTTGCTTCGGGGACGGTGACGAGGTCTACGAGCGCTACCACGACACCGAGTGGGGCGTGCCGGTGCGCGACGAGCGTGGGCTGTACGAGCGGATCTCGCTCGAGGCGTTCCAGTCCGGCCTGTCGTGGATCACCATCCTCCGCAAGCGCGATGGCTTCCGGGCCGCCTTCGCTGGCTTCGACCCCGAGGTGGTGGCCGAGTTCGGGCCCCACGACGTCGAGCGGCTGCTCGCCGACGCGTCGATCGTGCGCAACCGGGCCAAGATCGAGGCCACCATCGCCAACGCCCGCGCCACCCTCGACCTCCGCGACGCCGGCTCCTCGCTCCCCGACCTGATCTGGTCGTTCGCACCGACCGAGGCCCGGGCGCCGATCGAGCGCCTCGGCGACCTGCCGGCCACCACGCCCGAGTCGAAGGCGCTGGCCAAGGCGCTCAAGGCCCACGGCTTCCGCTTCGTCGGGCCGACCACGGCCTATGCCGCCATGCAGGCCTGCGGGCTGGTCGACGACCACCTCGCCGGCTGCCTCGTGCGCACCGACTCGGGCTCGTTGTAGATCGGCGCGCGTCCCGTTTGCCGGGCCGAATCGCCGAGATGTGGACGGTTGTCGGGGCATGTCACCAAGAACCGTCCAGAACTCAGACGTGAGGGGCCCCGCGGCGGGCCGGCGGCACCCGGTCGCCCACTTGGTTGCGTCCTTGCCCTTCGACCCTGACGCCCGATCTCCCATGGCACGAACGTCGCACTGACGAACGTCCTTGGGATCAACAGCTAGTCGAGCTCGAACGCCACCTCGTCGAGGTAGCACCACAGCCACGCCTCGCCCGGCTCGATCGAGCGGATGATCGGGTGCTCGACGGCGTGGAAGTGGGCGGTGGCGTGCTTGCCCGGCGAGTTGTCGCAGCACCCCACGTGGCCGCAGCTCGTGCAGAGGCGGAGGTGCACCCAGTCGTGGCGACCGGCGGCGAGGCAGTCCTCGCACCCGGGGGCCGACGGCTGCACGTCGTGGATGGCATCGAGGTGGGCGCAGACGGCCATGGGCAGAGGCTACGCCGCCGGCCTACGGTGCCGACGTGGACGACCGCGGCCTCCAGCGCCAGGAGCGGCAGGCGCTGTGCGACACGCTCACCGACCTCGGGGCCGACGCCCCGACGATGTGCGACGGCTGGCGGGCCATCGACCTGGCGGCCCACGTCGTCGTCCGCGAGCGCGACCCGTGGACGGCACCCGTGATCCTCTGCGGCCGGCTCTCGAACGTGGTCCAGCGCATGACGATCGCCGAGCGGAGCACCGGGTTCGACAAGGTCGTGCACCGCCTCCGCACCGGGCCGCCGTGGCTGTTCCGCTCGACGCCGCAGGTCGTGCGGCTCAACCTGGTCGAGGACTGGATCCACCACGAGGACGTGCGGCGGGCCAACGGGCTGGGGCCCCGGCCGTCGAACCACGCTCTCGACGAGGTGCTCTGGCGCGGCGTCGGCGCCGCCGGCAAGGTCGCCGGCCTGCGGCTCGACGACGTCGGGCTCGACGCCGTGCTGCCGGACGGGCGGCGGCGGTCGGTCAAGGGCGGCCGGCCCGTCGTCGAGGTGCGGGGCGAGCCGGGGGAGGTCCTGCTGTTCGTCACCGGCCGGGGCGACGTGGCCCAGGTCGAGCTGGCCGGCCCGACCGAGGCCGTGGCCCGGGTCCGGGCCTCGCCCCTCCGCCTGTAGTCCCTGGCCGGGAAGCTGGTAATCCCTGGTCCAGACGCCCGTCACCGGCCACCATTTGCGGGTGGACCACCGCAGCACCGCCGAACTGCTCGCCGGCGTCGACGCCGTAGCGGGCTCGCCCACCGACGTCGGCACGCTCGAGCTCATCGTGCGCCGGCCGGCGCCGGGCCAGCGCGACGTGCCCGAGTCCGCCGAGCTGAGCGTCGAGCACGGGCTCGTCGGCGACTCGTGGCTCGGGCGGGGCAGCCGTCACACCGAGGACGGCTCGCCCGAGGCCGACCGGCAGCTCACGATCGCCAACGCCCGCGCCCTCGCCCTCTTCACCGACGACCGGGCCCGCTGGCCGCTCGCCGGCGACCAGCTCTACGTCGACCTCGACCTGTCGGACGAGAACCTGCCCCCGGGCACCCGGCTGCACGTCGGCGAGGCCGTGGTCGAGGTCACCGCCGCGCCGCACACCGGCTGCGCCAAGTTCGCCGACCGGTTCGGCATGGACGCAGCCCGCTTCGTGAACTCGCCCGACGGCCTCCGCCTCCGGCTTCGCGGCATCAACACCCGCGTCGTCGTCGCCGGCGCGATCCGCCAGGGCGACGTGGTGCGCAAGGCCTGACACGCGAGGCCGCCGGATGGCGCCCGGGAGTACGGTCGACCCATGACGACCGTGCGCGACGCCAAGAAGGTCAAGATGAACCTCGAGGAGGCGCTCGCGTCCGCCGCGGAGTTCCTCGGGCGCCACCCGGAGCACTCGGCCCTCGCCGCCGAGGCCAAGATGGGCGCCGCCCGGCTCATGGCGACGAACCCAACGGGCAAGGAGGCCGACCAGGCCGAGGCCGGCACCGTGGCCAGCCTGCGCCAGGCCGCCGTCGTGGGTCGCACGGTGATCTCCAGCACCGACGCCGGCCGCAAGGTGCCCCGGCTCACCAGCCGGGTGGAAGAGGCCGAGCGCCTCCTCGGCCCCGGCTGAGCCGCGAGGCCTACTCGACGAGCTCGGCGGCGCCGTCGGGGGTGACGAGCGCATCGATCGCATCGATGGTGCGCCGGGCGTCCTCCAGGAGCTCGTTGCCCCGGTCGATGATGCCGGTGCGGATCTGCTCGACGACCGTCATCACGAAGCCAGTGCCCTCGCCCTCGGCGCCGTCGTCGCCGACCGCGGGGCCGACGAGGGAGCCGGTCTCCAGGACGGCGTGGCGGCGGCCCTCCCACTCCGCCCCGCCCCGGAAGCCCTCGTTGGGGAGGACCACCGAGTGCTGGCGGCAGACGGTGAGGAAGGCCTCCGAGTCGCCCGACGCGACGTCGTGGAGCGGGTAGGCGCACAACAGGGAGAACGGGTGGTCGCCGGCCAGCTCGTTCCAGAGGTCCTCGAGCGCGATCGCCGCCGCCGCGTTGCCCCATGCCCACAGCAGGGCGACCATCTCGCCGTAGACCCGCACCTGGCGATGCCCATCGGCGGCGGCGGTGATGAGCGCGGCCATGCTGCCCCGGAACAGGGTCCGGTCGGGCGCGCCGTCGACGAGGAACCCCTGGATGGTCGTCTCGGCGTCGAGCAGGACGAGCCGGCCTTCGTGGATCGCCGTCGCCGTGTCGAGGCCACCGTCCTCCAGGGCGGCGGCGAACTGGCGGCGGTGGGCGGCGGTGGCGACCACCAGCGCGGCGTCGCCGTCGATGAGGGCCTTGCGGACGAAGCGCACGACCCCATCGGTGAGGTACCCATCGGTGTCGTAGAAGGCGACGAGGTGCCGGTCACCTGCGTCGCGAAGGTCGTCTTGATGTGCAGCCACGGCCCCGGGATACCCCACGCCCCGGAGAACAACCCTGGATGAGCTCGTCGGCGTGCCGGCGATGGCGACGTCACGGCCGCGGCGCAGCGCGGCCACCCGGCAGCCCGGGCAGGAGGGTCGCGACCAGGCCAGCGGCGTGCGCCTCCACCCAGATCGGATCGGTCGGCTCGACCCCGGTGAGGAGGCGGGCCTCGGGCGCGTTGACGAACGGCAGCGACGCGGCGCCGACGATCACGTAGTGCACCATCGCCGGATCGATCGGCGCAGCGATGCCGGCCTCGCGCAGCCGCTCCCACCCGATCCGAATCGCGTCGTACAGCGGCCGGACGTGACGGTCGACCATCCAACGGAGCCGCTCGCTGTCCTCGGTCGCCTCGTGGACCATGATCTGGTTCAGCTGCGGGTGGGCGGCGGCGAAGCGGACGAAGCGGCGTACGGCCTCCGCGAACGCAACGGCGAGCGCGTCGGGATCATCGCCTTCGGTGGGGAACGCCAGGCCACCCAGCGCTTCGCCGAGCTCCGTGAAGAGGTGCTCGACCGCCGCGAACCACAGGGCCTCCTTGGAGTCGAAGTGGTAGTTGATCTGCGGCTGGTGGGCGTCGGCCCGCTGGGCGATCGATCGCGTCGACGCGCCATCGAAGCCCTTGGCGCCGAACTCGACGAGCGCGGCGTCGAGCAGTTGCTGTCGGATGTTCTCCCTGGTCCGGCGCACGACCGTCATGTTATCATTCGATAACATGAGGATCTTGCCACTGGCAGCCACGCCGTTCACCCCACCGACGGACCGCGACATGCTCCCCTCGGAGCGCCGGGCGTTCGTCCTCACCCATCGCACCTGCGTCTTCGGGACGACTCGCAGGGCGGACGGGCCGGCGATGTCGATCGTGTACTACGTGCCGACCGACGGCGACGAGCTGCTGGTGTCGACGATGCGCGACCGGAGCAAGGCCAAGGTCGTGGCCCGGGAGGGCAAGGCCAGCCTGTGCGTGCTCGACGAGAACTGGCCGGTGGCCTACCTCCAGGTGTACTGCGACGCGGTCGTCGACGACGACCCCGATCTGGTGGTCGACGTGATGATGGCGGCCGCCGGCCGCATGTCCGGCGAGGCGTTGCCCGAGGACGCCCGGCCGTTCGTCGCCGCCATGGCGGACGAGGAGCACCGGGTCGTGCTGCGCTGCCGGCCCTACACCACGTTCGCCCAGCCACCCCGGCACCTCCACGCCAACGATCAGGCCGAGGCGGTCACCCACTGGGTCTCGGCCTCCATGCCCTGGGACGCACCGGACCCGACCGAGGTGTCGGCGTGAGGCTCGCCGACCTCGACGGCCGGGCGACCCTGGTCCTGCCGGGCACCGACGATCGCGGCGTCGACGTCGCCGAGGTGTCCGGCGGCAGGTTCGGGCCCGACGTGCAGGTCCTCTACGAGGACTGGGGTGCGTTGCGGGCCTTCGTCGCCGACCTCGACCCGGCTCCGGCGACAACCGTCGCGATCGACCACCGCCGGCTACGGGCACCGGTGCCCACGCCGCGGCAGGTGTTCGGCATCGGGCTCAACTACCGGTCACATGCCGCCGAGTCGGGCATGGACCTTCCCACCGTGCCGGCCACGTTCACCAAGTTCCCGGCCTGCATCACCGGACCGTTCGCCGAAGTCGAGCTCCCCAACGGCACCGTCGACTGGGAGGTGGAGCTCGTGGTCGTGATCGGGCGGCGCGCCGACCGGGTCACCACCGGCGCGGCCTGGTCGCACGTCGCCGGCCTGACCGTCGGTCAGGACCTGTCGGACCGGACCTTGCAGTTCGCCGCCGGCGGCCAGTTCAGCCTGGGCAAGTCCCACCGCGGCTTCGCGCCCGTCGGTCCCTGGCTCGTCACACCCGACGAGCTGGATGATCCCGACGACCTGGCGCTCGGGTGCAGCATCGACGGCGAGACGGTGCAGGACGCCCGCACCAGCGACCTGGTCTTCGGGGTGCCAGAGCTGATCGCTGAACTGTCCGCGGTGGTGCCGCTGCTCCCGGGCGACCTCATCTTCACCGGCACACCCGACGGCGTCGGCGTCTCGCGCACCCCGCCTCGCTTCCTCCAGCCCGGCGACACCCTCGAGAGCTGGATCGGCGGCATCGGCACCATCCGCACCAGCTTCATCGCCGCGGGAGCGAGCCGTGCTGGGTGACCTCCAGCTCGGCTACCTCGGCGTCGAGGTCCCGGACGTCCCGGCCCTCGACCGCTTCCTCACCGAGGTCGTGGGCCTCGAGCCGGGTGACCGTCCCTCCACCTGGCGCAACGACGACAAGGCGCAGCGGATCGTCGCGACCGAGGGGCCCTCCGGCGATGCCACGTTCATCGGCCTCGAAGCCTCCGGCCCGGATGCCTGGGCCGCGACCGTGGCCCGACTCGAGGCGGCCGGCTACCCCGTCGCGCTCGCCACCGAGGCCGAAGCGGATGCCCGCCGGGTCGACCGACTGGCCTACGTCGACTCGCCATGGGGCGTCCGGGTCGAGATCGCCCACGGCCTCGCTGGAGCCAGCCGTCCATTCGCGTCGCCGCTGGTGCAGGGCGGGTTCGTCACCGGGGACGAGGGCCTGGGCCACGTCGTGTTCGCGACCACGGCGTTCGAGGCATCGCACGACTTCGTCACCGAGGGACTCGGGCTGCGCCAAACCGACTGGGTCGACACCGAGATCGCCGCCGGCATCGAGCTCGAGATCCGCTTCTACCACTGCAACGCACGGCACCACTCCCTTGCCCTGGCCCGCGCGCCGTTCGAGCTGCCCCAGCGGCTGCACCACCTCATGGTCGAGGTCGCCGACCGCGACGACGTCGGGCACGCGTTCGACCGAGCCTGGAACGCCGGCTCCGTCATCGCCAGCGGCCTCGGGCACCACCCGAACGACCAGATGTTCAGCTTCTACGTGGCGTCCCCGGCCGGCTTCCAGGTCGAGGTCGGCCACGGCGCCCGCCTCGTCACCGAGGACTGGGACGGGAACCGGTGCTACGACCGCATCAGCACCTGGGGCCACCAACCGGTCGCTTCCCGCTAGCCAGCAGCGCGAAAGACCCCCGCAGCGCGGGGGTCTCCGGTCTGGTGGGCGAGGGGGGACTTGAACCCCCACGTCCTTACGGACACTGGCACCTGAAGCCAGCGCGTCTGCCATTCCGCCACTCGCCCGAGAAGCTCGGTGAGGTTAGCGCACGAGGGCGGGCGTCCCCACAGGGGTTGCTGGGTAGTGTCTCCGCTCGATGGGCCTGAAGGGGTTCGAACGACGCCTGGAGCGGCTCGTAGAGGGCGTGTTCGCACGCGCCTTCAAGTCGTCGCTGCGCCCGGTCGAGCTGGGCCGCCGGCTCATCCGGGAGATGGACGACCAGCGCACGGTCAACGTGCAGGGCAACGTGGCCGCGCCCAACCACTTCACGATCACGCTGGGCCCGGACGATCACGCCCAGTTCGCCGAGATCGAGGAGAGCCTCCTCCGGGCGCTGGCCGACGAGGCCCGCAACCACGCCCGCGAGCAGAGCTACGTCTTCATGGGGCCGGTCGAGGTCCTGCTCAAGCGCGACGACGAGCTCGGCGTCGGCTCCTTCGGCCTCTCCGCTCGCTTCAAGGAGGGGGCCGGCGGCACCTCCGGCGGTTCGGTCGTCGCCGACGACGGCCGGCGCTTCCCGCTGGCCGACCAGCCCGTCACCATCGGCCGGGCCACCGATGCCGGCGTCCGCGTCAGCGACACCAGCGTGAGCCGCCGCCACGCCGAGATCCGGCCGGTGGCCGGGGGGTGGACGGTCGTCGACCTGGGTTCGACCAACGGCACCCGGGTGAACGGTGCCCCCGTCACCGAGCGCAAGCTCGAGGACGGCGACACGATCACCGTCGGCGACGCCGTGCTCCGGTTCGAGGCCGGGTAGTGCCGGAGCCGCTCCTCGCCATCCTCAAGCTCTGCGCCCTGGCGCTGCTCTACCTCTTCTTCCTGCGGGTGATCCGAGCGGTCTGGGCCGAGGTCGCCCCGGTCCGGGTGGCCGCGCCGGCCCCGGCCGCCAAGCCGGCCCGCCGACCCAGCAGCCGCAAGGCGGCCAAGGGCGGCGACGCCCTGGTGGTGCTCGAGCCCAAGGAGCAGAAGGGCCAGCGCTACGGCGTCGACGACGAGGTCACCATGGGTCGGGCCGCCGGCTGCACGGTGACCCTCTCGGACAACTACGCGTCGCAGCACCACGCCCGCGTCTTCCACCGCGACGGCGCGCTCCAGGTCGAGGACCTCGGCTCGACCAACGGCACCTACGTCAACGGCGCCAAGGTCACCTCGCCCATGCCGCTGAAGCGGGGCGACCGGGTCAAGGTCGGCGCCACGGTGTTCGAGGTGGTCGGGTGAGGTTCGACTGGGCCGCGGCCAGCGACGCCGGGCAGGTGCGCGCCGGCAACGAGGACTCCGCCCTCGCCGTCGATGGCCTCTTCGTGGTGGCCGACGGCATGGGCGGCCACGCCGCCGGCGAGGTGGCCAGCCGGGTGGCGGTCGAGGCCCTCCAGGCCAGCGCCGGCACCGGCATCGTGGAGGCCGTCCGCCTGGCCAACCAGGCGGTGATGGACCGGGCCGAGGCCGACCCGTCGCTGCGGGGCATGGGCACGACCCTCTGCGCCATCGCCCTCGGCCCCGACGGCCAGGTCGAGATCGTGAACGTGGGCGACTCCCGCGCCTACCTCTTCCGCGACGGCTCGCTCGTGCAGATCACCGAGGACCACAACCTCGTGGCCCAGCTCGAGCGCGAGGGCCGGCTCACCGCCGAGGAGGCGCGGGTCCACCCCCAGCGCAACATCATCACGCGGGTCCTCGGCAACGACCCCGACGTCGAGGTCGACGTGTTCCCCGTCGACGCCTTCCAGGGGGACCGCTTCCTCGTGTGCAGCGACGGGCTGTTCAACGAGGTCGCCGACGACGCCATCGCCGACGTCCTGCGCAACCACCGACCGCCTCAGGACGCCGCCGACGAGCTGGTGCGCCGGGCCAACGCCGCCGGCGGCCGCGACAACATCACCATCGTCGTGGTCGACGTGCTCGACGACGACGACAAAGCCCGTGCCGCGTCGGCGGCCCTGGCCGGCTCGGCCGCCACGACCGTGGCCGAGCCGATCCCCGCCGCGCCGGCGACCGAGGCCGCACCCCGCCCGAGCCGGCCCGAGGACGCCATCACGATCGAGCCGCCGCCGGCGCGCGGTCGCCGGGTCACGTGGCGATCGATGGTGTTCCTGCTCGTGCTGCTGGCGATCGTCGTCGGCGCCGCCGGTTCGGTGTGGTGGTTCGGCCGCAACACCTTCTACGTGGGCCTCGACCACAACGAGGTGACGATCTTCCGGGGCCGACCCGGCGGCGTCCTGTGGCTCGACCCCACCGTCGAGCAGCACACCGGCCTCCGCATCGACGACGTCCCCGACGCCCGCAAGCGCGACGTCGTGCTCGGCAAGGACGCCGACAGCGTCGCCGACGCCCGGCGCTACGTCGCCAACCTGAAGCGGCAGGCCGCCGAGGAGCACGCGGCGTCGACCACGACGACCACCTCCTCGACGACGACCACGACCGTCCCCTTCGGCGTCACGACCACGACCCTCGCTCCGTGATCGGCCACGCCCGGCGGAACACCGAGCTCGGCCTCGTCGTGCTGGCCGCGGTCATCACCGCCGGCCTCTACACCCTGGCCAGCCTCGGTCGCACGGCCAGCATCCCGACCAACATCGTCCCGTTCCTGCTGGTGGTGCTCGGCCTCCTGGTGGCCGGCCACATCGCCATGCGCCGGCTGGCACCCGGGGCCGACGGGGTGCTCCTGCCGATCGCCGGGCTGCTCAACGGGATCGGCTACGTGTTCATCGCCCGGCTCGACGAGCGCCTCGCCGGGCTCCAGGCCACGTGGAGCCTGATCGGCGTCGGCGCCTTCATCGGCACGCTGCTCGTGCTGCGCCGGGTCCGCGACCTCGAGCAGTACCGCTACACGTTCATGCTCGTCGGGATCGGCCTGCTCCTCCTCCCCCTCGTCCCCGGCGTGGGCCGCACGATCAACGGCGCTCGGATCTGGGTGAGCCTCGGCCCGCTCAACTTCCAGCCCGGTGAGTTCGCCAAGGTCGTGCTCGCCGTGTTCTTCGCCTCCTACCTGGTGGAGAAGCGCGAGGTGCTCGGCATCGCGGCCCGGCGGGTCGGGCCGCTCGTGCTGCCGGAGCTGCGCCACTTCGGGCCCGTGCTCCTGGCATGGGGCGCGTCACTCGTCGTGATGGTCGCCGAGAAGGACCTCGGCTCGTCGCTGCTGTTCTTCGCCCTCTTCATCACCATGCTCTGGGTCGCCACCGAACGGGCGTCGTACCTGGCGGTCGGGCTCGTCCTCTTCATGGGCGGCGCGTTCATGGCCTGGCGGGCGTTCGCCCACGTGCAGGAGCGGGTCGACATCTGGCTCCACCCGTTCGCCGACGCGTCCGGCAAGGGCTACCAGGTGGTGCAGGCCACCTTCGCCCTGGCGTGGGGCGGGATCGCCGGCACCGGCATCGGTCTCGGGAACCCCGGGCGCATCCCGGCGGCCAAGACCGACTTCATCTTCGCCGCCATCGGTGAGGAGCTCGGCCTGCTCGGCACGGCCGCCATCGTGGTGGCGTTCCTGCTCATGGTCGGCGCCGGCCTCCGCATCGCCCTGCGGGCCGACACGCCGTTCGAGACGCTCCTGGCCACCGGCCTCACCACCATCCTGGGCGTGCAGGCGTTCATCATCATGGCCGGCGTCATCCGCCTCGTCCCGCTCACCGGCATCACGCTGCCGTTCGTGTCCTACGGCGGCTCGTCGCTGGTGGCCAACTACGTCCTGCTCGCCCTCCTGCTGCGCATCTCGGCCGGGGAGCCCGCGGCCGCGCCCCCACCCGGTGCCGAGGACGAGACCACCTTCGGGCAGGTGCAGGAGCAGTGAAGCGCCAGATCCGTCGGCTCGGCGTCGCCATGCTCGTGCTCTACGGCGCCCTGTTCGTGCAGCTCAACGTCGTCCAGGTCCTCCGGGCCGACAAGTACAACCGGAACCCGGCCAACATCCGCGCCGTCACCCGCGACTACGGGCGGCCACGCGGCCAGATCCTGTCGGCCGACGGCACCGTGCTCGCCCGCTCCCTGCCCGACGACAGCCACTTCAAGCGCCGCCGCGAGTACCCCGAGCACGACCTCTTCGGGCAGGTGACGGGCTACTTCTCGTTCACCTACGGCAGCGACGGCGTCGAGAAGACCTACAACAGCGAGCTGGCCGGCCGCTCGACCGCGGGGTCGGTGAAGAACCTCCTCGACCTCCTCACCGACGAGGAGCACACCAACGACGTCGTGCTCACCCTGAACAAGTCGGTGCAGCAGGTGGCCAAGCAGGAGCTGGGCAACCGCAAGGGCTCGGTCGTCGCCATCGACCCCCGCGACGGCTCGATCCTCGCCCTGTGGAGCTTCCCGAGCTACGACCCCGAACCGCTGTCGGCCACCGACCAGGACGCCGCCGACATCGCCCGGTCGGGGGTGCTGCTCAACAAGGACAACCCGCTCCTGCCCCGCAGCTTCCGCGAGACCTTCTTCCCCGGCTCGACGTTCAAGGTCGTCACCTCCTCGGCCGGCCTCTCGTCGGGCAAGGTCACGCCCGAGGCGCCCGTGTACCCGCAGGAGACGCAGTTCCTCCCGCCTCACACCACCCGGCCGATCCGCAACTTCGGTGGCGAGCGGTGCGGCGGCAACCTGTTCCAGATCCTCGAGGTCTCGTGCAACACGTCGTTCGCCCACATGGGCGTCGACCTCGGCGCCGAGACGCTCGTCGGCCAGGCCCAGGCGTTCGGCTTCGGCGAGCAGCCGCCGCTCGACCTGCCCCGCCCCGCCTCCTCGCCCATCGAGAGCGTCGAGTTCTTCAAGCAGAACGTGCCGCTGCTGGCCCAGACGGCGATCGGGCAGAACACGGTGCGGGCCACCCCGCTCCAGATGGCGCTGGTCGCCGCCGGCATCGCCAACCGCGGCGTGGTGATGACGCCACACGTGCTGAAGGAGATCCGCGACGACAAGAGCAACGTCGTGCGCCGGTACCGACCGACCGCGTGGCGCACGGCGGTGAGCCCGGAGGTGGCGGCGTCGGTGCGCGACGCCATGGTGCAGGTCGTCGAGCACGGCACGGCCACCCGCCTCCACGTGCCGGGCGTGCCGACGGCCGGCAAGACGGGCACGGCGCAGATCGGCAACGGCTCGTCGCACACCTGGATCATCGGCTTCGCACCGGCGACCGCCCCCCGCGTCGCCATCGCCGTGATCGTCGAGTCGCAGAGCGGCGCCAGCGAGTCCACCGGCGGACGGGTCGCCGCGCCCATCGGCGAGAAGGTCCTCGCTGCTGCCCTCAATGCGGTGCCCGCAACCCCCTAAGGTTCAGCCCGCATGGCCGACCCGGAAGCACGCGTCTACGGCGGGCGCTACGAGCTCCACCGCCGCATCGCGCGGGGTGGCATGGCCGACGTCTTCCTGGCGCGCGACGCGCTCCTCGACCGGCCGGTCGCCCTCAAGGTGCTGTTCCCGGAGTTCGCCACCGACCGGGCCTTCGTCGAGCGGTTCCGCCGCGAGGCCCAGTCGGCCGCCGGCCTGAGCCACGCCAACATCGTCTCGGTCTACGACTGGGGCGAGGAGGACGGCACGTACTTCATCGTCATGGAGTACGTCGAGGGCCGGAGCCTGGCCCAGATCGTGCGCGACGAGGGCCCGCTCCTGCCCGACCGCGCCGCCGACGTCGCCACCGACATCGCCGCCGCCCTCGGCTTCGCCCACCGCAACGGCGTGATCCACCGCGACGTGAAGCCGGGCAACGTGCTGATCTCGCCCCTCGGCCAGGTGAAGGTCACCGACTTCGGCATCGCCCGGGCCGTGACCACCCAGGACAACCTGACCCAGACCGGCACGGTCATGGGCACGGCCACCTACTTCGCCCCCGAGCAGGCGCGCGGCGAGCAGGTCGACCCCCGGAGCGACGTGTACTCGCTCGGCGTGGTGCTCTACGAGCTGCTGGTCGGCCAGCCGCCGTTCACCGGCGACAACCCGGTGTCGGTGGCGTACAAGCACGTGCAGGAGCAGGCCGAGCGCCCGACCAAGCGCAACCCGGCCATCCCGCTGGCGCTCGAGGCCGTGGTCATGAAGGCCCTGGCCAAGAACCCGGCCAACCGCTACGCCTCGGCCGACGACCTCGCCGCCGACCTCCGCCGCTTCCGCGACGGCCGGCCCGTGCTGGCCGAGACCATGCTCCCCGAGGAGGAGCTGACCTCGGCCATGGCCCCGGCCGCCGCCGGCGCCACCCGGGCCGTGCCCCGGGCCGAGGGCACCCGGGCCATCCCGGTGACGAACCAGGACGACTGGTACGACGAGCCGCCCAAGCGCTCCCCCACCTTCCTCATCGTGCTCGGCGTGCTGCTGCTCCTGCTGGTGGCGCTCCTCGTCCTCTTCGCCAAGAACCTCGGAGTGGGCGGCAGCTCCTCGCAGGTCGCCGTCCCCACCGTCGTCGGCCTGCCCCAGGACCAGGCCACCACGAAGCTCACCGACGCCGGCTTCAAGGTCGAGACCAAGCAGGAGCTCGAGGCGGGCAAGGCCCAGGACATCGTGCTGCGCCAGGACCCCGACGGCGGGACCAAGATCGACAAGGGCGGCACGGTCACCATCGTCGTGAACTCTGGTGAGGCGCCCGTCGAGGTGCCCGACCTGGTGGGCAAGACCGACGCCGAGGCCGACAAGCTCCTGCGCGACCTGGGCCTGGTGGCCACCTACGTCACCGAGACCAACGACGAGAAGCCCGAAGGCGAGATCCTCGCCCAGGACCCCGAGCCGGGCGGCGACCCCGTCCCGAAGGGCACCTCGATCAAGCTCACCGTCTCCAGCGGCGCCGGCGAGGCCGAGGTGCCGGACGTGAGCGGCAAGTCGCCCACCGAGGCGGCGAACATCCTCGGCCGGGCCGGCTTCGAGACCACCCAGTCCGACGAGTCGAGCGACACGGTCAAGGATGGCGTCGTCATCCGCACCGACCCGCCGGCCGGCGAGCTGGTGCAGAAGGGCGACAAGGTCACCATCGTCGTGTCGACCGGCCCGTCGTCGGTGACCGTGCCGAGCGTGCTCGACCTCAGCGCCAGCCAGGCCACGGCCCGGCTCAGGGCCGACGGCTTCGCCGTCACGGTCGTGCAGCGCACGACGATCGACCCGGAGGAGGACGGCATCGTGCTGGCCCAGTCGCCCGAGGGCGACGCGACGGCGGCCGCCGGCTCCACCGTGACGATCTACGTAGGCAAGCTCATCACCTCGTCGTCGACCACCTCGTCGTCGACGACCACGACCTCTACGCCGTAGCGGCGGCGCCATGCCGATGGTCTCACTCCGCAGGCTCCGCTCGACTCCGCCTAGTCGCTGGCGCTGCTGACGGCGGCTCGGTCGAGGAAGTTCCGGAGCATGTCGTGGCCGGCCACGGTGAGGATCGACTCGGGGTGGAACTGCACCCCTTCGACGTCGAGCTCGCGGTGGCGCAGGCCCATCACGATGCCGTCGTCGGTGCGGGCCGTCACCTCGAGCACGTCGGGGATGTTCTCGACGACGAGCGAGTGGTAGCGGGTCGCCTCGAGCGGCTCGGGCAGCCCGGCGAAGACGCCCCGGCCCTCGTGGCGGATGAGCGACGTCTTGCCGTGCATGATCTCGGGCGCCCGCACCACGTCGCCGCCGAAGACCTGGCCGATGCACTGGTGGCCGAGGCACACGCCGAAGATCGGGAGCCGGCCGGCGTAGGCGCGGATCAGGTCGTTCGAGAGGCCGGCGTCCTCCGGACGGCCCGGCCCGGGGGAGATCAGGATGGCGTCGGGCGCCAGGGCCTCGACGTCGTCGAGCGTGAACCGGTCGGCCCGGTGGACGACCGGCTCGGCGCCGAGCTCGCCCAGGTACTGGACCAGGTTGTAGACGAACGAGTCGTAGTTGTCGACGACGAGGACGCGGGGCCCGGTGCTCACCGCGGTGAGGGTACCGCCCGGTCGGCGTAGTCTCTCCGGCCATGGCAGAGCGCAAGCCGGGAGCGGCTTCCCGACGCACCACGCCCAAGGGCAGCCGCGTCACCCCCAAGGGCGGGCACGCCCCCGTCGGTCGCCCCTCCTCCGCCACCGAGTCGGGGCGCTACACGCCGCCGATCCCGCGGTCGGAGAAGGTCAGCCCGATGTGGGTGCCGGTGCTCATGTTCACGTTCCTCACCCTGGGCGTCCTGGTGATCGTCCTGAACTACGTGAACCTGCTGCCCGGCGACGCCAGCAACGGCTACCTGCTCATCGGCCTGCTGCTGATCACGGCCGGCTTCGTCACCGCCACCAACTACCACTAGCAACCGCCCGGGCGGGTGGTTCGCGGCGTTTGCGGCTGAACGCCGGGTTACCGTTGAGTTACACGCGTGTGAGACTCCCCAGGGTTGTCCACAGCCTGGGGATACTGGATCACTCGTCGCCGGTGGCGACCAGGTCCATCTCGTCCATGCAGTGGCGGGGCGGGATCGGGTCCTCGTTGGCCGCGGTCGTGACCCGCAGCTCGAGCCCGCAGATCGGGCACCGGTAGCGCAGCTTCACCCGGCGCAGCTCGCCCGACGGGGGCGGCTCGGGCACGGGCCGCACCATGCCCTTCAGCACCGCGATGCCGGCTCGGAAGATGAGGTAGCCGGCCGCGACCGCCACCACCACGGACACCAACTGGCCCATGCCGGGAAGGCTACGCCGGGTCGAGCAGGATCGCCGCCCCGAGGCCGCCGAGGCCGCCGATGGCGGCCACCCCCGGGCCGTTCAGGCCGTGGACCAGGGTGGCGACCAGCCGGGCGCCGGTCGCACCGGTGGGCTCACCGAGGGCGATGCCCCCGCCCGCCGGGTTGACGATGGCCGGGTCGAGGTCGAGCGCCCGCACGAAGGCGACCAGGGCGGCGGCGAACGGCTCGCCCACCTCGAACCGACCGACGTCGATCCCGGCCGCTCCGACCCGGGCGGCGGCGACCGCCGCGCCGCCGAAGGTCGCCAGCGGATCGGACCCGACCACAGCCGTCGCCCGCACCACGGCGAGCGGCCGGTGGCCCAGCGCGGCGGCGGCCGCCTCCGACATGACGAGCACGCCGGCGGCGCCGTCGCCGATCCCGGCGCTGTTGGCCGCGGTCACCACGCCTTCGGGGTCGAAGGCGGGGCGGGCCGCGGCCAGCGCCTCGAGCGTGAGGCCGGGCCGGGCCAGCTCGTCGATGGCCACCATCGTCCCCGACCGCACGACCTCGCCCTTGTCGCGGTCGAGCGCCCGGGAGGCGACCGGCACCAGCTCGGCGCCGACCGCGGCCTGGGCGTGCGACCGCAGGGCCACGGCGTCGAGGGCGGCCCGGTCGAGCCCGAGCGACGCGGCCAGGGCCTCGGCGGCGACGCCGGCCGGGATGAGCCCCCCAGCAGCGCGGTACCGGTCGGTCACGCCCGGACCGAAGGGCATCGAGCCGGGCACGAGGGTCGCGCCCTGCGGCGTGGTCGACATCACCTCCACCCCGCCGGCGACCACCACCTCGCAGGCGCCCGACGCCACGGCGCGGGCGGCATCGATGACGGCGGCCAGGCCGGAGGTGCCCTGCCGATCGACGGTGCCGGCCGGCACCCCCTCCGGCCAGCCCGCGGCGAGCACGGCCGAGCGGGCCACGTTGAAGGCCTGGTTGCCCACCGGCATGGCGCAGCCGAGGACCACGTCGTCGACGGTGGCCGGGTCGAGCCCGGTGCGATCGGCCAGGGCGCGGAGCACCTCGGCGGCCAGGTCGGCCGGGTGCCAGCCCGACAGGCGACCGCCCCGCGCCCCGATCGGCGTCCGCACGGCATCGACGATGACGGCGGGGCGCACGGCCCGACCGTAGTGACCAGCTCTGGCGCCCGCACACGTCGGGTGTGCCGGAAGCGACGAAGATGTCCATTGGTCGCTCGCAAGCTCGCTCCTGCCTGACGGTGACACGAACGGCCCGGGCTGGGGATGGCGGCTGACTCCCGTGTCAGCGGACAATGGGTGTCCCGGTATGTCCAGTTCTTCCACCGATCGTGACCTGGCGCGCTCTGCCGAGCGCTACGAGCGACTGCTCGAGGTGCAGTCGCTGATGGCGCGCGTCAGCCGGGAGATCGGCCCGGCGCTCGACCTCGACCAGGTGCTCACGACCGTGCTGGCCGCGATGCGCTCGCTGGTGCAGTTCGACGGCGGCGTCATCTCGCTGCTCGCCGGCGACGAGCTGGTCATGGTCGCCACCGACCCCGCACCGACCGGCAGCGGCACCATGCGCACGCCAGCCAACACGGGCATCGCCGGCGAGGTGCTGGCCACCGGCGTCAGCGCCACCTCGGCCGACCTCCGCGTCGACGATCGGATCACCGACACGTTCCGGGAGATCACCGTGCGGCGGGGCATCGCCTCGTACATGTGCGTGCCGCTGATCTGCCTGGGCGACATCATCGGCACGATCCAGGTGCACGCGACGCGGGTCGACGCGTTCGACGACGAGTCCCGGGTGCTGCTGGAGGGCCTCGCCATCCAGGTCGCCGGCGCCATCGAGAGCGCCCGACGCTACGAGATGATCACCCAGCTCGAGGTGCTCAAGAGCGACTTCATCGCCCGGGTCTCCCACGAGCTGCGCACGCCGATCACGATCATGTCGGGGTTCGTGAGCACGCTGCTCACCAACCACGACCGGCTCGACGCCGACACCCGGCACCGCATGCTCGAACGGGTCGACGTGGCCACCGCCCGCCTGTCGGGCCTGATCGACCAGCTGCTCATGCTGTCGCGCCTCGAGGCCGGCGTCGTCGCCGCCAACGTCGAGGTCGTCGACGCGACCAGCGTCCTCGAGGAGGTCCGCCGGCAATCCGAGCGACCCGAAGCCGTCGAGGTGCGCTGCGCCGAGGGCCTGCTCCTCACCACCGACCCGGCACTGCTGATCCGCGCCCTCGGGTTCCTCGTCGACAACGCCCTGAAGTACGCCGGCGCGTGCCGCATCGACGCCGCCGAGGGCATCGTCGAGATCACCGACGAGGGGCCGGGCATCCCCTCGGCCCAGCGCTCGCACGTGTTCGAGCAGTTCACCCGGGCCAACGAGGACACGACCGTGGCCGGCATGGGCATCGGGCTCCCCATGGCCCGGACCCTCCTCGCCGCGGCGGCCGCCGACCTCACCATCGAGGAGCCCGTCGACGGCGTGGGCACCCGCCTCGTCGCCCGCTTCTGGTAGCCCCGCCAGCTGGTCCGGTCGAAGAGGCCGCTGCCATGATCGGGCGATGACCTCCGGGCTCGCTGCCGAGATCGACGCCCGGGCCGAGGGCCGCACCGTCGTCTCGATGTTCCTCGACACCCTGGCGGCGGCGCCGGACCAGGTGGCCCTCCGGTGGAAGGTCGGCGAGGGTTGGGGCGAGCTGACCTGGCGCGAGTACGCCGACCAGGCCGCCCGGGTGGCCGGTGCGCTGCTCGCCGCCGGGATCGGCGAGGGCGATCGGGTCGTGCTCATGCTGCGGAACCGGCCCGAGTTCCACGTCGCCGACGTCGGCGTCCTGCTCGCCGGCGCCACCCCGATCTCGATCTACAACTCGTCGTCGGCCGAGCAGGTCGCCTACCTGGCCGGCCACGCCGGGGCCCGGGTGGCGATCGTCGAGGATGCCGGCTACCTGGCCTGCGTGCTGGAGGCGGCGCCCGAGGTGCCCAGCCTCGAGCACGTGTTCCTGATCGAAGGCGCACCGACGGGCGACGTCCGCCCGTGGTCCGAGCTGCTCGCCGGCGAGCCCGTCGACCTGGCCGAGGCGTCGACCCGCAGCCACCCCGACGGCCTGGCCACCGTGATCTACACGTCGGGCACGACGGGCCCGCCGAAGGGCGTGCAGATCACCCACCGCAACGCGGTGTGGACGGTCGAGAGCTACCGCGAGCTGGTGGGCGACGTCCGCGACCTGCGCCAGGTGTCGTACCTGCCCATGGCCCACATCGCCGAGCGGGTGAACTCGCACTACCTCGGCATCGCCTGCGGCTTCGAGGTGACGACCTGCCCCGAGGCGTCGGCCATCGGCGCCTACTGCCGGGCCGTGCGACCCGAGTCGATCTTCGGCGTGCCGCGGGTGTGGGAGAAGATGCAGGCCGCGGTCCGGGCCGGGCTCGCGGCCGATCCGACCAAGGCGACGCAGTTCCAGGAGGCGGTCGACGCCAGCCTGCCGCTCCAGCTCGCCCGCCGGACGCGCGACCTCACGGCCGAGGAGCAGACCGCGCTCGACTTCCTCGACGAAGCGGTCTTCCGGCCCGTCCGGGAGCTGCTCGGGCTCGACCAGGTCCGGTTCGCGGTGAGCGGGGCGGCGCCCATCGCCGTCGACACCCTCGAGTGGTTCGTCGCCATCGGCATCCCGTTCTCGGAGATCTACGGCATGTCGGAGAACACCGGCCCGCTCACGTGGGAGCCGTGGGCCGTGCGACCCGGCAGCGTCGGTCGCCCCATGCCCGGCGTCGACGTGCGGCTCGAGCCCGACGGCGAGATCGTGGCCCGGGGCGGGCTCGTCTTCCCCGGCTACCTCGACGCGCCGGACCAGACGGCCGAGGCCCTCGACGCCGACGGCTGGCTCCACACCGGCGACATCGGGGTGTTCGACGACGACGGCTACCTCCGCATCGTCGACCGCAAGAAGGAGCTCATCATCACGGCCGGGGGCAAGAACATCAGCCCGGCCAACCTCGAGTCCGCCCTCCGCACCATCCCCCTCGTCGGCCAGGCGACGGCGATCGGCGACCAGCGGAAGTTCGTCTCCGCCCTCCTCGTGCTCGACCCCGACGCCGCCCGGGCCTGGGCCGCGACCCACGGCCGGGCCGACGCCACCCTCGTCGAGCTGGCCGCCGACCCCGAGGTCGTCGCCGAGGTGAGCCGGGGCGTCGACGAGGTCATGGCCGACTTCAACCACGCCGAGCAGGTGAAGCGCTTCACCCTCCTCGGCGAGGAGTGGCTGCCCGACTCAGTGGAGCTGACGCCGACCTCGAAGCTCAAGCGGCGCGGCATCCACGCCAAGTACGCGGCCGAGATCGAGGCGATGTACTCGTAGCACCAGCGACCCGGACCGACGATCAGTTCCGCCTCGCGACGGGTCGTCGGCCCGGGCCACTAGACCGACAGCGGCAGGGCCGACGTCCTCGTGCGGAGGATGTCTTCCATCTCCGCCGACTTCAGCGGCCGCGAGAAGTGCCAGCCCTGGGCCAGGTTGCACCCCAGGTCGGCGAGGGCAGCCCGCTGGTCGGGACGCTCGACGCCCTCGGCGATCGTCTCCAGGTCGAGGCTGCGGGCCAGGCGCAGGATCGCCTGCACCAGCGCGGTGTCCTCGTCGCTGCGGCCCAGGCCCTCGATGAACGACCGGTCGATCTTGAGCACGTCGATCGGGAGGTGGCGCAGGTACGAGAGCGACGAGTAGCCGGTGCCGAAGTCGTCGATGGCCAGGCGCACGCCGAGGGCCCGCAGGGCGTGCAGCGTCTCGACGCCGAGCTTCTCGTTGCGGATGAGGAAGCTCTCGGTGATCTCGATCACGAGGTGCTCGGGCGGTAGGCCGGAGACCTCGAGGGCGAGCTCGACGAGCTCGACGACGTTGACCTCCTCGAGCTGGCGGGTCGAGAGGTTCACGCCGACGATCAGCGGCTCCTCGGCCGGGTAGGCCCGCTGCCACGCCCGACCCTGGCAGCACGCCTTGAGCAGCACCCACCGGTCGATGCCGACGACCAGGCCGGTCTCCTCGGCGATCGGGATGAAGGCGTCGGGCGGCAGCTCGCCCCGCTCGGGGTGGTTCCAGCGCACCAGCGCCTCGAACCCGCTGACCCGACCGGTGCGCAGGGACACGATCGGCTGGTACTTCAGGTCGAGCTGGGCCCGCTCGACGGCGACCTCGAGCTGGGCCTCCAGCTCGAGCCGCTCGAGGAGCGCGGTGTGCATCGACGGCTCGAACAGGCGGGCGCAGCCCTTGCCCTGGCCCTTGGCCACGTACATGGCCACATCGGCGTTGCGGAGCAGCTCCCCGGTGGTGACCTCGCCCGGGCGGCCCACGGCGACGCCCATGCTGGCCCGCACCGTCACCGACCGGCCGTCGAGCTCGAGGGGGCCGGTGAGGGCGGCCAGCAACCGCTCGGCGATCCGGTGGGCCTGGTCGGCCGAGCCCACCTCCTCGAGCAGCACGGCGAACTCGTCGCCCCCGAGGCGGGCGGCGATGTCGCCGACGTCGAGGTGGGCGGTGAGGCGGTCGGCCACCAGGCACAGCAACCGGTCGCCGGCGGCGTGGCCGAGCGTGTCGTTGACCTTCTTGAAGTCGTCGAGGTCGAAGAGGACCACGCCGATGGGCCGGAGCCGGTCGACGGCCAGGGCGCTGCCCACGGCCGCGGCGAACAGCTCGCGGTTGCCGAGGTCGGTGAGCGGGTCGTGGTAGGCCCGATGGGCCAGGGCGATGGCGTTGGCCCGCTCGGCCTCGTAGAGCCGGGCGTTGGCGATGCTGCTGGCGGCGTGCTCGCCGAACACGCTCAGGGCCCGCAGGTCGTACTCGTCGAACGTCTGCCCGGGCCGAGCGTTCACGTTCAGCACCCCGAGGAGCGTGCCCCGGTGCACCAGCGGCACCGACATGGCACTGTCCCGACGACCGCCCTCGATGAGCAGCGGCTCACGGGAGGCGGCCACCCGCCCGGCGATCCCCTCGCCGACCTTCACCACCGAGTCGCGCGCCGCGTCGTTGCCCCGCACGCAGACGGCCCGCAGCACGCCGGGCTCCTCGGCCAGCAGGACCGACCCGTCGCCGGCCTCGAGCAGGTCGAGGGCGTTGTCGAGGATCCGGCGCAGCACCTCGGAGAGCTCGAGCACGGCGTTCATGGCCCGGCCGGCGTCGAGCAGCGAGCTCAGCTCCTCGAGCCGGCTCTCGAGGGCGGTGAGGAGCACCCGCTCGCTCACCAGGTGGCGCATGGCCCGGCGCAGGCGCAGCTCCTGGTCGAGCACGTAGGTGCACACGCCGACCACCACGACCGTGACGACCACGGCGGCGATCAGGGGCAGGCTGCCCAGCACGGCGACCGCGACCATGGCGACACCGAAGGCGGCGACCATGGCGAGCAGCAGCACGGCCAGGCGGAACCGTCGCTGCTCGACGTCCTCCAACGTCGGCAGCGCGCCACGGAGCCCGATGAGACGGGCCGAACGGTGATCCACCTCGCAGGGATCGGTCGTTCCGAGGGCGGGCTGTAGCGGTTCTTCCGGGCCTCGCCGGGCCTCGCCGGGCCTCGCCCACCCCGCCGAAAACGAGAGCGACCCCGAGTAACCGGGCGGCCGAAACCACCCTGCTCCTCGGGGTCTGCATCTCCGGTTCCGGCAGTCCCTTCCGGCCACCCTTGCGGGCACCCGACCGTCGCTCCCGGTCCTGACCCACTGGCCCGGTCTGCGCTTCCGGTTTCCCGGCGGCGCCCCGTTTCCCTTGGGCTGAGGAGAGCATGCGCCGACGCGAAACCCCAGGTCAATGGGTATTTTGCAAGTCACAGGGTTGTCCGCAGACTTTCTCCGGTCGTCCCCAAGTTCGCCCCGTTCTCCCCCGCGTTTCCCCAACATCACCCACAGGTGCGAGGGGTAGGGAGGCCCCATGGTCCTCGTCCTCCTCCTCATCGTCCTGGCCATCGCGTTCGGCGCCATCGGGCTCCTGGTCTCGGCGCTCAAGTGGCTGCTGATCGTCGCCCTCGTCCTCTTCATCGCCGGGCTCGTCACCGGCGGCCGCGCACGAAGGGCATAGAAGAAGAACAGCGCCGAGAGGACGACTGGCCTGGTCCCGCCCCGAAGCGGACGGCGACGCGGATCGACGTGAGATCCCGCGGGGCGGTCTGCGGCGTCCGCCGGGGCGGGACCGGGTCAGGCGGCCGAAGGCTCGATCTCGCGGCCTCGGCCGCCGCACGCGGAGCCATCTCGGCACGCGCCGCAGGCGCCCCAACGCGCGCGCCCACCACCGAGGCGAAGACGCGAAGCGACCCCGAGTAGCCACCCGCCGGCCGAAACCAGCGAACGAGCTCCTCGGGGCCGCTCATGCGGCCCTGCGCACCTTGGTCGCTCGCCTCCCCCTAGAGAGAAGCGCTCGTCCTGGCTCTCGCAGTTCCTGACCTGACAGCTCCCGCTGGTCCGCTCTCCGGCCGCTCCACCCGCTCCCGCCGGAGCGGTCGTGGGTGTCGTTTCCGGTGCGCTTCCGGCGCTTGCGTGCCGGGCTGGGGAGAGCATGCGCACTCACGAAACCCCAGGTCAATGGGTATTTTGCAAGTCACAGGGTTGTCCGCAGAACTTCTGCCGTGGTCCCCAGGACAGCCGGAGTTGTCGACAGGTTCACCCACAGGGAGGAGGCTCGGAGCCATGTCCGAACCCCGCGCCGAGCGCCCCCACATGCCGGGCTACGGCATCGACGAGGCGGGCGACCTGCTGCCGTGGACGTGGGCGCTCGAGCGGCTCACGACCTCGCACGACTACTGGCTGGCCACGATCCGCGACGGCCGACCGCCCCACCTCCTCCCGGTCTGGGCGGTCTGGCACGACGACGCCCTCTGGTTCAGCGCCGGCGGCGGCTCGCGCAAGGCCCGGAACCTCGAGGCCGCGCCGCTGGCCACCCTCGCCACCGAGGACCCCCGCGAGCCCGTCGTCGTCGAGGGCACGGTCGAGCGCGTCGACGACCACGACCGCATCGTCGACTTCGCCACCCCGTACGAGGCCAAGTACGGCACGACGTACGGCCTCGACTTCTTCCTGGCCAACGCCTGCTTCCGCCTCGAGCCCCGGTGGGCCTTCGGGTTGGTCGAGGCAGACTTCACCCGCACCCCCACCCGCTGGGTCTTCTGACCGGAAGGATCCGTCCATGCCCCTCCACCCCGACGCCGTCCGCATCGCCCAGGGCGCCAACCTCGCCACCGTCGTGACGCTCATGCCCGACGGCCAGCCCCAGGCCCTGCTCACCTGGGTCGACACCGACGGCGAGCACCTGCTGATCAACACCGAGCCCCAGCGCCAGCGGGCGAAGAACGTCGCCCGCGATCCGCGCATCACCGTGCTCCTCCACGGCGACAACCCGTGGGACTGGGCCGAGGTCCGCGGCCGGGTCGTCGACACGATCGGCGAGCCCCGCGCCCGTGAGCACATCGACGAGCTCTCGCAGAAGTACATGGGCCAGCCCTACGGAAACCCGATCGGGCCCCAGGGCCGCGTCATCCTGGTGGTCGCCCCCGACAAGGTGAACACGCCGGGATGAGCGAGCGATCCGTCGTCGACGAGCCGGCCCGGTCGCGCTACGAGCTCCGGGTCGGCGACGAGGTGGTCGGCTTCGTCAGCTACCAGCGCCACGGCGACCTGGTCGACCTCGTGCACACCGAGATCGAGGACGGCCACGAGGGCGAGGGCCTGGGCAGCGCGCTCGCCTCCGGCGTGCTCGACGACCTCCGCCGGCGGGGCCTCCACGTGCGCCCGAGCTGCCCGTTCATCGCCGGGTGGATCGCCAAGCACCCCGACTACGACGACCTCGTCGAGCGCTAGTCCGTGTCGAGCAGGATCAGCTCGGCGGCCGACCACCGGCCGTCGTGGCGCTCCACGTCGACGTCGACGGTGTCACCCGGCCGCACCTCGCCGAGGTCGGCGACCGCCACCGTCAGCGTGCCGATCTCGTCCTGCTGCGGCTCGTAGGTGATCAGCTCGTCGAGCACGACCGAGCCCTCGGTGCGGTCGACCTCGAGCACGGTGCCGGTGATCCGCTGGGCGCCGTCGTCGTGCCACCACGAGCCCCCGTCCTCGGACGGGGTGGCGAAGGCGACCGCCGAACCGACGAGCAGCGACGCACAGAGCCCCAGGAGCAGGACGATCGGCCACGTGGAACGCTGCCTGGACGCCATGCCGCGCACCGTACCGCGTCCGGTCAGGTGCGGGGTCGGCGGTGCACCGGGTAGTCGTGGGGCACCTCGACCGTCCAGGACGTGCTCGCCATGGTGATGTTGGTCGACCCCATCCGGAAGCCGACGTGGTGGACCCGGCCCCGGTGGTCGACCCCGTCCCAGCTCACGAACACCGTGTCGTCGACGCCGACCTCCTCGGCCAGCACCGCCTCGGTGTAGCCCAGGGCCACGGCCCCCAGGCTCCCGTCGCCGGCGGGCGTCGCCGTGAAGGCGACCTCGAAGATGTCGGCCCAGTCGTTGAGCGGCAGCCACACGTCGGCGTTGCGCCAGCACTGCTTCCAGTCGTCGTACAGGACCGGCTCGAACTTCCACCCGGCACCGGCCGGGAGCCACGCCGCGCCGGCCTTCGCCGCCTCCAGGGACGCGAAGACACCCACCGGCGTGCGGTTCTGGGCCGCCCCTCGGCAGAGCACGAACACCGAGCTCACCCGGCCCATCCTGCCAACAGGAGGCCCGAGGGCTCTGCACCCTGCGTCACGTGCGGATCGCCACGTCCTCGGCCGCCACCGCGAGCGCACCGTCCTCGATGCCGACCGTGATCGTCGTGCCCGGCTCGGCGGCGGCGCCGATCGCCGCCACGTCGGCCAGCAGCTCCTGCTGGGCCCGGCGGGGGTCGACCGTGGCGATGACCGGTTCGTCGGGCAGCACCACCCGCACGCTGGCCGCCGGTCCGCTCACCACCTCGAGGAGGTGCTCGATGCGACCCACCACGTCGCGCAGGTCGGCGGCGACCTCACCCCTGCCCGGCCGGGCGAAGGCGCTGAGCTGCCCGAGCAGGTCGGCCACGTCGCCGACCAGGCCCGAGGCCTTGTCGAGGGCGGCCGACGCGTCGGGCGCCTGCGCCGGGCCGTTGGCCGAGTCGAGCAGCAGCCGCACCACGGCGAGGTCGTTCATGATGGCGTGGGAGACGCGGCGCACGAGGGCCGCCCCGGCCTCGTTGCCGTCGCCGGTGAGGTCGATCACGATCCGGCCTTCCGCTCGAGGGACACGCCGGCCCGGACGTGCTCGAGGAGGTCCTGCTCGGAGAACGGCTTGCGCAGGACGGGCGCCACGTCGGGGCCCTCGGGCAGCACGGCATCGCTGTAGCCCGACATGAACACGACGGGCGGCGGGGTCGGCATCGCCCCGATCGTGTCGTGCAGCTCGAGGCCCGACATGCGCGGCATCACCACGTCGGTGAGCACGAGGTCGACCTCGTTGGTGTCGACCAATCGGAGCGCCTCGGCACCCGATCCGGCTTCCAGCACCGCATAGCCGTGCTTCTGCAGGGCCCGGGCCGTGAGCTCGCGCAGCGCCTCGGTGTCGTCGACCACCAGCACGACGGTCCGCCGCTCGGGGGCCTCGTGGGCGACCGGCACCTCGGCGCCGGCCATCGGGAGCAGGAGGCGGATGACCTCGGACCCGAGCACGAGCGCCCCGCCGTTGCGCCGAGCCAGGCGGTAGGCCGCAGTGGTGGCGAACACGGTGGCCCGACAACCGACGGCCAGCTCGACGTACGGCCCGGCCGGCACGTCGAGGGCAGCCGCCTCGACGACGCCGAGGTCGACCCTCGAGGTGGCCAGGGTGACCGCCCGCCCGACGTCGGTCGACGCGTCGGGGTCGAGCACCAGGCTGAGCAGGAGCTCCTCCAGCTCGCGCCGGTCGCCCACCACGGGCGGCAGGCCGGGCGTGGCCCGCACCCGCACGTCGCCCCGCGTGCCCCATTCGACGATCCGGCCGACGTCGTCGACGAGGGCGCCGACGTCGACGCTCCCCCGGGCCGGCTCCCCGCCCGTCGCGCCCAGCAGGTGCCGGGTGAGCCGGGCGCCTCGCTCGGCCGCGTCGCGGATGCGCTCGAGGTCGGGGGCCACCGCGGGCTGGTCGCCGACGGCCTCGGTGACGAAGCCGACCGAGCTGAGCACCACGGCCAGGAGGTTGTTGAACTCATGCGCCAACGAGCCGGCCAGCTCGGCCAGGCCGTCGAGCCGATCGGCCTGCTGGCGGTGGCTCGCGGTGCGCGCTGCCTCGTCGGCCGCGGCCAGGGCGCCGCGACGATCGCGCAGCACGACCACGACGTTCCCGGCCTGTTCGGCGACCCACAGCTCGACGGGCACCTCGTCGCCGCCCCGGTGGCGGGCGGTGACCTCGCGCCAGCCGGCACCGGTCGCCACCAGCGGCCGGTGCGACTCGGTGACGAGCACATCGACCGGCTGGCCCACCAGCTCGACCGACGTCCATCCGAACAGGGCGTCCGCCGCCTGGTTGGCGAAGGTGACCGTGCCGTTGGGCCTGGTCACCACGACGGCGTCGGGCAACGCGTCCCAAGGGGCGAACGTCACCGGCTCGCCGCCGAGCGAGCCCATGCCGTGGACGAAGCCGCTACCGCTCGGCATCGGCCACCACCCGCGGAGGCACCGCGCCCCGGAGGGCGGGGACGAGCGTCGCCATCAGGTCCGGCGCCTTGATGAGGTACTCGGACGCACCATCGGCCAGCGCCCGGTCGCGCTCGCCCTCGACCACCCAGCCGGTCAGGACGACGACGCCGATCTCGGGGTTGGCCCGACGGACCTCGCCGATCACGTCGACCTGGTCGCGTCCGGGCATCAGCAGGTCGACGAGCACGACGTCGGGCCGCACCGAGGCGGCGAGGGCGACGGCCGCCCACGCGTCGCCGGCCTCGGCGACCACCTCGAAGCCGCCGGCCAGCTCCAGGCTGAGGCGCAGCATCTCGCGCAGGTCGGCGTTGTCGTCGGCGAGCAACACGCGCACGTCCCTCATGCCTCCGTCACGCTCCTCGACGGTACGGACTCGTCACCCCGGCAGGGCGGATCCTCGACGTGCCAACATCGGCGCAAGACGAGGGGGGACTGCACATGGGCAAGTACGAGCGGGCCGAGATCGAGGCGGCGTTCGAGGACTACCGGACGCGCGCCCAGCCGGACGGGCAGACCGACTGGGCCCACTGGGCCGAGCTGTTCACCGAGGACGCGCTCTACGTCGAGCACCACCTCGGACGGTTCGAGGGCCGCAAGGCGATCACCGACTGGATCGTGAGCTGCATGGCCGAGTACCCGGCCATGACGACCTGGATCGACTGGCACCAGATCGAGGGCGACCGGGTCTGCTTCTACGTCTGGAACAACCTGCCCGACCCGACCGGCGAGGGCCGCAGCTTCCAGTTCCCGAACACCACGATCCTCACCTACGGCGGTGACGGGCAGTTCAGCGAGCAGCACGACTACTACAACCCGGCCGACGCCACGCGGGTCTTCACCGAGTGGATCCAGGCCGGCGGGCGCCGCAACACCCCCCAGGACAAGTCGCTCCAGGGCGTGCCCGGCTTCCAGCCGCCCGTGCCGACGCCGGCCCACCCGCGCGAGGAGGTCGAGCGCGAGCTCGAGGTCTACCGCCAGCGGGGCAACACCGCCGTGGCCACCGGCGACTGGAACCAGTGGGCCGACCAGTTCACCGACGACGCCAAGTACGTCGAGCACCACTACGGCCGGTTCGAGAACCAGACCGAGATCCGCAACTGGATCAACGGCGTGATGCAGCCGTTCCCGAGCATGGAGTTCCCGATCGCCTGGAAGTCGATCGAGGGCAACCGGGTCTGCACGCTCATCCCGAACGTGCTGCCCGACCCGAAGGGCGGCCCCGACGGCTACGCCTTCGACGTGAACACGATCCTCTACTACGCCGGCAACGGGAAGTGGGCCTACGAGGAGGACGTGTACAACCCGAAGGAGGCCGAGCAGGTCGTCATGGCCTGGGTGGCGGCCGGCGGCGAGATCCCCGGGGGCGTCATCCCCTCGTGAGCGAGCGCAGCGAGCGAGCCATCAGGACAGGTCTTGGCGAGGCGCCCTGCGCCGAGCCGATGGTCATCGGTGCCCGGTTGGCTCGACATCGCTCGAGTAGTCACCCAGGTCACCCCCAGCACCGATGACCGTCGAGGCGCTGGTCTTCGACGTGTTCGGCACGGTCGTCGACTGGCGCAGCTCGGTGATCCGTGCGGCCGAGGCGGCCGGCATCGACGGTGATGCCGGCGCCTTCGGCGACGCGTGGCGGCGGGAGGGCTACCTCCACCCGCTGGTCGAGGTCGTCACCGGGAGGCGGCCGTGGGAGCCGATGGAGGCGCTCACCCGGACCTGCCTCGACGACCTGGCGCCCCGGTTCGGCGTGCGCGGCGACCTCGACGAGCTGAGCCGGGTGTGGCGACGCCTCGACCCGTGGCCCGACGTCGCGGCCGGTCTGGCCCGGCTGAAGGAGCGGCGCACGATCTCGACGCTCTCCAACGGCGGCTTCGCCCAGCTGACCGCCATCGCCAAGCACGGCGGGCTGCCGTGGGACTGCGTGATCTCGACCGACCTGTTCCGGTCGTTCAAGCCGGATCCGGCCTGCTACCTCGGAGCGTGCGAGCTGCTCGAGCTGGCACCGTCGCACGTGATGCTCGTGGCCGCCCACCCGGCCGACCTGCGGGGCGCGGCGGCGTGCGGGATGCGCACCGCCTACGTCCCCCGACCGCTGGAGTGGGGCCCCGACGCCGCCCCGCCGGAGGCGACCGACGAGTTCGACGTCGTCGCCTCAGACTTCCTGGCCCTTGCGGACGAGCTCGACGTGGCTGACGTCCTCTGACGTGACGACCTTCGTGCACTCGTAGCCGTCGAGGGTGCCGAGGCCGTCGAAGATGCGCTCGCCGGCGCCGAGGAGCACGGGGGCGACGGCGATGTCGAGGACGTCGAGCAGACCTGCCGCCAGGTACTGCCGGATGGTGGACGCGCCGCCGTTCAACCGGACGTCCTGGCCACCGGCCGCCTCGAAGGCCCGCTCGAGCACGACGTCGATCGGCTCGTCGGTGAAGTGGAAGACGGTGCCGCCCTCCATCTCGATCGACGGCCGGGCGTGGTGGGTGAACACGAACACGGGGCTGTGGTACGGCGGGTTCGGACCCCACCAGCCCTTCCACTCGTGGTCGGGCCACTCGCCCCGGACCGGGCCGAACATGTTGCGGCCCATGATGTTGGCGCCGATGTTCTCGAAGCCGCGCTCGATGTAGTCGTTGTTGACGCCGGTCTCGCCACCGGTCTCGCCCATCATCTTCCGCCCGGCCTCCGTCACGAACATCCACTCGTGGACGCGCTGGCCGCCCACGCCGAGCGGGTGCTCCAGCGACTGGTCGGGTCCGGCCATGAAGCCGTCGAGCGACACGGCGATGTTGCGGGCAACGAGCTTCGGCATGGTCTTCCTCCTGGGTCAGGTGATCCTGTCACCCCCAGTCGGAGCCGACGTCGGCCCTTCGACCTCGTCAGCCGAGCAGGGCCTCGATGGGGTCCTGGGTGGCGAAGGGGACGCCCGTGTGGCGGGGGTGCTCGTCGAGCGGGACGGCCACGTCGTCGACCTTGGGGCCGATGGCGGCGGCCACGGGCGCGAGGGCGTCGAGGTCGAACCCGTAGAGCCGCCCCGCGTTGCCGCCGAGCATCGCCCGGAGGTCGTCGACGGGCACGTCGTGGAGCGTGAGCCGCAGCGCATCGAGGGTGTGGGGCGCCGAGCCCTCGGGGTGCGGGGCATCGGTGCCCCACATGATCCGGTCGATGCCGAGCGCACGGGCGTACCTCACCTCGTGGCGAGGCAGCATGCTGGCCCCGATCCAGCAGTTGCGCTGGAAGTACTCCAGCGGCGACAGCGACAGCCCGTCGACCACGGCCGAGCCGAACGTGCCGCTGTAGTTCGGCTCGCCCGGACCGGTGGCCGGCCTCGACTGCACGTTGCGGAGCCGAAGCGTGATGTGGGCCAGCTGGTCGACGACCCAGCGCAGGCCCCACATCTCCGTCCACACGACCTGCAGGCCGGGATGGCGCTCGAAGACGCCACCCACGATCAGGTGGTGCATGGTGCGCCGCGTCCAGAGGTCGAGCTCGGTGAAGAAGATCGACCATGCCAGCGGGTCGTCGGGAGCGACGTCGGGCGACCCCGTGCCCTGGTGCTGGTGCACCGGGAGGCCGGCGGCGACGCAGGCGGCCCACAGCGGGTCGTAGCGGGGATCGAAGTACGGCTGGATGACGTGGTTGGGCGGCACGGCCGGGAGCATCACGCCGGCGACGACGCCCGTGGAGGCCAGCCACTCGACCTCGGCGACCGCGGCCTGGACGTCGTTGGGGAGCAGCTGGGCGATGCCGCGACGACGCACGGGCGCCAACCCACAGAAGTCGACCAGCCAGCGGTTGTGGGCCTGGAGGCCGGCCCACTTGCGCTCGAAGGTGTCCCGGTCCCGGGGCACGCCGGTGAGGTGGGCGAGGATGTCGAAGAACGGCGGCAGCGTGTTGGGGAACACGATCTCGCCGCTCACGCCGTCGGCGTCCATCTGGGCCAGGCGCAGGTCGCTGTCCCAGTTGCTCGTGTCGGTGACGTCGACCCACGGCATCGTCACCCCGGCCAACCAGTGGTCGAACTCGTCGTGCCATCGGGCCGGCAGGTACGGCCGGTAGTCGGCCATCGCCGCGCCCCCGTGGGCGTCCGATGTCACGATCAGGTACCGATCGAGCTCGTCCCACCGCATCGAGGTCCCCCCTCCGTGAACGGACCCCTCATCGTACGACGTGCTCGAGGACGGCGGCCCGGGCGGGAGCCGGTCCAGGCGGCCGACCGGTTGGCCCGACCCCGCCCCGGTAGGGTGGCCCGGAGCTGGAAGGGACGCCTCGTCTACGACAGGCCCGACGCCTCCTCCGAGAGAGGCAGCGCCATGTCCGTTCCCCTGTGGTCCCTGTGGAGCCCCCGATGATGGGGTTCGAGTGGGACGCGCTCCGCGTCGACGAGCCGGTGCTCGTCCACGCCCCCGGCAACCCCAACGGCCCGCCCGAGGCCGGCACCGTCTCGATGGTGCTGATGAAGCGGGGCCGCAACGAGGTCGGCATCCACGTCGGCGCCGCCGGCACGCCCGAGCGCCGGGTCGTGTGGCCCCTGGCCGCCGCCGTCCACCTCACCCCGCTGGTCGACGCCGCCACGTGCTGGCGCTGCCAGCCCTGATCCATCCCCCGACGAAAGGCACCCGATGCCGGAGAAGTCCCCGCAGAAGCCGGCCGGCAAGAAGGCCGGGAAGTCGCTCAAGGAGAAGCGCGAGGTGAAGAAGGCCAAGAAGGGCACCAAGACCGGCTTCGGCGCCTGACCGTCACACCCCTCGGTCAGACTGCCTCCATGGCGTTCGGTCAGCAGTCCGGTCCTCCCGCGTCGCAGAAGCAGGTGCGCGACCTGCTCGCGCTCCTCAACGACGCCGGCCACACCGACTTCCGCGACGCTCGCGGCCCGCTGGGCTTCACCCAGCGGCAGGCGGGCGGCAAGTTCACCCGCGACGAGGCCGACGCCTTCATCGCCCAGCTCGAGGCCGAAGCCGACGACCCGACCGCCGAGCCGGCCCCGGCCGCCCCTCGCCTCACCGCCCTGGAGCAGGCGCTCCAGAAGTACCCGTCGGCCCAGCTGGCCGCCGAGCTCCAGCGGCGGGGCTGGGCCGTGATGGAGCCCTAGATCGGTCGGGCGACGGCCAGCTGGCGCGACGCGGTCACGAACAGGTCGTCCCGGTGCAGGAGGCCGCGAGGGTCGTTCGGGTCGAGCAGCACGTCGAGCGTGCGGAGGTCGTCCTCGTCGAGTCCGTCGACCTGGTCGCGCTGACGCCGGAGCTTTCCCAGCACGACCTGGCGGGCGCCGTCCGGCAGCGGGGCCTCCACGTGCTCGGTCCTCACCTCGGCCCCGAGCACGTCGTAGCCGGCCTCGACGAGCATCGACGAGAGGTCGCTCGATGCGACGGCATCGGGCAGGCCGTGGCGCATGGCCGCGAACCAGGAGGCGCCGGCGCCCTCGAGCCGACCACCGAGGCCGGGCCGACCGAGGCCGAGGTCGTCGGGCAGGAACCGCATGGGGTCGGCCAGCTCGGCGATGGCCAGCAGGCCGCCGGCGGAGAGCACCGGGCGCAGGGCCCGCAGCACGCCGACCTCGTCGCCGACGTGGTGCAGCGACATCGATGCCCACAGCAGGTCGGCCGGCGGCAACCCGACGACGCCACCGGGCAGCTCGGCGAGGTGGGTGCGCACCCGGTCGTCGACGCCATGCACCCGGGCCCGCTCGGCCGCCCGCTCGAGCATCGCCGGCGAGCCGTCGACGGCGATGACCTCGGCCTCGGGGAAGAGCCGGGCCAGCTCGCACGTGCCCACGCCGGGCCCGCTCCCCAGGTCGAGGATGCGCGCCACCGGCGGCGCCGCCGGACCCCGGAGCTCGGCGGCCCACGCTGCCGCGCCGGTCACGAAGCCGAGGAGCAACTCGCCCTCGAGCGCGGCCTGGTCGGCCATCGCGGCCCAGTCGGCCTCGCCCAGGTGGACGTGGTCGTGCGTGTGGCCGTGGTCGTGGTCGTGCGCACCCATGTCGACGACGGTACGGACCGCGGGCGTGCCTGGCACACCGCCGTGCCGATCAGGCAAGACTGGCTACGAGCGAGGCCGGTGGCTCTCGGGCGGCCGGCTGTCGTCGAGCACCTTGGCCCACGTCGGGGTGATCTCGATCCGCGCCATCCGGGGGAACACGATCGCGACTCCTTCGGCGAAGGCCTCGAACTCCTCCGCGGGGATCCGGCGCCGGTTGGCTTCCAGGAACTCCGGCACGACGCCGTCGACGAAGGTGATCGACGCCGTCCCTCGCACCAGGAGGGCGATCGGCGGATGGCCCTCGGTGTCGATCGTGAGCGCCACGTTCGGGTTGGCCTGGAGGGACTTCACCTTCAGCGCGACGTCGGGGGTGGCGAGCACGAAGCTCCGCCCGTCGAAGTGGTAGATGATCGGCACGGCCCGGGGGGTCCCGTCGGTGGCCAGGTAGGCGAGCCGGGCGGGGATCGGTGAGCGGAGGAGCTGCTGGGCGACGGGGTCCTCCGTCAGCAGTTCGATGATCTCGGCGTGCTCCATGTCAGCTCCCCCGCTCGATGACGTAGACGATCCGCTCCACATCTCGCCCGTACGGCGAGCCGATGTACTTCTGGGCGATCCGGTCGACGATCACCCATCCCGCGTCGCCCTCGACGCGGCGGGTGACGCGCCCGCGCACGGACGCCATCGTGAACGGCTGGTCGCGGTCGACGATCGAGAGCGCGACCCGGCCATCACGCTCGAGGTTGCGGGCCTTCTGCGAGCCCGGACCGGTCATGATCAGGATCTCGTCGCCCTCGACGTCCACCCACACCGGCACGCTGTGCGGCGAGCCGTCGGGGAGCAGGGTGGCGACGTGGGCGATGTTCGGGCCGGCGAGCAGGGTGCGCACGTCGTCGGGCAACGTCCGGGTCAGCGTGGCGCTCATCGGACGAAGTCCCAGCGCGTCGAGCGGGGGGCCAGGTGCTCGTCGGTGCCGAACCCGCGCACGGTGATCGGCTCGAAGGCGTAGACGAGGTAGGGCGGCGGGCCGGCCGACGGCGCCGCGAACGGGGCGTCAAAGGCGGCGTCGCCCGTGACCTCGACGGGCCAGCCGTACTTGCCGCGGTACGCCTCCGCGACCCGCTGTGCCTGTCCGACGTCGTCCACCAGGGTGGCCACGCCCTCGTAGACGAGGTCCATGTCGTCGGTCGAGGTGGCCAGCGTGACGCGGGCGTCTCGGGCCAGGCGCTCGGTCTTGCGGGCGCCGGCCGATGACGTCGAGCACAGCACGCCGTCGCAGACGACGCCGAAGACCGGGCGGACGTGGGCGCCGCCATCGGTCGCCTGGCTCACGTGCCAGTAGAGCCGGCCGGCATCGAGCCGCTCGAGGCCGAGCTCCCACGGCAGCACGTCGCCCCGGTCGGGCACGTGGAGCTGGTGCTCGCGCCAGTTGCTGACGATGTTGACGGCGCTGCTGGGCACCGGAGCCTGCGGTTCGGTCATGGTCGCTTCCTCCATCCGGGTGGGTTCCCTGAGGAAACTAGCACAGTCCGTCTCTTGAGGGAACTAGAATCTTCCCCATGCAGCGAACGGACTTCGGCGCGATGCCCTGCTCCATCGCGCGGACCCTGGAGATCGCCGGCGAGCCGTGGACCCCACTGATCCTGCGCGACGTCTGGGTCGGGATCTCGCGCTTCGACGACCTCCAGCGCGACCTCGGCATCTCCCGCAAGGTGCTCACCCAGCGCCTGGCCTGGCTCCTCGAGCACGGGATGCTCGAGCGGCGGCCCTACTCGGAGCACCCGCCGCGCTTCGAGTACGTGCTCACCGACAAGGGGCTCGCCTTCTGCGACGTCCTCGTCCTCATGACCGCGTGGGGCGACCAGTGGGCGGCCGGGCCGGAGGGGCCACCCGTCCTGCACCGCCACCGCGCCTGCGGGAAGGTCATGCACGCCCGGCTGTCCTGCGACCAGTGCGGCGAGCCGCTGACCGCGGCGGACATCGACCTCGAAGCCGGCCCCGGCATGCCTGCGCCGGCGTAGCTCAGCTCGCCCGTTCGCCGAGCAACTGGTGCCCCGCCTCGTGCACCGCTCGGCTCGGACGGTCGACCAGAACGGGGTGGGTCAGCATGCGCCCGCTCCGTGTCGGCTCAGCAGCCGGGTCCCGCCGACGTGCCGATCGCGCCCTCGATCAGCCGCGCCCAGGCGATGAGGTGATCGTCGCCATCGTTGGTGCCCGTCAGCTGCAGACCGACCGGGAGCCCACCGGAACGGGCGCTCGGCACCGACACCGCGGGCAGAGCGAACACGTTCGCGAGCGCCGTGAAGCGGATGAAGGCGAAGATCGCCAGCCCCGCGTCGTCGCCTGGGATCGATGGCGAGGTCCCGAAGTGGAACGGCACCATCGGCACCGTGGGCGTGGCCACGAGGTCGACGCCCTCGACCAGCTCCAGCCAACGGTTCAGCAAGCTGCTGCGGACTCGCTGGGTCACCAGGTAGTCGTCGGCGCTCAGCAGCATGCCGAACTGGACGATCTCGCGCGCCGGACGGCCGAGGGCCTTCGGAGCCCGGCGCGCTACCTCACCGAGTTGGGCAGCCGCTTCCGCGTAGGCGATGACAGCGGCGACCGCCGGCACGTCGAGGAGTCCAGGAAGCCGGAGACGAACGCAGTCGGCGACGCCGCCGAGTTGATCGACCGCATCGGCGAAGCTGGCGGCCACCCCTGGGTCCACGGCACCCAGGTCGTTGGCCTCGAGCACGCCCACCCTCGGACGACCGGGGCCGGGCACCGCTCGGACGACGTCGATCGCGCGGGCCGCGCGATCGATCGTCGCCATCGAGTCGGCCATGAAGCCGATCGTGTCGAGGCTCCAGGCCGCGCCGCGCAGTCCCTTCAAGGGGATCCGTCCCGGTGACGGCCGGTAGCCGACGACTTCGCAGAACGCTGCCGGGATGCGCACCGAGCCGGCGCTGTCGGATCCGAGGCTGAGCGGCGCGAGCCCGGCGGCGATGCTGGCAGCCGACCCCCCGCTGGACCCGCCCGGTGTCCGCTCGACGTCGACCGGGTTGGCGACCCGGCCGTGCCAGGGGTTGTCGGACGTGGCGTCGAGGGCGAGCTCGCCGAGGTTGGCGATGCCGACGCAGCTGGCCCCGGCGCCGAGCAGCGCGTCGACGATCGGTGCCGACCGCGTCGCGGGCGGTCGTGTCACCTCGGTGCTGCCCCCACTCGTCGTCGCCAGCCCGGCGACATCGATGTTGGCCTTGACGGTGAAGTCGAGACCAGCCAGCGGTGCGTCCGCCGGGGCGGGGTCGGTGCCGCACCTGGCCACGAGCGACTGGAACCGGTCGCGAGGTGCATCCAGCACGTGCACCCGCCGCTGGAGCCCGCTGTCGCCAGGACATCCGGCGGAGGGCTCTCGCAGTCGCCCACTGATCGGGAACGGCAGGGGATCGTCCCGACCGAGGTCCTGTCGCCAACGGGCGATCATCGGGACGAACGTCTCGGCCAGCCCGACGACCCCTGGCAGGTCCTCCTCGTCGAGGAACAAGCCGATGGCCGCGGCGCGCGCCACCACCCATCGTTGCGCGTCCGGTTCCCCGCTCGTCACCTCGGCTCGAGCTGGCGCAACCGCTCGGCCAAGACGTCGAGCAGGTCGTCGCGTGGCATGAGCTCTCGGGCAGGGTCGACGACAGGGGTCGGCATCCCCGACGCCAGGTCGACGTAGACGGGGCCGTGCCGTGCTGGCCCCTTGTCGTGTCCCAGCAGCACGCCGTAGACGTCGTCTCGGCTGTAGTGCCAGTACTCGAACGGGTAGGGGTAGAAGCCTTGGTCGGAGAAGGCCTCGACGATGGCCTCCCGGTTCGTGCGCACCGTCGCCGAGACGAAGGGAGACGCCATCGGCGTGATCTCCGACATCGTGAGGTACGGCCCGCCGAAGTCGAGCTCGTCACCGGTGTCCATCTGTCGCACCATGACGTCGAGCGCCGTGCCCGCCAGGTGCGTGCCGGTCATGAACGAGTTCGCGCACAGGACGACGAGACGGTCGTAGGCCAGCTCCGGAGTCACCGCACCGGGCTCGCATTCCCAACGCACGCGCTCGATGACGTCGTCGACGACCTTCTGGCTCGTCAGCAGCTCCTGCTGCATCCGCGGGGAACGATACGCGTACTGAACGACCGGCACGAGGCCCCGGCGGTTGAGGGCCGCGGCGAAGGCCTCGAACGGTCCGACCAGCGATTCGCGGAGCAGGGCGACGCCCAACTCGCCGGTGGCTGACGGCGCCACCTCGAACCGGTCGCCACCGACCGCGGCGAGGTCGACCAGCCGCTCGCCGCTCTCGGCGACCGGCACTTCGGTCGCGGCGCGCATGAACGCGGTCGCCTTGTCCATGTTCTCGATCCAGTAGCGCCGGCGCGCGTCGGCCGTCACGCCTGCCGCCCCGAAGCGAGCTCGCCGCCGACGACGAGGCGATCGAGCGTGGCGCCGTCGACCTCGGCGGTGTCGAGGTCGAACGCGACGCAGCCATCGCGCACCACGATGATCCGGTTGCAGTAGTCCAAGAGCTCCTCCGCCTCGTTGCTGGCGACCACGATCGCCATGCCGTCTGCGAGCGATTCGCGAAGCAGGCGGATCACCGTCCGCTTCGCCCCGATGTCGATGCCTTGGGTCGGCTCGTGGAGGCACAGAAGCCGAGGCCGCATCTCCAACCACTTGGCGAGCACGACCTTCTGCTGGTTGCCGCCACTGAGTGCGCTGATCGGCAGCGAGGGGTCGGGCGGCCGGATGTCGTACCGCTGGATCACCGAGGTGGTCCACTCCCGAGCGAGACGGCGGCGGACGATGCACCGCCTGGTGAACCGACGATCGTGCACCGAGCCGAGGTTGGCGGCGACCGACGCGTCCGGGATGATCCCGTCGCGCAGCCGGTTTCCCGGGACCAACGCGATGCCGTGACGGACAGCGGCGGCGGGATCGTGGGCGGCGAGGTCGAGCCGGGTTCCGTCCAACGACAGCGTGCCCTGCCCCCCGTGCAGCGCGCCGAAGAGCAGGTACGGCACGTCCTCGTGGCCGGCGCCCACCAGCCCGGTGAGGCCGACGATCTCGCCGGGGGCCACCGTGAAGCTGAGCGACCGCAGCCGCTCGGAGACCAGGTCCGTGACCATGGCCGTGGCGGTCAGGGCCTCGCCGGGACGGGGGGCGGCCGCCTTCGGCTCGGCGGCGGGCGGGCTGCTCGGGCCCAGGATCATCTCGACCAGGTCGTCGACCTGCAGGTCCGCCGTCGACCGGGTGCCCACCAGTCGCCCTGCTCGGAGCACGCTGACGCTGTCGGTGACCTCGAGCACCTCGCCCAGCTTGTGCGACACGAACAACACGGCGCCCCCACGGCGTGCCACCTCCCGCATCAGCACGAAGAGGCGGCGGACCTCGGCGGCCGGCAGGTAGGCGGTCGGTTCGTCGAGGATCAGCACGCCGCCATGGTCGAGCGAGCGGTAGCTCATGACCGCTCGGACGATGGCCAGCTCGGCCCGTTGCGCATCGGAGAGCTCGGCGACGAGCTGGTCGGGCGAGATGTCCGAGCCGAGCTCCGCCAGCTCCTTGCGAGCCTGCCGGCGGGCCCGCCTCGGGGTGGCGAACCTGCCGCGCCCGACCGGTAGCCGGCCGACGAGCAGGTTCTCCCACACGGGCAACGTCGGTACGAGGCCGAGGTCTTGGTGCACCACGCTGATGCCGTGCGCTCGCCACCACGTGGGCGGCGCTCCCGGTACCGCGCTGTGCCCGTCGATCGACACCGTGCCGGCGTCGAGCGTCACGACGCCGGACAGGATCTTGACCAACGTCGACTTGCCCGACCCGTTGTGGCCCAGCAGGCCACGGATCTCGCCCGGTCGGAGGTCGAGCGACACGCCGTCGAGCGCGGTGGTGTGACCGAACTGCTTGGCGACGTCCTCGACTCGGAGGATCGCCGTCTCAGGCGACATTCCAGAGCTTCCGGAAGCCGGCCTTCGCCGCGTCGGTGTTGTACCAGGTGCCCTCGGCGGCACCGAGATCGAGCGTGCCGATGTTCGTCGAGTCGAACAGCCGGTTCGGGGGCTTCACCTCGCCAGCAGGCGGCGGCTGATCGAGGAGCACCCGGATCGCGGCGTCGACGTCGAGCCATCCTTCCCAGGCATGCGGGCCGCCGATGTCGGCACCGACCACCTCGCCACGTCCGAGCATCTCGAGCACCGAACCGGTGCCGTTGTACGAGGCGACCTTCACCCGGTCGGCCGCTCCGGCCTGCCGGATCCCCGGCACGATGTTGAGCGACATGCCGTCGATGACCGGGATCATGTAGTTGATCGAGGCGTCGCTGGTGACGAGGGTCTGGGTGAGGGTCGGCAGTCGCGTGGCGAAGTCGGCGTAGTTCACCTGCTCGAGGCGCACCTTGCACCCCCCGACGCACGACGACTCGATCCGGTCCTTGATCGCCTTCGCCATGGCTCGGTGGCGGAGGTTCTCGGCGTGGAAGACGACGAGGTTGATGTCCTTGCCACCCGAGTCGTTCAGCACCCAGTCGGCGTCGAGAAGGGCGCCGCCCACGTAGTCGAACGCGACCTGGGCGTGCGCTCGCGGGTCCCCGGGACCGGTCTCCATGACCTCGTTGATCATCACGACCTTGATGCCGGCGTCGATGGCCCGGCGCATCGGCTCGGCCACCAGGCTGTTCGGGATCGACTCCAACAGCACGCAGTCGTAGCCCTGGTTGATGGCCTGCTCGAAGCCGGCGACGTACAGGGACGGGTCGCCCTTGCAGTCGTACGACTTCGCCGTCATCCCGACGGCTTGGGCCGCTTCCCGGACCCCCTTGTAGAGGTTCTGCACGATCTCGACGTTGAACGTGATCGCCAGGTAGAAGAGCTTCTTGCCAGCCAGGCTCGACGCGTCGATCGCCGGGCCCGGTGGCAGGAACGTCGGAACCGCGCGGGCCGCGTCGAGGCGCTGCCGAGCGGCGGCGATGGCATCGGAGCCGGAGCTCTTCGATGCCGTCGCGGCCCCCAAGGTGCTGGAGCTCCCCGCGGCACCGGCGCCTGCGCCGTCACCTCCGCCGCAGGCGGCGAGCAAGGTCGGTCCGAACGCGAGTCCGGCGCCGACGGTCACCGCCCCCCGCAACAACGATCGGCGTGACAGCGCTGCGTCGGGCTGTCCGGTGGATGGGTCGACGGTCATGACGGGGTTCTCCTCCATGTGGTCAAAGCGATCGGACGGGTCGAGCCGGCGATCGACGTCATCGACGCCGCACCGCCGCGAACCGCGCCAGGGCGACGGCGACGATGAGCGAGCCGCCGTAGAAGATCTCCTGGATCCACTGCGGCAGCCCCAGGAACTGCAGCCCGGTGATGCCCGTGGCGAGGAAGTACACGGCGACGACGGTTCCCCACGGGTTGAAGTGCCCGGGGCGGATCGACGTCGACCCGAGGAACGCGGCCGCGAAGGCGGGCAGCAGGAAGTGGGTGCCCGTGCCCGGGTCGGCCGATCCGAGGAAGCCGGTCAGCATCACCCCGGCGAGCGCGGCAAGCGCGCCGCAGACGATGAAGGCACCGAAGCGGAGACGGGTGACGTTCAGACCACTGAGCCGGGCGGCCTCGCGGTTGCCTCCCACGTAGGAGAGGCTGCGGCCGTAGCGCGTCAGCGAGAGCGCGAGCGACACCACCGCCACCAGCACCATGCCGTAGACGAAGTTCAACGGGATGCCCATCGGCCGCGCCGTCATGACGTCGATCAGCCCGCGGTCGACTCCTGACACGATCAGGTAGTCGGTCAACGCATAGGTGATGCCGGTGACCAGCGTGGCGACGCCGAGCGTGGCAACCAGGGCGTCGATGCCCATCTTGACCACCAGCAAGCCGTTGGCCGCCCCGACCAGCGCCCCGGCGCCGATCCCGACGAGGGCCGCGAGCCCGACGGGCAGACCGACGTCGACGTTGAGCTTGGCGGTGAGGATCGCCGACAACCCCAGGGTGGCACCGACCGAGAGATCGAGGTCGCCCGAGATCAGCACGACCGTGAGGCCGAGCGCCAGCACCACGAGGATGGCCTGCGAGCCGAGGATCGTGCGGGCGTTGGCGACGGTGGCGAACGACTCGGGCCGCAGGGCGCAGAAGATGGCGATGACCGCCGCCCAGACCACGACCAGCGCAAGCGCCTCCCACGGCACCACTCGCGGGGCGCGCTTCGTCTCGTCGTGGCGCTGGACGGCGCCGCCGTTGCCGATCTCGGGGACTTCGGTGGAGTTGCTCAGCGTCTCCAACAGACATCCTCCTCCTCGAGACTCGGCCTCAAAGGATCGAGTCAAGTTCAAGTCATTTCAGAATTGGCGCGCAAGGTCACCCGACGAAAGGATGCCTCAGCCACTTGACTCTGTTCCACCTAGCCCAGTAGACAAACGATTGTCTTCTCGTCCGGCATTCAACCACAGGTTGGCGAGGAGTCAAGTTTCCAGCATGTAAACTCGCGTGGAGTCCTTGAAGGAAGCAACGCCAACAAGTGAGGAACGCGTCAATGGGACGAAAGTCGCCGACCCTGCGCGACGTCGGAGCACTCGCGGGCGTCGACCCGAGCACGGTCTCGCGGCTGGTCAACTACGACCCGCGGCTGAGCGTCTCCCCCGAGACGCGCGAACGGATCCTCGCCGCGATCGAGGAGCTGGGCTACCGCCCGAACGCCAACGCTCGGCGGCTCCGGCTCTCACGCACCATGGCGGTCGGCTACCTCATCCCCGACCTGGTCAACCCGGTGAACGGGCCGCTCGTCCGCGGCGCCCAGGTCCGAGCCGGCGACGCCGGGTACGCGATCTTGATCGGTTCGTCGGCCGACAGCCAGGAGTCGAGCCGGGCCTTCACCGAACTGCTCGGCGAAGGTCGCGTCGACGGGCTGCTGGTGAACTGCGGCGTGATGAGTGACGACGAGGTGCTCGCCCTGGCGACGGCCTCGGCGCCGGTCGTGCTCGTCAACCGCAGCGTGCAGGGCGCTCGGGCCAGCGTGGTGCTCCAGGACGAGCAGGCTGCGGCGGTCGGCGCCGCACACCTCATCGACCTCGGTCATCGATCGGTGCTGCACCTCGCCGGGCCGACGTACGCCGATACGACGCAGCGACGCGTCCGGGGCTTCGGCGCTGCGATGCGGGCGGCCGGATCGAGCGTGCACCTGCAGCACGCCGACGACTGGACCGACGGGGCAGGATTCGCCAGGGCCGCCGATGCCCTCAGCCAGCTCCGAGGTGAGGTGACGGCGGTCTTCGCCGACAACGTCAGCCTCGCGATCGGGGTGTGCAGCGCGGCGCGGGGCCTCGGGTTGTCCGTTCCGGCCGACCTGTCGGTGCTCGCGATGCACGACGTTCCGCTCGCGGTGCACGTGACGCCCTCGTTGACCGCGATCGCCACACCTCTCGAAGAGCTCGGAGCGACGGCCTTCACGCTGCTGCACGAGATGATCGCCGGCAAGGAGCCGGCAGCCGTCACCGTCGTCGACGGTCCCGCACCCCGGTTGATCCGGCGAGACTCCACCGCGCCCCCCGCCACCCGCCCGAACTAGGCGACCGTCGACACGGCCGGTCCGGCGCCGTCTTGGCGCCCTGACCAGCACGTCCGTGGTGGAGACGATGGGACTCGAACCCACGACCCCCTGCTTGCAAAGCAGGTGCTCTAGCCAACTGAGCTACGTCCCCGAACCGACTGATCGTACCGGTGGCTCGAAGCGAGTCCTGCAGTGACGGCCGGGCATCCCACCGATACGGTGCGATCGGTGCACGCCTGATGGAACGACTGCGACGGCGGGGGCAGCCCGCGTCCAAGGACGCAGCCACCGCCGCGCCTGCTGCCGGTGTTGGTCGCTCGGCGTCGCTGCTCGCGCTCCAGCGCAGCGCCGGGAACTCGGCCGTGCTCGCCATGCTCGGCGACGGGGCCGCGACGCCGGCCGCGCCGGCACCGGTGGCCCCGATCCGGCGTCGGCCCTCAGACGACGGTGTCATCCACCGCTTCTACTGCCTCTGGGACAAGCCGGCGCCCGACGGCACCTTCGTCGACCAGGCCGACCAGTCCACCCACGGGTACAAGTGGCTGCCGGGCACGCGCGACGAGGCGCTCTACAAGGACAGCACCCGCGTCACCGGCTGGCGGATGCGCAACCTCTACGAGGAGATCCCGGGCGCGGTCAAGGCCCCCGAGGACCCCTCGGCCGAGGTCGAGACCGAGGGCGAGGTGGTCACCAGCCTCGGCGAGGCGTGGGCCAACACCGAGGTCAGCAGCAAGGACACGTTCAGCGGCAAGGGCAAGACCGAGAACGTCGTCGCCGAGAAGAAGGACGAGAAGCCGAAGAAGAAGCCCGAGGACGAGGGCCGCGAGGTCGAGGCCGAGGTCGAGGTGGTCTCGGGCAGCCTCAAGACCGACGCGCTCGAGCTCTTCGGCGCCAAGTTCAAGGCCTCCGGCGAGGGCTCCCTCTCGGTCGGCACCGGCGGCATCACCGGCGCCGGCGAGTTCGCCGCCGAGACCTCCTCCTCGACCGGGGCATCGAAGGGCACCGTCGTGCTCCAGGGTGTCGAGACCGTCACCAAGAAGAGCGCCAGTTCCAAGAAGACGGCCATCAAGGGTGAGGTCGAGGGCGACCGCACCGGCCCCAGCGAGGGGAGCATCGAGGCCGTCACCACGTCGGCCGGCGCGTCGACGGCCTCGACGTCCACCTACGCCTCGGGCGCCACCACCAGCTCCGGCAGCGCCGAGCAGGCCCGAACCCAGAAGGGCTCGGCCAAGTTCGGCGACGGCGAGGCCTCGGCGTCCTACTCCGACACGCAGAGCCGGCGGACCGACAGCGTCGGCTTCGACGCCGGCAACAACCTCGGTGATGACACCTCGCTGAAGGGCAAGGCCGAGCTGGGCCAGGGCGTCCACACCAAGACGGTCAAGGCCACCGGCAAGCGCACCGGGAACGAGAGCGAAGGCACCGAGACCGAGGGGACCGACCCAGGCTCGACCTACGAGACCGGGGTCGACGCGTCCACGGGCTACGACGTGGCCAAGGTCAGCACCGAGGTGTCGGGCAGCCACAAGAACGGTCGGGCCGAGGGCACGGCCAAGCTCGCCGGCACGGCGGCCGTCGGCGCCAGCGCCAAGGCGTCGGCCAAGGGCACCTACGACACGGCGACCGGCGACGGGTCGGCGTCGGCCGAGCTCGGCGGTTTCGCCGGCGGCACCGCCGAGGGCACGGCGACGGCCACCATCAAGGTCGACGACCGGGCCCTCGCCACCTTCAAGGGCACGCTCGGCATCAGCTACGGCATCGGCGGCGAAGCCAAGGGCACGATCAGCTGGACCGGCGGCGTGTTCCGCTTCATCACGTCCGGCAAGCTGGCCCTCGGCCTCGGCACGTCGTACAGCTACAACCTCGAGCTCGACACCGCGCAGCTCGCCGGCCTGGCCGTCGAGACCGCCGGCTCCTACCTGGCTCCCGACTTCAGCAACCTCGAGATTGACTTCAGCTGACCGGGGCCTCGGCGTGGACGTGACCGTCCCGGCGGGCTGGACCCAGGTCGAGAGCGCCGACTTCGACGTCGCCTACCTCGGCCCGCTCGACGACGGCTTCCGGGCCACGTTCGCGGTCGCCACCGAGAGCTTCGACCCCCCGACGCCCCAGGGACTGGCGGTCGTGCTGGCCCAGATCCGCGAGCAGCAGGCGGTCGAGTACGACGGCTTCGAGCTGGTGGCCGAGCGGGAGGACGAGGTCGACGGCCTGTACGCCTGGGTCGAGCACTACCGCTGGACGCCACCGGCGCCCACCGCGCCGATGACGCAGCTCCTGGCCCTGCTCGTGGTGACGCCCGGCCGGTTGCTCAAGGTCGACGGGGTCTGCCTGACCGAGCGGGCCGACACCGACCTGCCGGTCCTCGACGGCATGGTGCGCTCGCTGCGCGTCGACTGACCGAGCGGGTCAGGGCAGATCGGCGAGGCGGGCGAAGCCGGGGCCGTCGCCCAGGAAGCACACGGTGAGGTCGATCTCCTCGGCGTGCGCGCCGCGGACCACGGTCACCAGCACGTCGAAGGCCTCGAGGAACGCATCGAGCGCGCCGTCGACGAGGTCGTCGGCATGGGCCCAGATCAGGGCGACCTTGTCGCCCTCGTCGTCGTCGGGGAACAGGGCGGTCCACATCCGGTCGGCGAAGGAGTCCCACCCCCGCACGCTGTCGAAGCCGAAGGCCTCGCCGGCGCGCTGCCAGAGCGTGGCGGCGTCGCGGATGCCGGCGCCGTCGAGCTCGCGGAGCACGTAGCCGTCGGCCGCGAGCCGCGACCGCAGCGCGTCGATGTCGCTCTCGGCGACGAGCTGGTGGACGGGCCAGGTCATGTGAAGTGGGTGAACGCCGCGCCGGGCTTGTCGCCGTAGTGGGTGGCGGTGTGGAAGACGTCGCCCGAGCTGTCGCTGATGCACAGCCGCTCGTTCTCGGACGCGCCGGCGGCGAGGTCGGTGCTGCTGCGGATGTAGTACTCCTTGTAGCCGCCGGCGCCCTTCTTGCCCGGAAGGTGCCCGTCGCGGTTGTGGTGGACCACGCCCCACTTGAAGTTCTTCACGCTGCCCGGGACCTTGCCGCCGTTGTTCTTGGTGCGTTCCGCGGCCCAGGGCTGCGCCTCCTTGGCGGTCCCGGCCGTGACGTTCGCCAGCGCCTCGTCGGCCGTGCCCTTCATCCCGGCCGAGAGCGCCGAGTTCTCGATGTCGGCGACCGGGCCCGTATCGGCCTCCGTGCCGGCGTACTGGGCGACCTTCCGCTGCACGCCGCCGAGGGCGGCGAGCGAGGCGCGGTTCCCGGCCTTGCGCTGGAGGGCGAGGATGGCGCCGGCCGAACCGCCCACCCTCCGCTGGGCGCCCTGCTCGGGCGCGGCGGCCGGTGCCGCCTTCGCCTTGGACGTCCGATCCCTCATCGCTTGCCAGCATCGCACGGAACCGCGTGGCATGACAGGGCTGACACCTGACGTGGGAGAGTGCGGCCGTGGCCGAGCTCGTCCCCATCGACGACCCGGGTGACGAGCGGGTCGCCGACTACCTCCACCTGACCGACGCCGAGCTGCGTCGCCGGGGCGAGGTGTTCCTGTGCGAGGGCGTGCTGGTGATCCGCCGGGCGATCCAGCTCGGCACCGCCCTCCGCTCGTTGCTCGTCACGGCCGAGCGGTGGGAGGTGCTCCGGCCCGACGTCGAACACCTCGACCTGCCGGTGTACGTCGTGGCCCAGGAGGTGATGAACGCCGTCACCGGCTTCAACATCCACCGGGGCGCCATCGCCGCCTCCGTGCGTCCCGAACCTCGGCCTGTGGCCGACGTGCTCGCCGGGGCGCGCACCGTCGCCGTCCTCGAGGGGGTCAACGACCTCGAGAACCTCGGCGCCCTGTTCCGCAACGCGGCGGCCTTCGGGATCGACGCCGTGCTCCTCGACGAGACCACGGCCGACCCGCTCTACCGGCGGTGCGTCCGGGTCTCGCTCGGCCACGTGCTGGCCGTCCCCCACGCCCGCTACGACGACCTCGACGACCTCCGCGCCGCCGGCTTCGAGACCGTGGCCCTCACGCCGTCGGCCGAGGAGCCCATCGGCGCCATCGCGTCGATCGAGCGGGCCGCCCTCCTTCTCGGCGCCGAGGGGCCCGGCCTCACCGCGGCGACCCTGGCCGAGGCCGACCGGCGGGTGCGCATCCCGATGGTCCCCGGGGTCGACTCGCTCAACGTGGCGACGGCGGCGGCCGTGGCCTTCCACCACCGCTTCGCCGGGGCATAGCGTCGAGCCATGGACCTGCGTGAGGTCATGCGCACGACGCCGGCGACGCGGGAGTTCACCGACGAGCCGGTCAGCGACGAGGTGCTCCACGCCGTCCTCGACGTGGCCCGCTTCGCCCCCAGCGGCGGCAACCGCCAGGGCTGGCAGGTGATCGTCCTCCAGGACCCCGAGGTCCGCCGCCAGATCCGCGACCTCTACGTGCTCTCGTGGCGGGAGTACATGGCCCACGTGCACGCCGGCCTGGTGGCCTTCGCCCCCATCGACGACGGGAAGTGGACCGGGCCGGCCGTCGACCTCGACAAGGCGAGAGCCACGCCCTCGCCCATGCCGTTCGCCGACCACCTCGACGAGGTGCCCGTGCTCCTCCTGCTCGTGGTCGAGCTCGGGGCGCTCGCCGTGCTCGACAACGGCCTCGACCGCCAGAGCATCGTGGGGGGCGGCTCGATCTACCCGTTCGGCCACAACATCCTCCTCGCCGCCCGCGACGTCGGCCTCGGTGGCGTGATGACCACGGCGCTGGCCCGGCAGGAGCCGGCGGTCAAGGCGCTGCTCGGCATCCCCGACACCCACGCCCTCGCCGGGCTGATCGCCCTCGGTCACCCGAAGAAGGTCGTCACCAAGCTGCGCCGGGCCGAGGTGGAGGAGTTCACCACCGTCGATCGCTTCGACGGCCCGCCCTTCTCGTAGCCTCGACGCCGTGGAGGGCGCGCTGGCGATCGCCGAGGGGTTGCTGCGCCAGCCCGCGGTGCCGTTCCACGAGGACCTCCCGGCGAAGCACTGCATCGAGTTCGCCCGCCAGCGCGGCCTCGACGCCCACACCGACCCGGCCGGCAACGTCGTCGTCCGCTACGAGTCGCCCGGCGCCGACCTCGACCGGCCCCTCGTGCTCGTCGCCCACCTCGACCACCCCGGCTTCGTGGTCGACACCGCGGTCGACGGCGTCGCCTCGATGACGTTCCACGGCGGCCTGGGCGCGGTCAACGCCACCGCCGGCGTGCCGGTCCACTTCTTCCGGATCGGCGAGGTCGAGCGAGTCGGCACCGGGGCCCTCCTCGCCGTCGACACCCTCAACGACCGGCTCACCGGAGCCACCGCCCGGATCCTCGAGGGTGAGGCCGGCGACTTCGCCATGTGGGGCTTCCCGGCCTGGTCGATCGAGGACGGGCGCATCACCGGTCGGGTGTGCGACGACCTGCTCGGCGTGGCCGCCATCCTCGCCTGCCTCGACGAGGTCGCCCGGCGCGCCCCCGAGGGCGTGGCCGTCTGGGGCCTGCTCACCCGGGCCGAGGAGGTCGGCTTCCTGGGCGCGCTCGAGGCGATCCGCCTCGAGACCGTGCCGCCCGGCGCCGCCGTCCTCTCGCTCGAGTGCTCGAAGGCCCTGCCCGACGCTCCCCAGGGCGGCGGGGTGATCGTGCGGGTCGGCGACCGCATGAGCATCTTCGCCCCCGCCCTCACCGAGGCGCTCCGGGTCGCGGCCGACGGCATCGACGACCCCGAGTTCCGCTACCAGCGCAAGCTGATGGACGGCGGCGCCTGCGAGGCCACCGCCTTCTGCGCCAGCGGCTACCGGGCATCGGGCCTGGCCGTGCCGCTCGGCAACTACCACAACGCCCAGGACTCCGGCCCGGGCATCGCCCCGGAGACGGTCATGGTCACCGACTGGCTGGCCGAGGTCCAGCTCCTCGTCGAGCTGGCCTGCCGGCCCGAGCTCCTCGATGAGAACACGGTCGACACTCCGTCTTGGTTGGCGGAGCGGGCCGCCGTGGCCCGCGAGAAGCTGGGAGCGCCCTAGATGCCCGAGGCCCCGCAGATGCAGGCCCTCGCCGAGCGGCTGTTCGAGGCCGCCGGCGGCAAGGCCCTGGCCAAGATCGACGTGCTGTCGTTCGCCGGGCTGAAGACGTTCGACCCCGACCCGATGTCGCTCCGGGGCCGCGCCCTCGTCGGCACCGGTCGGCGGGGCAAGTACCTCGAGCTCGACTTCGGCGACGGCCTGCGGATCCTCGTCCACCTGTCGCAGGGTGGCCGGGTCGACGTCGAGGACCCGCCCAAGGCGACCAAGCCCAAGGGCTCGGTCGTGCGGTTCACGTTCGACGACGGGCCCAGCTTCCTCGTGAAGGAGTTCGGCACCGAGCGCAAGGCGGGCTGGTGGGTGCTCGGCCCGGGCGACGACGGCCCGCTCGACCGGCTCGGGCCCGAGGCCCTGAGCGACGAGTTCGCCGACTGGATCCGCACCAGCGACGACGGCCGGCGGGTCCACACGATCCTCCGCGACCAGCGCTCGGTGGCCGGCGTCGGCCGGGGCTACACCGACGACATCCTTCACGACGCCAAGCTCTCGCCGTTCGCCTCGCTCAAGGCGCTCGAGCCCGAGCAGCGCGAGCAGCTCATCACGTCGATCCACGCCGTCCTGGCCCAGGGCCTGGAGAAGGAGCGACGCCGCTCGGGCGGGCTGCCCAACAAGCTCGGCGACGGCTGGATCGTGCACAAGGCGAACGGCCAGCCCTGCCCCCGCTGCGGTGACACGCTGCACCACGTGTCGTACGAGAGCCACGAGGTCGTCTACTGCCCGGCCTGCCAGACCGGCGGGAAGATCCTCGCCGACCGCCGACTGTCGAGGTTGCTGAAGTGAGGGCGACGGAGGAGGCCTCACCAATGAGCACAGTGAGCCAGTTCTTCATGGCGGCGACGCCCGCCAGGGCGGCGAAGTCATGAAGTTGCCGGTGATGCCTCCGGTGAAGCCGATGCTGGCCAAGCTCTCGCGCGAGATGCCGGTCGGCGACGAGTACGTCTACGAACCGAAGTGGGACGGCTTCCGCTGCATCGTCTTCCGCGACGGCGACGAGGTCGAGCTGGGCAGCCGCAACGAGAAGCCGCTCACCCGCTACTTCCCCGAGCTGCCCCCGGCGCTCATCGCCAACCTGCCCGAGCGCTGCGTCATCGACGGCGAGATCGTGATCCCGGGCGACGGCGGCCTCCAGTTCGACGCCCTCCTCCAGCGCATCCACCCGGCCGCGTCGCGGGTGAAGCTGCTGAGCGAGGAGTGGCCGGCCAGCTTCGTCGCCTTCGACCTCCTCGCCCTCGGCGACGACGACCTGACGGGCCGCCCGTTCGCCGAGCGGCGCAAGCTCCTGGAGCAGGCCCTGGCCAAGGCCGAGCCGCCCGTCCACCTCACCCCGGCCACCAGCGACGCCGCGGTGGCCCGCGACTGGTTCGAGCGGTTCGAGGGCGCCGGCCTCGACGGCGTGATCGCCAAGGCCACCGACCTCCAGTACGTGCCCGACAAGCGCCTCATGCTGAAGGTCAAGCACGAGCGCACGGCCGACTGCGTGGTCGCCGGCTTCCGCTGGCACAAGGACGGCGAGGGCGTGGGCTCGCTCCTCCTCGGCCTCTACGACGACGAGGGCACGCTCCACCACGTGGGCGTGGCCACCTCCTTCAGCGTCGACCGGCGCAAGGAGCTGGTCGAGGAGCTCGCGCCCCTCCGGGCCAACGCCGTCGAGGGCCACCCGTGGCAGTCGTGGGCCGAGATCCAGGAGGAGGGCGACGCCCAGCGCAAGCCGGGGGCCGGCAACCGGTGGAACGCCGGCAAGGACATGTCGTGGGAACCGCTGCGGGCCGAGCGGGTGGCCGAGGTCGGCTACGACAACCTCCAGGGCGACCGGTTCCGCCACGCCACCAAGCTCGTGCGCTGGCGCCCCGACCGCGAGCCGGCCAGCTGCACCTACGGCCAGCTCGACCGGCCCGTCCCCGAGGTGCTGGCCGAGGTCTTCGGGGCGTAGCTCCGGGACCACCCCGTCCGGGGTGACCAGGGCAGGGGCGGCACGAACGGCGACACCAGCGTGAGAGCGACGGCGCCTCCGACGGCGAGGGCGACGGCCGGGCCGGCCGCGATGGTGTGCAGCGACCCCGTTGCCCGCAGGACCCAGTAGACGGCGTACTGGCCGACGAAGATCCCGAGGGTGTGGGCCGCCGCCGGTCCGAGCACCGCCTCTGCCCATCGGGGCGGCGACCACCGGCCGAGGGCGCCGTACAGGAGCAGCGTCCCGGCCAGCCCCGGCACCACGAAGCCGACGAACGTGCCGGGGTGGCGGTCGGGTGGCACACCCCGAGCGAGCTCGACGGCCACGACGGCGGCGAGCAGCGCGCCGAGCACCAGCGCCTCGGGCACCCGGTCCCGCCCGCCGAGCACCAGCCGGGCCGCGACTGCGCCGACGACCGCGAAGCCCAGGTAGGTCACCAGAGGGAAGCCGGGCCCGAGGATGCGGGTCACCAGGTCGTCGCCCGCCATCCGCTCGGCCACCAGCGGACCGACGACGAGGGCGACGCCGGCCACCGCCGCCAGCCTGCCGACCGGAACCCGGCGGGCCAACAGCGTCGACACCACCACGACGATGCCGAGCGTCTCGAGCACGCCCCACGACAGCGGGTCGCCCCACAGGATCCAGTGGATGGCGAAGCCGAGCGGCACCAGGAGCCCGTACCGCCGGACGACGGTGACATCGATCAGTCGCCGGCCCTTCCGCCGCATGGCCTCGGCCATCAGCACGGCCGACGCCCCGGCCGCCACGGTGAAGGCGGGCGCGCAGACGTCGGTCACCACGAAACCCTCCCAACCGGGCAGCACGGCGCGCGGGTCGCCGTGCAGCCACTCGGTCAGGTGCTGCACCAGCATGAGCAGGAGGGCGGCGGCCCGCAGGCGATCGAGGGCCGGAACTCGCCGCATCGGCCTGGGGTACCCCGCCTAGCGTGCCGCCATGGCCGACGAGCGCATCGAGGTGAACCGGGCCTGGTGGGACGAGGCCGCCGTCGACCACTTCGAGCGGACCTACGACCTGGGGTTGCTGCGGGCCGGCGGGAGCACCCTCCACCCGATCGAGGCGGCCGAGCTGCCGGCCGACCTGTCCGGCCAGCGCGTCTGCCACCTCCAGTGCCACATCGGTCCCGACACCCTCTCGCTCGCCCGTCGCGGCGCCGAGGTGGTCGGCCTCGACTTCTCCCCCGAAGCCATCGCCCGGGCCCGCTCGCTCGCCGTCGAGCTCGGCATCGCCGCCACGTTCGTGGAGTCGACGGTGCAGGACGCCCGGGCCGCGCTCGACGGCGACTTCGACGGCGTGTTCGCCACCTGGGGCGCGTTGGTCTGGCTGCCCGATCTCGACGAGTGGGCTGGCATCGTGGCGTCGCTGCTGCGACCGGGCGGTTGGCTCTACCTCGCCGAGGGCCACCCCTACGCCCTCAGCCTCGCCTACCCCGAGCTGCCCTACGGCGGCTCCCAGCACGTGACGTTCGACGAGCAGGGCGACTACATGGACTCGTCGGTCGTGCGGACGAACACGATCACGCACGAGTACAGCCACGGGCTGGGCGAGATCGCCACCGCCGTCGCCGGCGCCGGGCTCCACCTCGACTGGCTCCACGAACACGACGGCCTCACCTGGGCCATGGCCAGCACCCTCGAGCGCGGCGACGACGGCCTCTACCGCCGACCGGGCTCCGACCTGCCGCTCTCGTTCAGCCTGCGGGCGACGAAGCCGGGCACCCGCTGACCGCTGGCTTCCCGGCCACCCGGTCCTTCATCCACGTGAGCATGTCGGGGAACGACGGGATGATGACCTCGGCGTGGTGCATGCCGGGGTACGTCCGGCGCTCGATCACCTGGCCCAGCCCGCACAGCCGCTTGAACAGCAGCTCGCTGGCGATGGGGGGGATCTGCTCGTCGGCCTCGCCGTGGATGATCAGGATCGGCGAGTCGGTCTTGGCGTGGCCGGGGTCGTTCTCCTCGAGGATCGACTTCCACGGCTCGACGACTGCGGGGTCGCCGGCCGAGAACTCGTCGTAGGGGAGCGTGTTGTAGACCTTGAAGATCTCGTCGGTGCAGCCCTCGTCGACCACGTGGATCTGGGCGAGCCCCTTCGGCGTGATGACCTGGTCGAGCTTGGCCTCGGGGTAGGCGGCGTTGAGGCCGGCGGCCACCATGGCCAGGTAGCCCTGGAAGTTGCCGCCCTTCAGGGCGGCGGCGATCAGCAGCAGCTCGCTGGGCGGAGCGCCGGCGACGGTGCCGTCGAGCTTGAGCTCGGGCGTCCATGTGGCGGCGAGCTGGTTGGCGAACATGGCGGCGTGACCGCCCTGGCTGTGGCCCCACACGATGGTGTCGTGGCCGCCCCGCGCGTCGGGCAGCTGCTTCGCGGCCCGCACCGCGTCGAGCGTGCCACGACCCTCGCTGATGCCGGCGATGTACGGGTGGCGACCGGGCGTGCCGAGCCCCTCGTAGTCGGTGGCGGCGACGATCCAGCCTTCCTTCAGGAACGGCCCGAGCAGCTGCGCCTCCAGCCCCTCGAGCGGCTGCTTCGACGGCGCGCACTCGTCGGCGATGCCGGTGGTGCCGTGGGCCCACGACAGCACGGGCCGGTCGTCGCCGGCGGCCGTCGGGAGGGCGGCCACGCCGCTCACCGCGATCGGCTTCCCCTTCACCGACGTGGACAGGTAGAGGATCCGGTAGGCGATGGCTCCGTCGACCTCGGTGTCGAGCCGCTGGTAGCGGAGCAGGTCGCCGTGCTGGCCGGCCGGCAGCGGGTCGGGTGGCACGTAGAAGCCGTCGACGCTCCCCGTGTACTCCTGCGGCCCGGTCTCCGCCGCGGCGGCCGCGTCCCCGGTCCGCCCCGGTTCCTTCGCGTCGTCCCCGCAGCTGGTCGCCAACAGCGCGACGACCAGCAGTGCGAGCGCCCCCCTGCGCAGCATGGCCGGACCCTACGCCCGGCACGGCGCCGTGCCTAGAGGTCGGGTCCGGCCGACCTCGCCTCGGCCACGTGGGCGAGGGCGTCACGGAGCTGACCGATCCACTCGCCCTGGTGGCGCTCGACCAACCGCACGCACCAGGCCAGCGCCTCGCTCCGGCTCCGGGCCACGCCGGCGTCGATCAGGGTGTCGAGCACGGCCCGCTCGCCGAAGCGCAGGCGGGTCATGACCGGGACGGCGGCGTGGGTGAAGAGGTAGCGCTCGCCCCCGACCTCCACCCCCCAGGACACCTTGCGCCCGAACCGGTGCTCGGCCTCCTCGGCCACCCGCACCCGGGCGTCGCGCGTCTCCTCCCGGAACCGGGTGGCCCGGGCCAGGCACGCCGCGTCCTTGGCCTCGGCCCCGCCCTTGGTGGCCGGGGCGTCGAGGGCGCCGAGCACGACGATCTCCTCCCGGTCGACGTGCACCTCGGGTGCCGCGGTGAACCACCCGTCGGGGATGCGGCCGGCGAACCAGCCGGCGATCTCGGTCGTCATGATTACAAGATTACACACTTACTCAGACGTGTCCATGGAACCGCGCTCACGTGGGCAGGATCCCGGCCGATGGATGAACCGGTGGACGAACTGCTCGCGGTGCTCGGACGGGAACGGCACGTTCTCGGCAACCTCCTGTTCCGGCTGCTCGAGGCGCGCGGCCTCCTCGCCACCGGTGAGTCGCGGTTCCTGCACCTGGCGGCCCGCGACGTCGAGGCCGCCGCCGAGGCGGTGCGCGAGGTCGAGCTGACGCGAGCCCTGCTCGAACCGCTCGCCGAGGGCCGCACCCTCCGCGAGCTGGCCGCCAACGCCCCGTCGCCGCTCGACGCCATCCTCCACGACCACCGCGTCGCCATCGGCAAGCTTGCGGCCGAGGTCGGCGCCGCGATGGAGGCCACGACCGAGCTGGCCGAGCACGGCCTGGCCCGGGTGCGGGGCCGGCAGCTCGTCGCCGTCGGCTCGGCGCCCCGCCGCCGGCCCGTCGCCCCGGTCGACGACCTCGACCGCGAGATCATGGCCGCCGGGTACGAAGCCGTGCTCACCGCCAGCGCCCGGCTCATGCTGCCGTCGCTGGTCGCGTTCCTCGGCTAGCGCGACCGCCCGGTCGACACGTCGTTCAGGCGATCACGCCAGGCCGACGACTCGCTGAGGGCGGCGGCCAGGGACGCCCGGCGCCCGGTGACCGGCGCGGCCACCTCGTCGTACTGGGCGTTGATGGCGTCGCGCAGCAGGCCGAGCGCCTCCGAGCGGAGCTGGGAGACGCGCGACTCGGTGATGCCGAGGAACCGGCCGAGCTCGCCCGAGCTCCGACCCTCCAGGAAGTAGCCGATCACCACCAGCCGGTGGCGTTCGGGCAGGAGCTGGACGGCGTCGCGCAGGTAAGCGTGCAGCTCGCGGCGCTCGAGGGCCTCGCTCGGCTCGAGCCCGGTGTCGGTGACGGTGTCGCCGAGGGTCTGCCCCTCCTCCTCCCCGTCGGACAGGTGGTGGTCGAGGGCCAGCACCACCGATCGGTGGATGCGGTCCTGGAGGCGGGCCACCTCGTCGGGCGTGGTCGCCATGGCGTCGGCCATCTCGTCGATGGTCGGGGGTCGGCCGAGCGACGAAGCCAGCTGCTGGTTCGTCTGCTCGAGCGTGCGGGCCAGCGTCCGCACCGACCGGGGCGCCCAGTCGGCCGAGCGGACGGCGTCGAGGATCGCCCCCCGGATCCGCTGGGCCGCGAACCGCTCGAACGGCACCCCCCGGGCGCCGTCGTAGCGCTGGGCCGCCTCGACCAGGCCGAGGGCGCCGGCGCGCGCCAGCTCCTCACGGTCGACGTGACGGGGGAACCGCACCGCGACCTGGAAGACGATGTGGCGGACGAGCGGCAGGTGCTGCTCGATGACCGCTCGCTCGTCCATCCCACGCTCGCTCGGGCTCAGGCCGGGATCCCGTCGAACACGGCGGCTCGCACGCCCCGCCGGGCCAGCTCGGCGAGGAACGGCACCGGCTCGACCAGCTCGGCCAGCCCACCTGCGCCCGGGCGCAGGACGGCGCCCTCGGCCGCGAACGCGGCGGCCACGGCGGCGACGCACCCGGCCGCCACGCCGGGGCGGTCCATGGCACCGAGGATGGCGATGTCGCGTGCGATGCCCCGCCGGCCCCGCAGCTCGACCCGGACGGCCCCGATCGTGCCCTCGGGGTGGGGCTTGCGAAGCATGGGCAACCCGGCGGTGAGGCGGTCGCGTCGGGTCGCGCCCATGCGAGCGGTGATCCGCTCGGCGTCCGGGAAGGCCCCGTGCAGGAGGCGGGCATCGGGGAGGTTGGCGCGGTAGCAGTCCTGGCCACCGACCGGGTCGGGGAACCAGGCCAGCTCGCGGCCCGAGCCGGCTCGGCGGCGGTGCCACGCACCCTCCCGCCAGTCGACGGCCTCGCCGGTGAGGGCCCGGTGGTGGACGCGGGCGCAGGCCGGACCGGCCGTGCCCACCTTGGCCACGTGGATCTCGTCGACGGCGTCGAAGGTGGCGGCGGCGTGGGCGGCGAGCACGCAGGTCAACCCGGGGGCGAAGCCGGCGCCCGCGATCACCGACAAGCCACGGACCCGGGCCTCGGCGTCGAGGTCGAGGAGGCCGAGCACGTCGTCGACGTCGTCGGACACCGAGACGACGTGGCGCCCCTGCTCGAGCAGCCGCTCGGCGGCGGCGCGGTGGCCCCCGGCCGGCATGGCCAGCACGCCGACGTCGGCACCGTCGGCCCACGCATCGATCGAGCCCCCGACCACGCGGCCCGGCTCGGCGATCGAGCCCACCGCCTCGGCGACCCGGCCGGGGTCGACGTCGGCGATGACGAGGCGCTCCACCGTGTCGGTGGACGCCAGCTGGCGTGCGGCCCGAGCCCCGACGGCGCCAGACCCGAGCACGGCCACCCTCATCGCAGATCGGGCCCGCTGAGCTCCCGCCACCCGCCCGTCTGGGGCGGCACGCCACCGGTGCCCCGAAGTCGGAGCACGCCAGCGATGATGCCGGTGACGCCAAGGGCCATCAGGGCACGCCGTAGGAACCGCACGGCACCATCGTCGCACGTTCAGAGCAGGTTGGAGCGGTGGAACCCCCCGTCGACCGGCACCATGGCACCGGACAGGTACGACGACTCCTCCGAGCAGAGGAAGGCGATGGCGGCGGCGAACTCGTCGTGGCGGCCGACCCGCCCGAGGTGCACGTACGAGTCGAGCTCGCGCTGGCGCTCGGCCGGACGGGTCGGGAACGGCGCGTTGCCGACCACGATCCCGTTGCTCGAGATGCCCCGCGGGGCGAAGTCCTTGGCGATGGACGCGACGAGCGCCTCGAGCCCGGCCTTGCCGGCGGCGTAGCCCACGCCGCTGCGCTGGCCGTAGGTGCCCGAGATCGAGCCCACGCTGACGATGTGGCCCCGGCCCTTGTCCAACATCCCGGGCAGGACGGCCCGGGAGCACAGGAAGGCCGAGGTGAGGTTGAGGGCGAGGAAGCCCTCCCAGTCGGCGAGGGTCGAGTCGAGCGCCGACGCCCACGCCGCGCCGGGCAGGGCACCGCCCGCGTTGTTCACGAGGATGTCGACCGGCCCGACCCGCGCCACGAGGTCAGCCACGGCTGCCTCCGAGGTGATGTCGGCCAGGCCGGGCACGGCCCGCTCCCCCAGCGCGTCGACGACCTCGGCGATGCCGGCCTCGTTGACGTCGTTCACCACGACGGTGGCGCCCTCGGCGTGGAGCCGGGTGGCGGTGGCCCGGCCGATGCCGCGGGCCGCCCCGGTGACGAGCGCGACCTTTCCTCCGAACCGCTCAGCGCCCGAGAAGGGATCAGGCAACGGAGAACATGGGGTTGCGGGCGTTCTCGCTGATCACGACCATCGACTCGAACATCCAGCGGCCGCCCTCGCGGCGCATGCCGAAGACGTAGCCGCCCTCGTGCTCGCCCCGGCGGAAGGCCGGGCCGTCGCCGCTGCTGACCACGAGGCTGTAGACGGCGGCGACCGTCGCCTTCTGGTTGTCGTCGGAGACCCGCACCACCGGCGGGTGGATCAGGTGGCGCAGCTCGTAGGTGCTGATCTGCGAGGCGGGCGGCGGGCCGCTGTTGGCGTCGCCGCTGCGGGGCAGCACGGGGGAGACGTACAGGGGCCGGATGTTCTCCTTGCCCTTCACCTTCTCGTCGAGCGTGCCGAGCAGGGTGCGCTCGAAGTCCTCGGTGTAGTTGTCGAGCAGCTCGTCCCACAGTCGGGCGTCGCACAGCCAGCCGTAGAGCATCACCAGGTCGGTGAGGGCCCGGTGGTCCTCGACGAGGGCCACCCGCTCCTCCAGCGTCTCGCGGGGTCGCTCCGGCGTGCGCGCCACGTCGAGGATCCGGTTCAGCTCTGCGTCGTTCATGGGCCGATCTTGGCTCAGATGACGGAGGTGCCGCCGTCGACCACGATCGTCTGGCCGGTGATGTAGCTGCCCGCCGGCGAGGCCAGCAGGAGGAGCGCCCCGTCGAGCTCCTCGAGGTCGCCGAAGCGGCCCAGCGGGATGCGAGAGGTGAAGCGGGCCGACCGCTCCTCGTGCCCGGTGAGCTCCTCGGTCATCTCGGTGGGGAACCAACCCGGCGCCAGGCAGTTGACCCGCACGCCGTAGCGGGCCCACTGGACGGCGAGCTCGCGGGTCATGCTGGCCAGCCCGCCCTTCGACGCCGCGTAGCTGGCCTCGGGGATCGACGGCTCGCTCACCGCGGCGATCACCGACGAGATGTTGACGATCGAACCGCCACCGACCTCCCGCATGGCCGCCACCGCAGCCTGGGCCAGGGTGAACGGGGCGACGAGGTTCACGTTGAGCACCGACTGGAACTGCTCCAGGGTCTCCTTGGTGGCCGGGATCGGGTTGGTGATGCCCGCCGCGCTCACCAGCACGTCGAGCCGGCCGCACCGGGCGACGACGTCGGCCACGAGGGCCCCGGCCGTCGAGGGATCGGCCAGGTCCGCGGGCAGGGCCACGGCGCCGGGCAGCTCGGCGGCCAGCGCCTCGAGCCGGTCCCGGCGGCGGGCCACCAGGACCACGGTCGCCCCGGCCTCGTGGAGGGCGCGGGCGCAGCGGGCCCCGATGCCGGAGCTCGCCCCGGTCACCACGGCCACCTTGTCGTCGAGTCGGAAGGTCGGTGCCATGCGGCCCGCAAGCTAGGGCAGCATGGCGACGTGACCGCCACCGACGACCGCGCCGAGATCACCGAGCTGCTCGCTCGCTACGCCATCGCCCTCGACCGGCGCGAGCTCGACGCCGTCGGCGAGCTCTTCACCGAGGACGGCCAGGCGACGTACTCGGGCAACCGCCTCGACCCCGGCCGGGCCGCGATCATCGCCTACCTCCAGCCCCTGGTCGACGTGCCGATGACGCAGCACATGATCGGTCTCCCCTCGATCGCCATCGAGGGCGACACGGCGACGGCCACCTCCTACGCGATCGTCACGTTCGTGCGACCGGCCGAGGGCGGCGGGCACGACGCCATCCACCGTGGCCTGTCCTACGACGACCAGCTCGTGCGCACGGCCGACGGGTGGCGGTTCACGGAGCGGTTCCACCAGGCGCTGTGGAGCACCAACGGCCCCACGATCTGGCCGGTCCCCTAGCTCAGCTCGTCGAGCGCCTCGCCCATCCGGCGCACGGCCTCGACGACCTCGTCGGGGCCGAGCATCGAGTACGAGAGCCGGATGTCGCGCTCGTAGCCGGGCACCAGTGCGAACTCGCTTCCCGGCACGATCGCCACGTCCCTGGCCATGCACGCCTTGGTCAGGGCGAGGGCGTCGACCGGCGTGCGGGCCCACAGGAAGAGCCCGCCCTCGGGGGGCGTGAGCACGTAGCGGTCGTCGAGCGCCGCCACCAGGGCGTCGGCCCGGGCCTTGTACAGGGCCCGCAGCCGGACGAGGTGGGCGTCGAGCCAGCCGTCGGTGCTGAGCAGGGCGTGCACGACGCGTTGGCCGAACGACGTGGTGTTGAGGTCGATCGCCTGCTTGGCCATCACCATCGGCGCCAGCAGCGCGTCGGGCACCGTGCACCACCCCACCCGGAAGGCGGGGGCGATGATCTTCGACACGCTGCCCAGCCGGAGCACCGGTCCCTCGATCACGGGCAGGTCGTCGCCGGTGAACCGCAGCGGCCGGTAGACGTCGTCCTCGACGACGAGGAAGTCGTAGCGGTCGGCCAGCTCGGCGAGGTGCCGGCGGCGGAGGAGCGACAACGTGGCGCCGCTCGGGTTCGAGAAGTTGGGCACCAGGTAGCAGGCCTTCGGGCGCAGGCCCTCGACGAGCCGCTCCTCGAGGATCGCGGTGTCCATGCCGTCGGCGTCGACCGGGATGCTCACGAACACCGGCTCGTAGGGCGCCAGGGCTCGCAGGGCACCGACGTAGGTCGGGCACTCCACCACCACGGCATCGCCCGGGTCGAGCAGCACCTTGCCCACGAGGTCGAGCGCCTGCTGCGAGCCGGTGGTGATCAGGTCGGCGCCGAGCAGCTCGAGCAGCGCAGGGTCGCCCTCCGTCGGCCCGTACTGCAGGACGCTGGGATCGCCGCTGGCCAGCAAGCGGGCCGTGACCTCGGCGAGGTCGTCCATCGGGAACGCCTCGGGCGGCGGCAGCCCACCACCGAGCGACAGGAGCTGGCGGCGGCCGGCCGCGGCCGTCTGCTCCCGGATCATCGAGGGCCGCAGCAGCTCGGCTCGGCGGGCGAGCTTCATATCGCCGGGCTCGGTCCGCCGTCGACCTCGAGCGTCTGGCCCATGAGGTACGACGACCCCTCGCTCGACAGCCACAGGATCGCCGAGGCGATCTCGTCGGGGTTGCCGATGCGCCCCATGATCGCCAGCCCGCCCATCGCCGCGATCTCCTCGGGCGAGCGGTTGCGGTCCATGAGCGGTGTGCGGATCGGGCCGGGAGCGACGGCGTTCACCCGGACGCCCTTGGGCCCGTGGTCGATGGCCAGCGCCCGGGTCAGGGCGGAGACGCCGGCCTTGGCCGCGATGTAGCCGGGGTTGGCCTTCATGCCCCGCAGGCCGGCGCCGGACGACACGTTCACGATCGTCCCACCGCCGGCCGCCTCCATGTGGGGCAGCACGGCTCGGCTCATGAGGAACGTGGAGGTGAGGTTCAGCGCCAGCAGCTCGTTCCACTCGGCGAGGGTCAGCTCGATCGCCGTCTTGCCCGGTCGGCTCCCGCCCACCACGTTCACCAGGGCGTCGATCCGGCCGTGGCGGGCGACGGCCTCGGCGACGAGCTGCGCCACCGACGCCTCGTCGGTCACGTCGGCCACCACGAAGCCGGGCTCGGCCCGCCGGTCGACCCGCACCACCTCGGCGCCGTGCTCGGCGAACATCGCCGCCGTCGCCGCGCCGATGCCGTCCGCCGCGCCGGTGACGATCGCGACCTTGCCCTCGAGCTCCCCCATCACTCCGATGGTGGCACGCCGATGTGCGTCAGTACGTGGTCGCCCGGGTGCCGACCCGGCCCGAGGCGTCGGCGCGGAACAGGGCGTCGTTGTAGTGGCACCCCGCCGGCACCCACTCGAACGTCTTGGGCTCGGCGAACTTGTAGTACAGCGCCCGCCGGCCGGCGTCGTCCGACGTCGGGGGCGGCGTGGTGTGCATGGCGTCGCCGTAGTGGACGGTGAGGTCGCCGGGCTCGGTGTCGAGGGCGACCACGGGCAGGCCGGTCTCCTCCCCCCAGGCCAGCCAGTGCTTGGCGTACCGGTGGGAGCCGGCGAGCACGAGGAGCTGGCCGTTGGCCGCGTTGGCCGCGTCGAGCTGGACCCCGAGCTGGAGCAGCGGGCACATCACCGGGTGGCCGCCGATGCCGTCGTCGACGTGCCAGCCGAGGTCGCCGTTGCCCTTCACGACGTTGGCGTTCTTCACGAACACCATCGGTCCGTCGAGTCGGTCGTCGCACACCCGCAGGTCGGACCCGGCGAACCGGGCGAAGCGCTCGAGCCGGGCGTCGTGCGCCACGTCGAGGAGCATGCCGGAGTACCGGTCGAGGTAGTTGATGCGGGTCACGACCTCCTCCCCGGCCGCGTTCACCGACCACCACGAGAACGGGTCGCCCGGCGTCGTCCGGGTCCGACACACCTCGACTTCGTCGCCCCACCGCGCGACCTCGTCGGCCGTGAAGACGCCCCGCACGTGGAGGTACCCGGCCGTGGCGAGGAAGTGCCGCATCTCGTCCTCGGGATCGTCCGGCGCGAACGACCGGCCCAGGTCGAGCGGCGCCCCGTCGCGGTCGACGAGCGTGTCCCAGACCTCGGGCCCGTAGATCGACCGGCCCGAGCAGATCGACTGGATCGCCGGCTCCCACCGCTGCCAGTCGACGAGCTCGCCGCGGACCACGCGCGCCCGGTCGGTCCGCACCGCGCCGCTCGCGGTCAGCAGCTCGTTCACGAAGTCGGAGAAGGTCGACCCCGAGAGCTCGACGAGGACGACCGCGTCGGCATCGCCCTCGCTGATCCGCACGCCATCGGGCGTGGCCGTCCACGAGTACGTGGCGCCCTCGGCGCGGAACGCCAGCGTCGGCGCACCCTGGAGGTCGTCGACGACGAGGCGGCCGTGTCGGTCGAGCAGGTCGGGCAGCTCGCCACGATGGAACGCCACGAACGGACGGCGCTCGAACGACTCCCCGATCGCCTCGATCCACGGCAGCGCGGTCCCGGCGACATCGGTGGCCATGTGACCCTCCGAGCAGTGTGGTGGGGGGATCGGACTCGAACGTGCGACCGCATCCTTGCAGGGAGCGGTCAGGCCGTGGCGGCTCGGGGGCGGGGGAGGAAGCGCCCGGTCCGCCGGCGGTACTCCGCGAAGGCCGCGCCGTGCGTCCGCTGGAGGTAGGGCTCCTCGACCAGGCGGACCTCGACCTCGATGCCGAGCACGAAGACGATGGCGCCCACGGCGGCCAGCCACGACGAGGCGGCCAGGGCGATGCCGACCAGGCACACGACCATGCCGCTGAAGATCGGGTTGCGCACCACGCCGAAGACGTCGCGCGTCACCAGCCCGGTGACCTCCTCGGGGTCGACGCTGACCCGCCACGAGTCGCCCATCGCCACCTGGGCCCGCACCACCAGCGCCAGGCCGGCGGCGACCACGACCGTGCCGACGATCGCTGGTCCGACGTGGGTGTCGGCGCCGAACGTGGCGACCAGGGTCACGACGTGCCCGAGGACGATCACGGCCGACGCCAGCCGACCGAGCGGGCTGGTGGCGGTCAGGCGACCCTTGCCGTCACCGCTCCGGTGCCGGTGCTCCGCCATCCGCCAGACCAGGGCGACGGCCACGTACCCGACGAAGAGCGCCAGACCGACCATGGGTAGGTATGCCTAACAGTTGGCCCGGCTGTCAAGCCCGAGCGCCGTGCACGCGGGCTGCGGTGGTGGGGCTAGCAAGAATCGAACTTGCGACCTCATCCTTATCAGGGATGCGCTCTAACCGACTGAGCTATAGCCCCGCAGTGCGAGGGATGAGGTTAGCGGCCCAAGCCCAGTAGGCGCGAAGCGTTGCCCCGGACGACCTTCTCCAGCTCGTCGTCGTCGAGCATCGGGGCGAAGGCCTCGACCGTCGCCACCGTGTTCGGCCAGGTCGAGTCCTGGTGGGGGTAGTCGGTCTCGAACACGAGCTGGTCGACCCCGATGGTGTTTCGGGCCTCGAGCCCGGCCACGTCGTCGAAGAACGCGCCGTAGACCTGCCGCATGTACGAGCTCGGCGGCTCGGGGAGCACGTTGCCGCTGCGCCGCCAGATCTCCTTGGCCCAGAGCTTGTCGGCCCGCTCGAGCACGTAGGGCATCCACCCGATCTGCCCCTCGGCGAAGCAGATGCGCAGGTTCGGGTAGCGGGCGAGGGCACCGGAGAAGAGCCAGTCGGTGAGCGACATGGCCGAGGTCATGAACACCAGCGACGCCGTGACCGAGGGCGGGGCGTCGGTCGACGAGGTGAGGAACGTCGAGCCCGAGCCGATGTGCATGAAGATCGCCGTGCCGGTCTCGTCGCAGGCGGCGAGGAGGGGTTCCCACGCTCCCCCCGGGTCGTGGATGGTCGGCAGCCCGAGCTTCCCAGGGAGCTCGGAGAACGCCACCGCCTTCACCCCCCTCGCCGCGTTGCGCCGCACCTCGGCCGCCGCCTGCACCGGGTCCCACAGCGGGACGATGCACAGCGGGACGAGGCGCCCCCCGGAATCGCCGGCCCACTCCTCGACCATCCAGTCGTTGTAGGCCTGGACGCACGCCAGCGCGAGCTCCTTGTCGGCGCGCTCGGCGAACAGCTGCCCGCAGAACCGCGGGTAGGTCGGGAAGCAGAGCGAGGCCTCGACGTGGTTGTCGTCCATGTCGGCCAACCGGGCCTTCGGGTCGTAGCAGCCGGGCCGCATCTGGTCGAAGCCGATCGGCCCCATCCACCAGTCGGCCTCGTCGTAGCCGGCACAGGCGTTGAGCATCTGGTGGCTCCAGAGGAGGTCCTCGTAGACCCAGAAGTCGGTGGCCGGGCCGTCGCCCCCCATGCGGAACACCTGCTGGCCGTCGACCCACTCGACCGTGTAGCTCGACCGCACGACCTTCGGGCCCCGCTCGCGGTGGCGAGCCGGCAGCCACGTCTGCCACAGGTGGGGCGGCTCGATCACGTGGTCGTCGACCGACACGATCCTCGGGATCTCGCGCACGTCGCCCCCTTGCCCGGGGGTCGAGTATTTCACCGATCGGTGAATTCCCTTCGCTACCCTGCCCCCGTGGACGACCGCGGTCAAGCGGGTGGGCGGCGATCGCCCCCGACCGAGCGCGTCGTGCGGGTCCTCGCCCACCTGGCCGCCAGCCCCCGCCGCGCCTACGGCCTGTCCGAGCTGGCCCGGGCGCTCGACCTGGGCAAGGCCACCTGCCTCGCCATCCTCAACGAGCTGACCCTCGCCCGGTTCGTCGTGCGCGACCCGGCGACCAAGGCCTACTCGCTCGGCCCCGAGGCCGTCCTCCTCGGGTACGCCGCCCAGGACGCCACGCCCGCCCTCCAGGCCGCCCGCGAGGCCGCCGACGGGCTGGCCGCCGAGCTCGGCCTGGGCTGCACCGTCTCGGCCGTCATCGACGACGTGCACGTCGTGCTGGCCCGCTCCGGACCGCGGGAGGAGAGCGACCCCACCGTGCGGGTCGGCCAGCGGTTCCCCTTCGCCCCGCCGTGGGGGACGGCCAACGTCGCCTGGGACACCGAGGCCGCGGTCGAGGCGTGGCTGGCCAAGGCACCCGTCGTCCCGATCGACGTCGACCGCGACCACCTGCACACCGTGGTCGACGACGCCCGACGGCGGGGACGCCTGGTCGAGGTCGCCACCGACGTCGGCCGCCAGCTCAACGCCACGCTGGCCCACCTCAGCGACGTCGACGACCACGTGGTCGACCTGGTCCTCCAGGTCACGTCGTCGCTCGGCTACCGCGAGTACCTGCTCGAGGACGTCGACGACGACCGGGTCTACGACGTCACCATGCTCGGCGCCCCGACCTACGACCGGGCCGGTCGCCAGGAGCTGCTCATCGCCCTGTTCGGCTTCCGCCACCTCGCCGGGACCGACCTCCGTCGGCTGCTCGATCGACTCGTCGCCGCGACGACCGCAGTCACCGCCGCCGTCGGTGGGCGCGACCCCTGGCGCTAGCGGTCGGCGCGGAGGTCTTCGGCCAGCGTGACCCGCACCCCGCCGACCACGTCGCTCATCAGGTTGAAGAGGGTGGCGAGGAGCAGGTTGGCGACGGTGCCGGCGACCACGAGGACGAGCCCGCCGAGGGCGAAGCCCCGGAGCAGCGCGCCGGACGAGAAGGTGAAGCCGTCGAACCCGGCGTCCTGGAAGAAGCCCTCGACGTTGCCGACCACCCCGGCCGCCGAGGCCCCGACCCACAGCACCACGCCGGCGATCAGCAGGACCAGGCAGACGCAGAGGTAGAAGACCAGCGACAGCTTGAACACCGACCAGGGGTCGACCCGCCGGAGCACGACGTGGCTCGTCCGCGCCGCGGACGGCGTCGTCACCGCTTCGGCCTGGGGGTCGGGCACGGCGCCCAGCGTAGGGAGCCCGTGGAGCCCGCTGAGATCGGGGGGTGCGGTCTCGGTCGCGCTCACGAGTTCCTCCGGCACAGCTCGAAGTGGACGGGGTCGGTGTCGGGCCAGGGGTGGCACAGGCCCACTCGCGCCGCGACGGACGCCAAGCGGGCCACGAACGTCGGCGGCACGTCGACCGCCCTACCCCGTTCGTGCGCTGACGTACCGGGAACCGCCACCGGATAGGGGTTCGTCCCGCGATCGTCATACAGACGCTGCTGGGCGGCCCGGGACCGCCAACCCGAGGTGATCGGCACCTCCTCCCCCAGCAGCCGGGCCGCCTCGGCCAGCGCGTCCCGCAGCGCCGGCACCAGGCCGGCGGCAGCGGCGGTCGCCCCCGACCCCCGGCGTCCGGTCGCCCGGGCGATCGCCTCGACGTCGCCGATCCGGACCTCGACCGTCACGTCGTCACCGTCGGGCTCGACCCGCTCGACCTCGGCCCCGTTCGCCGAGGCCAGTGCCTCGGCCGCCGATGGGCCTTCGGCTGCAGCCGCCAGCGCGGCGGCGTCGGCCGCCGCCTGGGCCTGCGCCTTGGCGTTGGCCACGCCACCGAGGCGGCCCAAGCCGAGGCACAGGCCACCGACCGCCACCACCAGGAGGACGACCAACGGCGTGGCCGACCCTCGTTCGCTCCGTCCCACGTCCCACCTCCGGGCGCGTCTGCCAGGGAGGGGGAAGTGGGACGAAACGGACTCTAGCTACTCGTCTTCTTCGGCGGAAAGGAC
>JAODBP010000248.1 GCA_025464025.1 Actinomycetes bacterium | reverse complement strand
GCGCCGAGCACCGCCGGCTGGAACGCGACCACCGGACCGAGTGGTCGGTGACGCATCACACCCGGACCGACGACGCCGACCACATGTGCAAGTTCCACCACTGGCTCAAGACCGTCATGGGCTTCCGCCTCGAACCCGGCGAAGGCAAGCGACGCATGCTCGCCCCCGACGAGCTCGCCCGAGCAGGGCCGCCATGAGGGGCGAGGTTCCAGTTCGAGCCCTCGGGAACGGCAACGGCGCCGCCCCGAAGGGCGGCGCCGCCTGACGAGCAGCCCCGTACCGCCGTCGCCCCAGAGATCGGCAGCGACGGTGGCGGCTTGAGCCGACCTAGCGGGCCAGCTCCACCGGCAGGTGCTTGATGCCGCCGATGAAGTTCGACCGCAGGCGGTCGGGCGGGCCGAGGGCACGGACCTTGGGCGCCCGGGCCGTCAGCTCCTCGAGCAGCACCCGGATCTCCATGCGGGCCAGGCTGGCGCCGAGGCAGAAGTGCGGGCCACCGCCGCCGAAGGCGATGTGCTCGTTCGGCGTCCGGCGGATGTCGAAGCGGAACGGGTCCTCGAAGTGGTCCTCGTCGCGGTTCGCCGAGGCGTACCAGATCGAGACCTTGTCGCCCTGCTTGATCTGCTGGCCGTGGAGCTCGATGTCCTCGGTGGCGTTGCGCCGGAAGTACATCACCGGGCTGGCCCAGCGGAGCACCTCCTCGGTGGCGCTGTTGACCAGCGACGGGTCGTCGACCAGGGCCCGGTACTCCTCAGGGTGCTCGAGGAAGGCGTTCATCCCGTGCGAGATCGCGTTGCGCGTCGTCTCGTTGCCGGCCACGGCCAGCAGCAGGAAGAACATGTTGAAGTCCATCTCGCTCAGGCTGTGGCCGTCGACCTCGGCGTTGAGGAGCACCGTGACGATGTCGTCCTTGGGCTCCGCCTTGCGCTTGTCGGCGAGCTGCTGGGCGTACATGAACATGCCGACGTAGGCGCCGCCGAGGTCGTCCTGGGTGACGAGGTACTCGGGGTCGTCGCCACCGGCGATCATCTGGTTCGACCAGGTGAAGAGGTTGTGGCGGTCCTCCTGGGGCACGCCGAGGAGGTCGGCGATCACCTGGAGGGGCAGCTCGGCGGCGACGTCGATGACGAAGTCGGTCTCGCCCTTCGCTACGGCCTCGTCGACGATGCGGGCCGTCGTCTCCCGGATCTGCGCCTCGAGGGCGTTGATCATGCGGGGGGTGAAGCCCTTGTTGACCAGCTTGCGGTAGCGGGTGTGCTCCGGCGGGTCGAGCGTGAGCATGAGCGCCGGCGCGTCGTCGGCCGCGGCGAACGGGTTGTTGGGCTCGGTGTCGACGATCTCCTCGAGGCCGACGACGCCGCCGCGCTTCTGGTCGGAGCTGTAGGACTTGGCGTTGCGGTTGACGGCGACGACGTCGTCGTACTTGGTCACGACCCAGAAGCCGGGGCCGCCGTCGGGCTCCTCGTGGCGGAACACCGGCGCGTTCGCACGCAGCCAGGTGAACCAGTCGTGCGGCGGGCCGGACGTGAACTTGTCGCGGTCCAGCAGATTCACATCGGACAGCTGCATGCGTCCCCCTCCTCGGTTCAGTGGCCGACGGTAGTCCGAACGAGAACGTGTTGCACTTCTCCCCCAGGCGTTGCACAGTGCAACCCGTGACCCGCCCCTCCCCCCAGACCGACCGGGTCATCGCCGTCACCCGGTTGCTCGCCGCCCACCCCGACGAGGGGTTCACGATCTCGGAGCTGGCCCGCCGCCTGCGGCTCAACAAGGCCACGCTCTACCCCATGGTGACGGCGCTGACCGAGGCGGCCTGGCTCGTGCGCGACCCGGCCACCAAGGCGTTCCGGCTCGGCCCCGAGCTCATCGCCGTCGGCGAGGCCGCCGGCCGCAGCCTGCCGGCCGTGCAGCTGGCCCGCCCGGCCATGGTCGACCTGGCCACCGAGCTCGGCGTCACGTGCGCCGCCTTCACCGCCTCCGGTGGCGTGGCCACCCTCGTCGACCAGGTGTGGGACGTGCGCTCGACCGTGCAGCCGCTCCGGCTCGGGCTCTGGGCGCCGTTGCGCGCGCCGTTCGGCGCCGTCTTCGCCACGTGGGGCGGCGACGACGAGGTGGCGGCCTGGCTGGAGGGCGCCGACCCGACGGCGCGCGCCGCGCACCTCGACGCCCTCCGAGCCGGCCGCGAGCGCGGCTACGTGGTCGAGCTGCGCCGGGCCACCCGGGAGCTGCCGGGTGGGACCGGCAGCCTGGTGGAGCTCCTCGTCGACCAGGAGTTCCTCGCCGCCGGGCTCGACGATGCGGCGTCGTACGCGATCAGCACGATCGAGGCGCCCGTGTTCGACGGCGACGGCCGGGTGGTCCTCGCCCTCGCCCTCGTCGGCCTGCCCCGCGCCATGACCGGGGCGGAGATCGCCAAGGTCGCCGATCGCCTCCTCGCCGCCACCCGGGACCTGAGCGCCGGGTTGCGCTAGCCGTGAGGTTCGGTGTCGCCCTCCCGTGCATCGGGGCCTACGCCGAGCCCGGCGTGGCCGCCGACCTGGTCGAGCGGTGCGAGGCGCTGGGCTACGAGAGCGTGTGGTTCGGCGACCACGTGCTCGTCCCCGCCTACGCCCGCGCCTTCACCGCGCCCGAGTGGCTCGACCCACTCGCGTCGTGCCTCGTGCACCTGGCCCGCACCTCGCGCATCCGCATCGGCACCGACGTGCTGGTGGCGCCCTACCGACACCCGGCCATCGTGGCCAAGCTGGCGACCACCGCCGACGTGCTCACCGGCGGCCGCCTCACGCTCGGCTTCGGCGTCGGCTACCTGCGGGGCGAGTTCGACGCCCTCGGCGCGTCGTACGACGAGCGGGGCGCCCAGACCGACGAGCACCTTGCCGCCCTGAAGCTGCTGTGGGAGAGCGGCGGCGAGCCGGTGTCGTTCGACGGCCGGTGGGTCCGGTTCGACGACGTGTGCTTCGGCCCGGCACCGACCCAGGACCCGATGCCCCTGTGGGTCGGCGGCAACGTGCCGGCCGCCCACCGGCGGGCGGCGCGCTACGGGACCGGGTGGCACCCGCTCTTCCCGACGCCGGAGTCCTACGCCGAGGGCCGGCAGCGGATCCTCGACCTGCGTGGTTCGGCCGACGGCTTCACGTTCTCGATGAGCACGGCGATCACCCGGGTGCTCGCCGACGGCGAGGTGTTCGAGGTGGCGACCTGGGCCGACGACGTCGAGGTGCCGGCCGACTTCGGGTACGCCCCGCCGGTCCCCTCGGTCGACGGCCGGGCCCGGTTCGTCGGGACGCTCGACCAGATCGCCGAGGACGTCGCCGCCTACGAAGCCGTCGGGGTCGACCACGTCGCCCTGCGCTTCGCCCACGGCGGGCCGGACGTGCCGCCCGCGATGGTGGCCGAGCAGGTGGAGCGCTTCGCCGCCCTGCTCGCTTAATGTGACCCCATGAACAAGTCATCGGCCGACGTCCGAGCCGAGCTCGACCACCCGGTCATCGATGCCGACGGCCACGTGCAGGAGTACGTGCCGGCCGCCCTCCCCTACCTCCGGGAGGCCATGGGCTCGAAGGTGTTCGACCGCTACCAGGAGCGGTCCACCGCCATCGCCCAGATCATGGGCACCGGCTCGCCCGAGTGGCGGCTGGAGCGCCGGCTCCCCCAGTCGGCGTGGTGGGGCACACCCGCCGAGAACACCCGCGACCTCGCCACCGCGGTGTTCCCGGGCCTGCTCGTCGAGCGGATGGGCGAGCTCGGGGTCGACTACTCCGTGCTGTTCCCGACCAAGGCGTTCGGGACCGCGGGGATCGACGACGACGAGCTGCGCCACGGCGTGGCCCGAGGGTGGAACGACTTCTACGCCGACAAGTACGGGCCGTACTCGCGGCACCTGACCGTCGGCGGCGTCATCCCGATGCACACGCCCGAGGAGGCCATCGCCGAGCTGGAGCACTGCGCCGAGCTCGGGCTGAAGGTCATCGCCATGCCCGAGGGGGTCTACCGACCGATCCCCGTCGTCGACGAGCACGGTTCGCCGTTCCTCACCCCGGGCGCGACCCACTGGTACGACACGTTCGGCATCGACAGCGCCCACGACTACGACACCGTGTGGGCGGCGTGCCAGCGGCTCGGCTTCGCCGTGTCGATCCACGGCGGGATGGGCCACCCGGCACCGAACGGGTTCACGTCGCCGACGAACTACTCGTTCAACCACATCGGGGCGTTCGCCGAGAAGAACCACCGGCTGGTGAAGTCGCTCTTCATGGCCGGCGTGACCCGCCGCTTCCCCGGGCTGCCCATCGCGGTGCTCGAGTGCGGCGTGTCGTGGGGCGCCCAGCTCCTGAACGACCTGTGCGAGCACTGGGAGAAGCGCAACGCCGACGGCATCCGGTCGCTCGACCCGGCGACGATCGACTGGGACACCTTCGCCGAGCTCGCCGAGCGCTTCGGCGCCGACATGCTCGTGACCGGCCGCGACCTGCGGGCCGACCTGGCCGCCGTCCCGGCCGTCGGCGTGCCGCCCGCCGACACCGACGACTGGCGCTTCCTCGACGTCGCCTCCGAGCAGGAGCTGTGCGACGACTTCGCCGACCACTTCTACTTCGGGTGCGAGGCCGACGATCGAGGCCTCGTGTTCGCCTTCCACGCCTCCAACGCGGGTGGGGCGCAGCTCAAGCCGATCTTCTCGTCGGACATCGGCCACTGGGACGTGCCCGACATGGCCGAGACCGTGGCCGAGGCGTGGGAGCTGGTCGAGGACGGGTGGCTGACGGCCGAGCAGTACCGGAGCTTCACGTGCGACAACCCGGCCGAGCTGCTGACCCGGGTGAACCCCGACTTCTTCAAGGGCACGACCGTCGAGGGGCTGGTGTGAGCGACGTCGAGGACGTCCGCCGGGTCGTCGTCCGCGCCGCCCACTCGCTCGACGACAAGGACTGGGACGCCTTCGGTGCGCTGTTCACCGACGACGCCCGCTACAAGGTCCACGCCCTCGACCTGTCGGGCCGGGCGACGATCGTGGACACCCTGGCGCCGCTGATGGCCGAGGCCATCACCAAGCACCTCCTCGGCTTCCCGCTCGTCGAGGTCGACGGCGACTCGGCCCAGGCGTGGTCGGACATGACCACCTTCGCCGGGCCGAAGGGCGCCATCGCGGTGGCCACCATCGGCCGGTACCACGACACCCTGGTCCGCACCGCCGACGGCTGGCGCCTCGCCTCCAGGGTGCTGCTCGAGCTCTGACCTTCAGCGAGGTGGCCGGTCCTCCCGGCGCGACCCGCTGATGGGCCCCAGCGTCCGGCCCCCGGCGAAGATCACCTGCCAGGCCCGGCCGACCGGGAAGTGGGCCTGGAAGTTCCGGTAGGCGCGGTGGGCCTGCCAGTGGTGCTTCAGGCTCCACCAGTGGTAGGGCCGGCGGTACTGCCAGGTGAAGGCCCGCCGGCTGAGCAGCCACGTGCTCCCGAACGTGCCGAGCAACGAGACCGCGCCGAGGAGGTAGGAGGGCAGCCGGCCGGTCTCCGTCGAGATCCCGAACAGGGCACCGAGCAGGCAGAGGAACCACACCGGCGTCATGGCCCGGGCCCAGGCATCCGCCATGGAGAGGTGGAACGCGTAGCCCTGCGCCGCTTGGCGCCGGTCGGGCTGCCCTGGCGTCCACCCGGCGTGCGTCGGCTCGGCGTGCGTCGGCTCGGCGTGCCGACCCATTCAGGCCTGCCCCATGCCCCGTTGCTACCACGCAACCGTCCCGTTGGTGCCGAGCCTGCGATCAGGGCTACTCGCGCAGGAGGTCGGCGGCGCGGAGGACGCCGGCGACGATCGACTGGTAGCCGGTGCAGCGGCAGAGGTTGCCGGCCAGCATCTCGCGGACCTCGGGCTCGGTGGGCGCCGGGTGGTCGGCGAGGTAGGCGGCCGTGGTCATGACGATGCCCGGCGTGCAGAAGCCGCACTGGAACGAGTGGCACTCGTAGAAGCCCTGCTGGACCGGATGCAGCTCGCCGGCCGGCGCCAGGCCCTCGACGGTCGTGACCGACCGCCCGTCGGCCTGCACGGCGAGCATCAGGCACGACCGCACCGGCGCCCCGTCGACCAGCACCGTGCACGCACCGCACACGCCGTGCTCGCAGGCCAGGTGGGTGCCGGTCAGCTCCAGGTCGGTGCGCAGGACGTCGGCCAACATGTCGCGCGCCTCGACCCGCGCCGACCGGGCGACGCCGTTCACCGTGACCGACACCTCGTGGTGGCTCATGCCCGGCTCCTCGCCGTGGCCAGCACGTCGCGCGCCAGCACCCCGGCCACGTGCTTGCGGTAGGCGGCGGTGGCATGGACGTCGTCCGACGGGTCGAGCGCCGACGGGTCGGACGCGAGGACGGGTGTCGAGCCCACCCCGATGAACACCAGGCGCTCGTCGACGACGTCGCCGGAGGCATCGACGGTGACCCGGGCGCCGCAGCCGACGAGGGCGAAGTCGCCGTGGCGGCGGCTCACCTCCCGGAAGGCGAACCCGGTCCGCTCCCACGACGGGAACCGCACCTCGGTGAGCACCTCGTCGGGCGCCAGCGCGGTGGTGAGGTATGACTCGAAGAAGTCCTCGGCCCGGATCTCCCGCTCCCCCGCCGGGCCGACGGCGACGAGGGTCGCCTCGCACAGCAGGGCGACGGCGGGCAGCTCGGCGGCCGGGTCGGCGTGGGCGATCGAGCCGCCGATCGTGCCCCGGTTGCGGATCGCCGGGTGGGCCACCAGCGGCAGCACCTCGTCGAGCAGCGGGTGCACGCCCGCGCCCTCGAGCCTCGCCTGGGTCACGCCCGCCCCCACCGACCTCCCGTCGATCCGCCCCAGCGAGGTGACCCCGCCGACGTCGACCAGCACCGCCGGCCGGGCCAGGCGCAGCGCCATCATCGGCAGCAGGCTCTGCCCGCCGGCCACCACCTTGGCCTCGTCGCCGTGCTCGGCGAGCAGGCCGACGACCTCCTCCACCGAGGTCGGGGCGACGTAGTCGAAGGGCGCCGGCTTCATGGGGCGCCGATCTTGCCACCCCCGCGGCCCGGCGGCGCGGTGCACACTGTCGCCGATGGCCGTGCTCCGGGTGCGCCACCTCCACAAGCGGTTCGGGAGGCTCCAGGTCCTGCGGGACGTGGGCTTCGACCTGCACGAGGGCGAGATCCTCGCCCTGGTCGGCGAGAACGGCGCCGGCAAGTCGACCGTCGTGCGCTGCATCGCCCGCACCTACCCGGCCGACGACGGCACCGTCGAGCTCGGCGGCCGCATGCTCGCCGCCGACCCGCTCGTCGCCCGCGACCAGGGGCTCGCCGTCGTGTGGCAGGACCTCTCCCTCTGCGACAACCTCAGCGTCGTCGCCAACCTCTTCCTCGGCGACGAGCAGCTCGAGCGCGGCCTCCTCGACGACCGGGCCATGGTGCGGGAGGCATCGGCCCTCTACGCCCGCCTCAACCTGGCGACCGGCGACCTGCAGCGACCGGTCGGCACGCTGTCGGGAGGCCAGCGCCAGCTCGTGGCCATCGTGCGGGCCGTGCGCCGCAACCCGGCCGTCCTGATCCTCGACGAGCCGACTGCGTCCCTCGGTGTGGTCGAGACCCGGGTCGTCGAGCGCCTCCTCGGCGAGCTGCGCAACGCCGGCACCGCGATCCTCCTGGTGTCCCACCGGCTCGAACAGGTCTTCTCCCTCGCCGACCGCATCGCCGTCCTGCGCGACGGCACGATCACCGACGTCGTCTCGCCGCTCGAGGTCCACCCCGACGACGTGGTGGCCATGATCTCCGGCGTCGAGACCGACTCGACCGCCCGACGCCAGCTCCGCCGGCTCCGCGACCTCGTCGAGCAGCTGGCCGACGTGGAACCGGCCGCCGGGCTCCCGCTGATCGTCTCGGCCATGGTCGAGTCGCTGGGCGTCGAGCAGCTGTGCGTCCACCTGCTCGACGACGACGTGCTGCGCCGCACGGTCGGCATCGGGCTCTCGCCCGTGCTCACCGCCGCCCTCGACGACCTGCCCACGGGCGTCGACGGCGGGCCGCCGGGGATCTCGGCGTCGACCAGCGCGCCGGTGCTGGTGGAGGACACCCACTTCGACGCCCGCTGGGCCGGTCTCGGCCTGACCCGGGGCGGCCCCCGCAGCGGCTGGTCGGTGCCGATCATCGGCGCCGACGACGTGCTCGGGACGATCTCCGGCTTCGCCGACACCGTCGGCCGGATCCAGCAGGACCAGCTCGAGCTCGTGCTCCTCTACGCCCGACTCGCCGCCTCGGCCATCGAGCGGGAGCGCCTCCTCGCCGACGCCACCCGCCGCAACCGGGTGCTCGAGACCCTGCGCGGCGTGCTCGACACCCTGGCCGGGCCCCAGCCGGCCCAGGGCGGCATCGCCGTCGCGCTGCTGGCCCTGTGCCGTGGCCTCGGCGCCGACGCCATCGCCCTGCACCACGCCGGCGGTGAGGTCACCCGCCTCTCCCCGGTCTCGCTGACCGCGACCGCCGACACGGCGTCGACGACCGCCCAGCACCACGCCGCCACCGCCGTGCTGCGCTCCAGCAGCCGGCTCGACCGGGCCCGACCCATCGGCGACGACGTGCTCGCCGTGCCGCTCACCGCGCCCGAGGGCCGGGCCGTGGTCACGGCGTGGTGGGCCGACCCCGACCGCCTCTCCGACGACGCCCTCGACCTCCTCGACGACGCGGCCCGCTCGCTGTGCCTCGCGCTCGAGCGGGAGGCGTTCGAGCGGGCCAACGCCGAGACGGCGAGCCTCCGGCGCTCGCAGCTCCTGCAGCGCGACTTCCTCTCCCGGATGAACCACGAGCTCCGCACCCCGCTCACGGCCATCCAGGGCTACGCCTCCACCCTTCGCCAGAACGACGTCGAGTGGGACGTGTCGTCGCAGGAGCGGTTCCTCGACTCGATCGCGTCGGAGTCGGCGCGGATGGGCCGCCTGGTCGGCGACCTGCTCGACTTCAGCGCCATCGACTCCGGGACCCTGCGCCTGGTCTCGGACTGGTGCGACCTCGGACTCGTGCTCGAGGCCGCCTCCCGCTGCGTGACCGAGGCGCCCACGTCCCTGCGCACCGACCCCGACCTGCCCACGATCTGGGGCGACCACGACCGGCTGGAGCAGGTCTTCGTGAACCTGCTGGACAACGCCGTCCGCCACGCCACCGAGGCCACGGCGGTCGAGGTCACCACCTCGCTCGACGCCGAAGGCACGGTCACCGTCCGCGTGTCCGACGACGGCGCCGGCATCCCGACCCACCTCGTCGAGCGGGTCTTCCTCCCCCACGAGCGGGGCGGCGCCACCGCGCCGGGCGCCGGCCTCGGGCTGGCCATCGCCCGCGGCATCGTCGACGCCCACGGCGGCACCATCCGGCTCGAGCCCTCGACCCGTGGTACGACCGTCGCCGTGACCCTGCCCATCGAGCCGGTGCCGGCGGACGCATGAGCGCAGCGAGTGCGGACGACGCGACCGTCGTCCTCGTGGTGGAGGACGACCGCAACATCGTCGACCTCGTCCAGTCGAACCTGCTCGTCCGGGGCTTCTCGGTCGTCGTGTCGCGCACCGGCACCGACGTCGCCGCCCTCGTCGAGCAGCACCGCCCCGACCTCGTGCTGCTCGACCTCATGCTCCCCGGTGCCGACGGCTTCGACGTCTGCCGCGACCTGCGGGCCGAGTCGTCGGTCGGGATCATCGTCGTGTCGGCCAAGAAGGGCGAGCAGGACAAGGTCCGGGCCCTCAACCTCGGCGCCGACGACTACATGACGAAGCCGTTCGGCATCGACGAGCTGCTGGCCCGCATCACCGCCCTCCTCCGTCGGAGCCGGGCCGGCGCCGAGCCCGAGCCGCCCCAGCCGGCCATCACGTTCGGCGACGTCTGCATCGACCTCGACGCCCAGCTCGTCACCAAGGGGGGCGAGCCGGTGCACCTCACGCCGACCGAGTTCGCCCTGCTCCGCGAGCTGGCCACCTCGCCCGGCAAGCTCCTCTCCCACGCCACCCTGCTGCGCAACGTGTGGGGGCCGGGGTACGAGACGGAGACCGAGTACACCCGGGTGTACGTGCGCCGGCTGCGGGCCAAGCTCGAGGATCCCGACGGCCCGCCGCTCATCCTCACCGAGCCCCGCGCCGGCTATCGGATGGCACCGCCACCCGACTGAGGCTCGTTCACGTTTCGTTCACGTGGGTGGGCGAACTTCTATGCCTCGTTCACGTCTGTTTCCTTAGCGTCACCAGTGCCTTGACCGACGCGCACCCGCGCGTCCGGAGGGACCGAAGCAAGGGGGGCACGACATGAACGTCTCGCTCAAGCGGGCAGCAGTGGCCGGGGCGGCCGTGCTCGCGCTGTTCGCCGTCGCCGCGTGCGGCAGTGACTCGAAGGGCAACACCGCGTCCGGCGACACCACCACGACCGCCGGCAGCAGCGGCTCGACGGCGTCGATCACGGCCGATTCCTTCACGGCCGACTTCAGCGCCATGGCCGACCTCAAGGAGGTGGCGGCGAAGGGCAAGGGGCTCATCGGCGTGCTCCTGCCCGACACCACCACGTCGGCCCGGTACGAGTCGTTCGACCGGCCCTACCTCGAGCAGGCCTTCAAGGCGGCGGGCCTGTCCGCCAGCGACTTCAAGATCGACAACGCCCACGGCAGCGCCCAGACCATGCAGACCCAGGCCGAGGCCGACATCACCCAGGGCGCCACCGTCCTGCTCGTCGACGCGATCGACTCCGGCTCCGGTGCAGCCATCGAGGCCGCGGCCGAGGCCAAGGGCGTGAAGGTCATCGACTACGACCGCCTGGTCAAGGGCGGGTCGAAGGACCGCATCTACGTCAGCTTCGACAACGTCAAGGTCGGCAACCTGATCGGCCAGGGCGAGATCGACTGCATCGACAGCTGGAAGGTCGACAAGCCGAACATCCTGATCATGGACGGCGACCCCAGCGACAACAACGCCAAGCTGTTCGCCCAGGGCTACAACGACATCCTCAAGCCCAAGTTCGACAGCGGTGACTACGTCAAGGTCGGCGAGCCGGCCGGCACGTGGACCCCGGCCGTGGCGGCCACGACGTTCGACCAGCAGTACACGGCCCACAAGAACATCAACGCCGTGGTGACGCCGAACGACGACAACGCCAACGCCGTGATCGCCAGCCTCCAGAAGCTGAACATCCCGGCCAAGACGTTCCCGACCACCGGTCAGGACGCCTCGCTCTCGGGCCTCCAGAACATCCTGAAGGGCTACCAGTGCGGCACCGTCTACAAGCCGATCTACCTCGAGGCCCAGGCCGCGGCTGCCGTGGCCATCTACTTCCGGGCTGGTGAGACGCCGCCGGCCGACCTGGCCAACGGCACCACCAAGGACGACGAGGCCGGCACCGACGTGTCCTCCGTCCTCCTCACCCCGGTGTGGGTGACCAGCGAGAACATGCAGGCCACGGTCATCAAGGACGGCGCCGCCAAGGTGTCCGAGCTGTGCGTGGCAGCCGTCGCCGCCGCCTGCACGGCCGCCGGCATCAGCTGAGTCGTCGCCGGCAGCAGCTGGCCGGCCGGTGAGCTCGGTCGGGTCGCACCTCCCCCCGGTGCGGCCCGGCCTCTCATCGAGGAGACTGGGAGTTCCCCCTCGTGCGAAGGGACGCAAGCGTGACGACGGACGCAGCACCACCGCTCCTCGAGCTTCGGGGGTTGGAGAAGCACTTCGGCGCCGTGCAGGCGCTGGTCGGTGTCGACCTCGACGTCCCGCCCGGCCAGGTCACCGCCCTCATCGGTGACAACGGCGCCGGCAAGTCGGTGCTGATCAAGTGCATCGCCGGCATCCACCAACCCGACGGCGGCCAGATCCTCTGGGAGGGCAAGCCGGTCCACCTCCGCACGCCGCGGGAATCCTCGGAGCTGGGCATCGAGACGGTGCACCAGGACCTCGCCCTGTGCGACAACCTCGACATCGTCCAGAACATGTTCCTCGGGCGGGAGAAGGTGCGCCACGCCGCCCTCGACGAGGAAGGCATGGAGCGGGCGGCGAGCGAGACGCTGTCGGGCCTCGCCGTCACCACGGTGCGGTCGATCCGCCAACCGGTCGCCTCGCTCTCGGGCGGCCAGCGCCAGTCGGTCGCCATCGCCAAGACCGTGCTGTGGAACTCGAAGCTCGTGATCATGGACGAGCCCACCGCCGCCCTCGGCGTGGCCCAGACCTCCATGGTGCTCGAGCTGGTGCGGAAGCTGGCCGACCGGGGCCTCGCCGTCCTGCTCGTGTCGCACAACATGAACGACGTGTTCGAGGTCGCCGACCGGATCGCCGTGCTCTACCTCGGCCACCTGGTCGCGGTGCGCCCGGCCGCCGAGCTCGACCGCCAGCGTGTCGTCGAGCTCATGACCACCGGCGCGACGCAGGACGGGAGCGCGGCATGACCGACGTCCAGGAACCGGAGCTGACCGCCGGGGCGGCCACCCAGGCCGACCTGGCCGTGGCCCCCGAGGTCATGGCCAACACCCTGAACGACTACCTGCGGGCCACCTACCTGCGTATCCGGGGCGGCGAGAGCGGCGTGTTGCCGGTCATCGGCGGGCTCATCCTCATCTCGGCCCTGTTCCAGGGCCTCAACTCGAACTTCCTCACCGCCGGCAACCTGGTCAACCTCCTGATCCAGGGCGCCGCCTACATGCTCTTCGCCATGGGCCAGGTGTTCCCGCTCCTGCTGGGCGAGATCGACCTGTCGATCGGCTTCGTGAGCGGCATCGGCGGGATCATCACCGCCGAGCTGGTGAAGGAGCAGTACGGCTGGCCGTGGTGGGCGGCGATCATCGCCGCCCTCGTCGTGTGCGCCGCCATCGGCGCGCTCCACGGCACGATCATCACCCGGCTCGGGTTGCCCTCGTTCGTCGTCACGCTCGCCGGCCTCCTGGGCTGGCAGGGCGTGATGCTGCTCATCCTCGGCAACGGCGGCTCCCTCCCGATCAACGACAACGTCATCAACGACCTGGCGTCGGGCAACCTCACACCCGGGGCGAGCTGGGCGGTGATGATCGTCATCGTCGCCGCCTTCTCGGCCCGCATGTGGGTGCGCGAGTCGCGCCGCCGGACGTCCGGCCTGGTCGCGCCACCCGCCTCGCTGACCATGCTCAAGATCGCCGGCACCACCCTCGCCGGCGTGGTGGTCGTGCTCATCTGCAACACCGACCGCGGTCGCCTCATCCCGATCAAGGGCGTCCCGTGGGTCGTGCTCATCGTCCTCGGCGTCCTCGCCTGCTGGACCACGCTCCTGGGCCGCACCAAGTTCGGCCGCTACATGTACGCCATCGGTGGCAACCCCGAGGCGGCCCGCCGGGCCGGCGTCAACCTGGCCACCATCCGTACCATCGCCTTCTCCCTGGCGTCGATGACGGCGGGCATCGGCGGCATCATCTACGCCTCGCGGCTCCGGTCGGTGTCCACCGCCCTCGACGGCGGCACCCTCGTCCTCTATGCCGTGGCCGCGGCCGTCATCGGCGGGACGTCGCTCTTCGGCGGCCGGGGCAAGGCGATCCACGCCGTGCTCGGCGGCCTCGTCATCGCCGCCATCGACAACGGCATGGGGCTCCAGGGCTACTCGGCGGCGGCCAAGTACGTCGTCACCGCCCTCGTGCTCCTCGCCGCCGTCACCATCGACGCCGTCGCCCGCCGAGGCCGCACGACGCGCTGACCCGGGTGGCGGGTGCTCGACCCGTACCCTGCCGCCATGGGCCTCGCCTCGTTCGGTGCTGCTGCGGTGGTCGGCACGATCGCCCTGGCCCAGAGCTGCGCCCCGGCACCCCCGCCGTTCAAGGACTGCACCGCCACGTCGTGCCCGGCCGTCGCCGTGGCCGGCACCCCGACGCGGGCGATCGGTGTCTCCGACCCGTCGATCCGCAAGGCCAAGGACGGCACCGGGTGGATGGCGTGGTCCGAGCCGTTCACCGGGTCGGGTGGCCGCATCCGGGTCGACACCCACCTGGCCAAGCTCGTCGGGGGGAGGTGGCAGGACCAGCGGACGCTGTGGGGATCGACGGACACCGGCAGCAGCGTCACCAACACCGAGACGCCGTCGATCGCCCAGGACCCGACCACCGGCGCTTGGTACGGGGCCCACTGGCTCTACGTCCACGACACGCAGAACCGCGTCGTGAGCTGGCGGACCGAGATCACGACGGCGACGGCGACGGAGGGGCCGGCCGGCCTGGCCGGTCCGGCCGAGACCACGCTCGTCGGGGTGAGCAGCAACACGATCGCCGTCGGCGCCGCCGCCATCGTGCACCTCGACCGGCTGAACCCGGCCGCGTCGACGTGTGACTTCATGGAGCCGGCCCTCAACATCACGAAGGGCGTCCTCTACCTCGCGGTCAGCTGCGTCGACTTCTCCGGCGGGGCCGAGCACCCCGACCGGGAGCTGGTCGCCCTCTACGAGGTCGCCAACCCGACGGTGCCGCCGTCGCGGTGGACGTGGACGTGGGTCGGCAAGCTCACCAACGGCCCGGCCGATGCCAAGGCGCTCGGTGACTGGCTCGGCGGCAAGGTCGGCCGCGCCATCGACGCGACCAACGTCCTCCAGACCGACCTCGTCACCGGTGCCGACGGATCGACCTACGCCCTGTTCTCCCCCAGCGCGCCCGACACCGGACTCAACGACCACTTCGGTTGCACGGCGGTGAAGGTGACCGACCTCACCAGGGCCGCGCTCCAGCGCGACGCGGCCGGCCGCCCGGTCGTCGCCGCCGGCGCCAGCACGTCCGACCTGCTCGCCGACCGCGAGACGCTCAGCGGCCCGGCGGCCTGCGCCTACGCCGCGGTCGGCGCCGGCCACGTCGTGCTCGTCCGCCGGGGGTGGACCACCGGCACCGGTGGCCGGTGGCGCCTGGTCGACACCGGCATCCGCCTCTGACGCAGGCGTACCGTCGGGCCATGGCGATCGTCGACGACCTGCTCGCGAACCCCGGCCTGTACGTGGGCCTCGACCGGCTCCGGATCGACGAGACCGACCACACCGGCGTGGCCCGGATCGTGGTCACGCCCCTGCCCGGTGGTTCGGGCGTGAGCCTCGACTACGAGGTGCTGAGCCCGGTCGGCCCCGACGGCGGCCGCAACCACCACGAGCACACCCTGGTCGCCCGGGGCCACGACGGCGGGACGCTGATGCTGATCGGCCACACCCACGCCGATGGGCTGGAGGTCCTCCGGGAGACCGAGCCGGGCGTGTTCGAGCGCGGCGACGGCGAGCCCGGCCCGTTCCCGGTGAAGGTCGTCGTGTCCGTGCCGGCCCCGGGCCGGATCCGACACGCCTGGTGGTACGGCCGGCCCGGTGACGTCGCCATCGAGCGCGACATCTCCGAGGTGGTCCTGCAGCAGTAGCGAGCGGCCGCCTCACCAACCGCCCAGCTCGTCGGCCGGGGTGCCAGGCGGACGGGCGAGGAAGTCGGCCGCCAGATCGGTGGTGACGGCGTCCCGGGCCAGCGCGTCGGTCACGGCGGTGAGGAGCGCCTCGTGGAACGGGAGCGCCTCGGGCGGCGGCCACGAGCAACCGAGGGCGGCGATCTGCTGGTCGTCCATGGCCGCGATGCGACGCCACTGCCGGGCGATCGTCTCGACGATGGCCGAGTCGACGGCCGTCTGCCACAGCAACGGCTCGCCCGCGTCCGCCGCATCGGACCAGAGCGTGAAGTAGACCTCGATGAGATCGAGCAGGGCCGGCTCGGTCGTGAACGGCGCGGCGGCGCGGCGATGTCGGAGGGCGGCCACGATCTCCAGGCCGCTCCGGAGCCAGAGCCTGGCGGCCTCCGACTCGACGGGACCGAGCCGGAACGCCACTTCCATGTGCCCGATTCTCGTTCGGCCGCCAGCGCACGGCGAATCGGTGGCGGGCGCGCCGCTCAGGCCGAGCGGGCGTCGTGGACGAGGATCGCGATGTGCACGCGGTTCGGCACCTCGAGCTTGGTGAGCAGTCGCGACACGTACGACTTCACCGTGGCCTCGCTCATGAAGAGCGACGCCGCCACCTCGGCGTTGGAGTCGCCGGAGCCCACGGCGATCGCCACGTCACGCTCCCGGTCGGTGAGCGATGCCAGGCGCCCGGCCGCGGCGCGACCCCGCTCGGCGGCCGCGTCGTCGCCGAGGTGGCTGAGCAGCGTCCGGGTCACCGACGGCGAGAGCATCGCCTCCCCGGAGGCGACGACCCGGACGGCCTGCACGATCTCCGTCGGTGGGGTGTCCTTGAGGAGGAAGCCGTCGGCCCCGGCCCGCAGGGCCAGCAGCACCTGCTCGTCCGCCTGGAAGGTGGTCAGGATGACCACGTGGGGCGGGTCGTCGAGCCGGCGCAGCGCAGCCGTGGCGGTGATGCCATCCATCTCGGGCATCCGGATGTCCATCAGGACGACGTCGGGCCGGAGGGCCCGGCCGGCGACGACGGCCTCGGCGCCGTCACCCGCTTCGCCCACCACCTCCAGGTCGTCGGCCGACGAGAGGATCATGCGGAGGCTGGCCCGCACCAGGGCATCGTCGTCGACGACGAGCACCCGGACCTTCACCATCGCAGGTCGGCTTCCACGACGAAGTCGCCGGCGCCGTCGGGTCCGTGCACGAGGACGCCACCGGCGAGCGTCACCCGCTCGCGCAGGCCCAGCAGCCCTGCACCGGCGCCCGGGAGGCTCGAGCCGGCGCCCGGGAGCCCCGGGCCGGCGGGCACCCGGATCGGCAGGCGGTTGCGGACGGTGACGCGCAGTCCCCGGTCGGGCGCACCCGTCACGCAGACCCGGGCCTGCGTGCCACCGGCGTGCTTGCCGACGTTGGTCAACGCCTCCTGCACGATCCGATAGGCGTCGCGACCCAGGGCGCCGGGCGCGGCCTCGGCCTGGTCCACCCGCATCTCGAGCTCGATCCGGGCGCCGGCCCGCCGGGTCTCCTCCACCAGTCGGGGGATGTCCGCCAGCGTGGGTTGCGGTGCCGTCGGCGTCGGCCCCTCGCCGGGGTCGTGGCGGAGCACGCCGATCACCCCGCGGAGCTCCTCGAGCGCCTGGTGGGCCGTCGACCGCAGCAGCTCGGCGCTCTCCCGCACCTGCTCGGGCGACGGGTCGGGCATCACCTCGAGCGCACCGGCGTGCAGCGCGACCAGGGAGATCCGATGGGCCAGCACGTCGTGCATCTCCCGGGCGATGCGGGCCCGCTCGGCGAGGCGGGCGCCGTCGACGTGCAGCACCTGGTCGGCCTCGGCCCGCCGGGCCCGCTCCCGCAGCGTGACGAGCAGCTGGCGCCGGGCCCGCACGAACATGCCCCACGCGATCGAGGCGACCACCATCGCCGTCATCAGCAGGAGGACCGACCACGTGTCGGTCCGTCGGGAGTAGGCGGCGTACACGACCGCCGACGGGAGCCACAGCGACGCGGTCAGCACCACCGGCCGGACGCTGCGGTGCACGGCGAGCGAGGAGAGGGCGAGCAGGCCCGGGATCGTGGCCGACGTCGAGAACGCGCCGAGGAGGACGCACACGAGGGCGACGGCGACGGGCCAGCGCCGCCGCCACCACAGCGAAGCGCAGCACAGCGAACCGCAGGCGACATCGACGACGAGGTCCGTGCCCGTGAGGGGGTTGGCGACGTCGTGCCGGGCCATGCTCACGGTGAGAGCGCCGAAGGCGACGGCGACCACGAAGCCGACCACGTCGACGGCCCAGTCGCGACCCGTCCGGGGACCGACGTCGTCGGCCAGCGTCGCGTCGGCCACCGCCGTCGGGACCACCTGGTCCCACAACCGCTTGGCCCTCGACATCGCTCGAGGCGCCGACATCACCCGAGGGTACGAGCACGGTGACCGGCGGGACAGGGCCGAAGGTCGATGGATGGTGCGACGAAAGGTGGCGCGCCGGCCCCGACGGCACCCACTTCGGCGACGGCACGGACGACGATCGCCCGATGCGCCCGAACCTGGAGGGAGCGCACGGTGGGAGCATGATCCAGACAACCGCTCTCACCAAGAGCTACGGCAGTGCGCCAGTCGTCACCGACGTGTCGATGCGCTGCGAGCCCGGCACCATCACCGGCTTCCTCGGCGGCAACGGCGCCGGCAAGTCCACGACCCTGCGCATGATCGTCGGCCTGACCCGGCCCGACCACGGCACGGCCACCATCGACGGCCGGCCGTTCGCCGAGCTGCCCAACCCGACGAGGGTGGTCGGGACGCTGCTCGACCCGACGGCGATGCACCCCGGGCGCACCGGGCGGGCGACGCTGGCGATCGCGGCGCGCCTCGCCGGGGTGCCGGCGAGCCGGGTCGACGACCTGCTCGATGCCGTCGGCCTCACCAGCGCGGCGAACCGCCGGGTGGGTGGGTACTCCCTCGGGATGCGCCAGCGCCTCGGGATCGCCCAGGCCCTCGTCGGTGAGCCGGCGACGCTCATCCTGGACGAGCCGGCCAACGGGCTCGACCCCGAGGGCATCGCCTGGATGCGGACGCTGCTGCGGGACTTCGCCGAACGTGGCGGCACCGTGCTCCTGTCCAGCCACCTGCTCCACGAGGTGCAGGCCACCGTCGACCACCTCGTCGTGATCGCCGGCGGGTCGGTGGTCGGGTCCGGCCGGCTCGACGACCTGCTCGCCAGCTCGGGAGGCGGGATCGAGGAGCTCTTCTTCTCCCTCACCACCTCGAAGGTGGCGGCATGACCGCGACCATCGCTCCCGGCGCCGGCGTCCTCGGCATCCCCTTCAAGCGCCTCGTCCGGGCCGAGTGGGACAAGGCGACCGACACCCGCGCCGCCCGGTGGCTGTTCGCGGCCGTGGCCGCGTCGACCCTGGGGCTGATGCTGGTGCCCCTCCTCGCTCCGTCGAGCATCGACCAGACGACGTCGAGCTACCTCGGCTTCGCCGCCCTCGCCCTGAGCATCCTCCTGCCGGTGGTGGCGATCCTGCTGCTCACCAGCGAGTGGAGCCAACGGACGGCCCTCACCACCTTCACCCAGGAACCCCGCCGGCTGCGGGTCGTCCAGGCCAAGGCCTCGGTCTCGCTGCTCATCGGCGCCGGGGCCGCCGCGTTCGGGGCCCTCGTCACCGTCGCCGGCCTGCTGTCGGCTGCCGCGTCGGGACGAGCCGTCGAGGCCGACCTCGGCGTGGCCGCGGTCGTCGGCTTCGTGCTGTTCGTCCTCGTCAACGTGCTGGCCGGCGTCGCCCTCGGTGCGCTGCTCCACAGCTCGGCCGTGGCGATCGCCGCGTCGTTCGCCCTGCCCACCGCGTTCGCCTCGCTGGGCTTCGCGTGGAAGCCGGCGGCGCAGTGGCTCGACTCGTCGACGGCGTTCAACCGGCTGCTCGAGGGCGACTGGAGCGGCCACCTGCCCCAGATCCTCGCCGCGGTCACGCTGTGGGTCGTCGTCCCGCTGGTCGTCGGTGTCGTGCGCACCGTCCGCCGCGACATCGCCTGACGGTTCCTCTCTCGGGCCGGACGGCCTGCTAGCCGGCGGGTTCGAACTGGTGGACCCGCCGGTCGGCGCCGAGGCGGACCTTGTCGACGACCGCACCGGTGACCGGCTGCACGTTGTCGGGGTTGCAGTCGAACGTGCCCGCCTTGCCGGGGGCAACCTGCTTCCAGCTCGTGCCGTCGAGCGTGACGACGAGCCCGCACGTCGAGGGCCGGTTCTCGCCCACGTCGGCCTTGCCTGACAGGCCGCCGCCGTCCCAGTCGTGGATCGACAGGGCGTGCTCGAGCACGCAGTCCCGGGTGACGTCGGCCCCGCACGCCTCGACGGACGTGGCCCACAGCAGGAACGCCGAGGCGGCGTGGATGCCCAGGGCGCTGGTGTCGCCGCCGTTGGCCCGCACGATCCGGACGTAGTCGCCGGTCGCATCGTTCCGGTCGGCCTGCTCCAGCGGCACGTCGCCCATGCGCACGAACACGCCGTCACCGAGCCCCTTGGCGTTCCACTTCGAGAACTGCTGGTCGTAGAAGTTCGACTCGAGCAGGTAGTCCGGGTGGTAGCCGAGCTGGTCGGCGGCTTCGAGGAAGTTCTCGAACACCGGGTACGGCGTGGCGATGAACGACACGACCTCGGCCCCGCACACCTTCAGCTTCTGCACGAACGGCTTGTAGTCGGCCTCGCCCAGCAGCTGGAGCTGGACGTCGCAGCCCGGCAGGAAGGCGGCGCCGACCTCGGGCCACGTCGAGCGCTGCTTGTCGAGCGTGTCGAGCGACGCTGCGAAGTTGAGGGCGACCGAGCCGAGCTTCTTGGCCTTCTCCGGGTGGGTCTCGGCGTACCACCGCACGAGGCCCACCGCCTGGAGGTCGACCGGGTTGGGCGCGGCGGCCGCCATCTTCGGGGCGTTGGTGAACTGCGGGCTCACCCCGTAGGTCGGGAAGGCGGGCAGGCCGCAGCCGAGACGTCCCGCTTCCTGGATGCTGTCGAGCGTCCAGCCCTCGCCCACGAGCATGAACACCTCGTCCGAGCACGCCTGGGTGATGGCGTTGTTGACCTCGGTGATCTTGGCGTCGTAGTAGGTGCCCTCGATCGGGCGGCCGTTGATGCCGCCCTGGTCGTTGCACCACTTGACCATGGCCTTGATGGCGTCCGACATCTCGTGCCCACCGCCCGGCAGCCCGGCGAAGCCGGCGTCGTCGCCGTAGCCGATGTGGATGGCGTCGGCCGTGACGCCGACGTCGGTCGCGCCGCCCCCGCTCCCCGACCCGCACGGCGACTTCAGCGTGCCGAAGGTGTTCGCCGCCTTCGCCGCCGTCGTGGTCGTGGTGGACGCGGACGTCTCCTCCTCGTCCCGCGAGCTCGAGCACCCGGCGATCAGGACGCACACGGCAAGCGCCGCGAGGGCGCGGCGGGTCAGCTGGCTCATCGTTTCCCCCCTGCGGCGTCGCTGGTGCCCCTCGCGCCAGGTCGCCTGGCGGAAAGACTAGCGTATGATGTACGCAAATACAAGGATGGCGCCATGACCACGGCTCCGAAGCGAGGCCGACCCGCGAGGTTCTCGCGCGAGCAGATCGTCGAGGCCGTGGCCGAGATGCTGCTCGCCGATCCCCGCACGCCGCTGACGATCGCCCGAGCCGCCGAGGCAGTGGGCGCCAAGCCGATGTCGCTCTACCGGCACTTCGCCGACCGCGACGACCTCGTGGCCGCCGTGGCCCAGCGCCTGTTCGCCGAGTCGCGCGTGCCGACGAAGCGGGGGGCGCCGTGGCAGGCCGACGTGGCGGCCTGGATGTTGTCGGTCTACCGCATGGCCGCGCGTGTCCCCCAGCTCGTGCAGCTCGCGGCCAGCGGCGAGTCGGCCGGCTGGCTCGTCGACTCCGCCCACCTCGCCGCCATCATCGAGCGCAGCGGCGTGCACGACGACAAGCGCCTCGCCGAAGCCGTGTACTGGGTGTCGACCACCACGCTCGGCCACGCCCTCATCTACGCCGCCGGCGAGCAGAGCGTCACCCTCGACCGGCTCCAGCGCAGCCTCGAGTGGATGGAGCCGGTCGATGCCGAGCTCGTCGGCCGGCTCCTCCCCCACCTGGAGGGCCTCCGGGAGTCGGGCTTCGAGCAGGTCGTGGCCTGGACGATCGAGGCGGTCGAGGCCCGGCTCAGCCGTCGCTGAACGCCGCCAGCATCAGCCCGCCGAGGCGGCGCCCGGTCTCCAGCCCGCTGACCTTGCCGAGGGCGTAGTCGGTCTCGGAGTACGTGGCCGGTGCTGGCTCGGCCGGGGCGAGCACCTCGTCGAGCGTCGGGCCGACCCGGTCGGCCTCCCGCTGGAGCACGGCGAGGTCGAAGCCGTAGACGTCAGCGGCGACCGTGCTCGTCATCAGCGCGAACTCCTCGGGCGTGCACCCGGCGAAGGCGTCGCGCAGCGCCGGCTTCGTGATCGGCCACGTGCCCTCGATGTGCGGGAAGTCGGCGCCCCACATGATCCGGTCGACGCCGATCTGGTCGCGGATGTCGGCCTCGCCCCGGCTCATGAACGACGCGCCGGCGTAGCAGTTGCGGGCCCAGTAGCCACGGGGCGAGAGCTTCAGCTTGTCGGTGATGCCCCGCTCGAACGGCGATTGGTACTGCTCCTCGAAGCGGTCGAGCATCGACGGGATCCAGTCGATGCCCTGCTCGGTGAACGCCACCCGCAGCTCGGGGAAGCGCTCGAACACGCCGCCGAAGATCAGCTGCCACAGCGGCCGGCGCGACCACCAGAGGAACTCGACCTTGGTGACCCACATGGCCTCGGAGCCGTAGCCCTCCCACGGCGTGCCGCCGGAGTGGATCGTCACGGGCAGACCGGTGTCGACGCAGGCCGCCCACAGCGGGTCGTAGAACGGGTCGCTGTAGCTCGGGAGCCCGAGGTCACCGGTGGGCAGCATGACGCTGGCCAGGCCGTGGTCGCGGACCCAGTGCACCTCGCGCACGGCGGCGTCGAGGTCGTGGGGCTGGACGATCGCGACACCGGCCCGCCGACCGGGGAGGAGCGCGCAGAAGTCGGCCAGCCACCGGTTGAACGCTCGGGCGCCGGCCCCGCGCAGCTCAGGGGTCGTGTCCGGGAACGGGAACGCCGCGCCCCACGGCGGCTCGTTGCTGTTCTGGAAGTCGGGGAACAGGACCTCGCCGACGATGCCCTCGACCTCCAGCTCCTGGTTCCGGCGGTTGGAGTCGTGCACGCCGATCGCACCGCCGGCGGCGATGGCCTCCAGGCCGAGGTAGGCCTCGACCATCTCCTCGCCGAACAGGGCGTGGACGAGCTCGCCGTCCTCCGACAGGCCCATCGAGCGGTTGCGCTCGCGGCGCCACGCCTCCCGCGCCGGGACGAAGCGCTCGAAGTCGTCGCGGAAGTCGGGATCGACGTAGGGGGCGTAGTCGGCCACGGGCGGGCCGGCGTGCCCGTCGGCGGAGAGGAGGACGATGCGGTCAGGCACTGCGCTCCACGCCCTTCCAGTAGTCGGGCATGTCGTCGCCCATGCCGGCGAGGATGCCGTCGGGCGCCTCGGGGGGCAGGTGGCCGTCGTCCTCGGTGAAGCCGTACTCGCGGGCCAGCGAGGCCGACCAGTAGGAGCCACCGGTCTTGGCCAGGATGTCGGGGTCGGCGGCCAGGGCGACCACGGCCTTGCCGTTGAACGTCGGTGTCTCGCCGAAGCTGACGTCGAGGCCGTGCAGCTCGCGGCGGCCGTCGTCGGTGAGGACCGTGTTGGCCAGCAGGCCCTCGGTGAGCACGAGACCGGGCCACAGCGAGACGACCGCGACACCGTGGGGCCGCAGCTCGAAGGCGGTGTCCTTGGTGACCTTGTCGATGGCCGCCTTGCCGACGCCGTAGGGCACCGAGAGGAGGTAGCCCTCGGCGCCGTGCGACGAGATGTTGATCACCAGGCCGCTCCCCTGCGGGATCATCGTGCGCGCCGCGAGGGCGGTGGCCACGTAGTCGGACCGGGGCCCGACGTCGAGGCAGTCGTCGATGTGGTGGAACGGCAGCTCCCAGAAGGGCCGGCCGACCATGTCGCTGAAGTCGGGCGAGGCCACGTTGACCACGAGGTCGAGGCGCCCGTGGTCGGCGCGGATGCGGTCGAACACGGCCTCGACCTGGGCGTCGTCGCGGTGGTCGCACGCCACGGCGATCGCCGTGCCCCCCGCCGCCTCGATCTCGGCGACCGTGCGGGCGAGGCTGGCCATCTGGCCAGGCACGTCCTCGATGGTGCGCGCCGTCACGTAGGTGATGGCACCGCTGGCCGCGACCTCGAGCGCGATGCCCTTCCCGATGTTCTTGCTGGCGCCGGTCACCAGCGCCACCCGCCCGTAGAGCGAACCCATGGAACCCCCCTCGCTGTCCTTGTCGATCATTAGCGTATGCCATACGCTCCAATCATGCGAGGACTTGAGGGCAAGGTCGCCGTGGTGGCCGGTGGCGCCACGGGCATCGGGGCGGCCACAGCGCGGCGGTTCGCCGAGGAGGGCGTGCGCGTCGTGGTCGGCGACCTCGACGGTGCCGGGGCCGAGGCGACCGCCACCGCGATCGGCCGTGGAGCGATCGGCGTCGAGTTCGACATCGCGGACGAGGGCGGCGTCGATGCGCTGTTCGCCGCCGCGACCGCGACGTTCGGCGGGTTCGACCTCGTGCACGTGAACGCGGCCGACTTGTCGCCCGGAACTATCGGGCGCGACGGCGACGTGCTCGACCTCCCGCTGGAGGTGCTCGACCGCACGATCGCGGTGAACCTGCGGGGCCACGTCCTGGTCACCCGGCGGGCGCTGCCGACGCTGCTCGAACGACGGGGCGCGCTCGTCTACACCAGCTCAGCGGCGGCCTTCGTGGGCGAACCGAGCCGGCCGTCGTACGCCATGGCCAAGAACGGCCTCCACGGGCTCGTGCGCCACGTGTCGGCCCGTTGGGGCCACGAGGGCCTGCGGGCAAACGCCGTGGCGCCCGGGCTCGTGCCCACCGACGCCATGCTCGCCAGCGACGAGGGCGGCCAGCTCCAGCAGTACGCGCTGGCCCTGGGTCGGTCGCCCCGCCTGGGCCGGCCCGACGACATCGCCGCCGCCGTGGCCTTCCTCTGCTCCGACGACGCCGAGTGGATCAACGGCCAGGTCCTCAGCGTCGACGGCGGCGCCACGGTCCGCTGACGTTCGTCGGATCTCGGGTCGTGGCGACCCGAGATCCGACGCCGTTCGACCTACTGCAGCGACCCCAGGTCGGGGTTGATGAAGGCGCTGAAGTCGGGGCCGCGGCGGAGCGTGTGCCCGCCGTCGACGCCGATCTCCTGGCCGGTGATCCAGCGGGACTCGTCGGAGATGAGGAAGCGGGCCAGGTTGGCCACGTCATCCGGCTCGCCGACGCCGTGGAGCGGCGTGTTCTCCAGGTACGAGTCGTACACCGGGGAGTCGCGCGGGATCCCCTCCATGATCTCGGTGGAGATGAAGCCGGGGCGGATGGTGTTGAACCGCACGCCCACCGGGCCGTACTCGTCGGCCGCGTTCTGCATCATCGCCTCGATGCCGGCCTTCGACACCGTGTAGGCGCCGAACCACAGGTGGGTCCGGTGCCCGGCCAGCGACGACATGCCGATGAACGACCCGCGGCTCTTCACCAGGTGCGGCACCGAGTGCTTCACGCTCAGCATGGTGCCGAGCACGTTGAGGTGGAGGACCCGCAGGAACTCCTCGGTGTCCTGCAGGTGGTACGGGCCCATGCCGCCGCCACCACCGGCGTTGGCGACGAAGCCGGTGAGCGACCCGTAGGCGTCGACGTGTCCGGCGACCAGGGCGGCGACGTCGTCCTCCACGGTGACGTCGGTGACCTGGTAGCGCATGTTGTCCATGCCCTTGGCCACGTCGACGAGGCGTGACTCGGTGCGGCCGCAGATCGTGACGGTGGCGCCCTCGGCGGCGAGGCGTCGGGCACAGGCAGCGCCGATGCCGGTGCCACCGCCGGTGACGATGACGCTCTTGCCCTCGAGCCCTGCCATCAGGCGAGCGAGGAGAAGTCGACCTGGCCCGTCGTCATGTTGGCGGTGAAGCCGCCGTCGGCGACGAGGTCGTGGCCGTTGACGTAGGACGCGGCCTCGCTGCCGAGGAAGGCCAGCGGCATGGCGACCTCACGCGGGGACTGGAGCTTCCCGGCGCCCTGGTTGGTGGCGAAGTCGAGCATCTTCTCGCCCATCGTCTCCTTGAAGTCGTTCAGGAGCGGGGTGTCGATCGGGGCCGGGCACACCGAGTTGGTGCGGACGCCCTTGGCCAGGGTGGCCTTCGCCGTGCGCATGCCGTAGACCCGCACGACCTCCTTGGAGAACGAGTACGAGTCGCCGCCGACCTTCTCGAGGTTCTCGTCGATCCACTCGAGCGACTTGTCCCAGTCGCCGATGTCGAGCAGCTCGTTGATCTCGGCGAAGTGCGACTGCCACTGGCCGCCGGCGATCGAGGCGGTGTTGACGATGGCGCCGCCGGCGTTGATGCGGGGCAGCAGCTCCTCCGACAGCTTCTTCAGGGCCAGGTAGTTCACGGCCAGCACGATCTGGGGCGCCTGGGTGGCGGCCACGCCGGCGTTGTTGAACAGCACGTCGAAGGTGCCGTCGAGCTCGGCGATGGCGTTGTCGACCGCGCCGCGCTCCGACAGGTTCGTCGCCACGTACTTGGCGTGGGGGCCGGTGGGCGGCTTCAGGTCGAGGACCGTGACCTCGGGGGCGCCGATCTCGGCCAGGAGGTCGAGGAGGGCGGCGCCGACGCCGGTGGCGCCACCGGTGAGGACGACGCGCTTGCCGGCGTAGCTGAAGGGGTTGGACATCAAGACTCCCTAGGGGTTTCGGATCGATTGGGTAGGGGCCGGCGTCGGGAGCGCCAGCGAGCAGGCGGCAGTCGAGCGGAGCCTGCGGAGCGAGACCATCAGCGTCGAAATCGAAGGTCGAGATGCGCGGACTGGAGGCCGTAGACGAACGCGTTCGGCATCTCCACGGGCGAGGTGCCGGGCGTCATCTGGAACGACTCGACCCGGCGGACGAGCTCCTGGAAGAACGTCAGGATCTCGAGCCGGGCCAGGGCCGTGCCGAGGCAGAAGTGGGTGCCGAAGCCGAACGCGATGTGGTTGTTCGGCGTGCGAGTGACGTCGAAGCGCTCGGGGTCGTCGAAGTGCTTCGGGTCGCGGTTGGCCGAGCTGTACATGAGCACGACCTGGTGGCCGGCCGGCACGGTGCCGCCGGCGATGTCGTAGTCCTCGCGGGCCACCCGGCACATGTTGTGGATCGGCGTGACGTAGCGGATGAACTCCTCGGTGGCCACCGTGAGGTCGGCCCCGGCCTGGAGCTTCACCCACTCCTCGGGATGCTCGATGAGGTTGAGCAGCGTCCGGGCGATGACCGTGCGGGTCGTCTCGGCCCCGCCGTCGAGCAGGAGCAGCGAGTCGGCGATGGCGTGGGCCTCCGTCATCGGCACGCCGTCGACCTCGGCGGTCGTGTACAGCGTGAGGATGTCGTCCATCGGGCACGTCCGCTTCTCGGCGAACTGGTCGGCCGCGGCCTGGGCGAACTCCATGGCGGCGAGGATCCCGTCCTCGTTCATGTAGCGGGGCCCACCGCCGAGGGCGATCGTGCGCTCCGACCACGACTGGAGGTCGGGCCACCGGTCCTCGCCGAAGCCGAGGAGCTTGCCGATCATCATCGCCGGCAGCGGGGCGGCGAGGTCGCCGATGACCTCGGCCGATCCACCCTTGGCCTCGACGCCGTCGAGCAGCGCGTTGACCTTGGCCCGGATGTCGTCCTGCCAGACCGACACGGCCTTGGGGGTGAACCGGCGCGACACCAGGTTGCGGCGCTTGTGGTGGATCGGGTCGTCGAGCCCGATGATCGCCTCGTCGGCCGGCAGGTTGGGGCGGTAGCCGCCCTTGGCCTGGTCGGAGTTGACGAAGACGTCCTTGCGCTTCTCGATCTCGATGATGTCGTCGTAGCGCGAGACGCCCCACAGCTCGTTGGTGGCGTCCCAGTAGAGCGGGGCGTTGTCCCGCATCCAGGCGTAGGTCTCGTACGGCCCGCCGGCATAGAGATCGCCGTCGAGCAGATCGATGGTCCGCTCCCCGATGGACATGGCGGCGACGTTAGCGAGCGCCGCGCACCAGCCGACCCGGGCGGGCGCCCGTGTCCTCGCCGAACCGGCGGGTGACGACGCCGTTGACGATCGTGGCCTCGTAGCCCGACACGTCCTGGAGCAGGCGGCGACCGCCGGCCGGGAGGTCGAACGCCGGCCGCGGGTGGTGCAGCGTGAGGTTGGCGTGGTCGATCACGTTCAGGTCGGCCTTCTTGCCCTCGGCGATGACGCCGCGGTCGGTGAGGCCGTAGAGCGAGGCAGTCGTGCTCGTCTGCATCTTCACCACGTGCTCCAGCGGCAGTCCCTCGCCCCGCGAGCGGTCGCGGGCCCAGTGGGTGAGGAGGAAGGTCGGGTACGACGCGTCGCAGATCATCCGGCAGTGGGCCCCGCCGTCGGACAGGCCCGACACGCCGGCGGGGTGCAGCATCATCTCGCGGATCGCCTCGTGGTCGCCGTGGGCGTAGCCGAAGAACGGCGCCATGAGGAAGGTCTGGCCGTCGCGCTCGAGCATGGTGTCGTAGGCCAGCGCCATGGGCTCGACGCCGGCCGCTGCCGCCCGGGCCTCGAGCGTCTGGTCGGGCGTGGGCTCGTAGTCGGGGGCGTCGTCGCCGAGGAAGTACAGCATCGACGCCATGTGCTGGAGCGAGCCGGGCAGCGTGTCGAACTGGATCGTCGGGTCGAGCGGCAGGTCGTCCTCGCTGAGGATCGCCTCGCGCACCTCGGGCTTGCCCAGCTCGGCGATGAGCTCGGCGTAGGGCAGCGAGTCGTTGAGCCGCTTGAACGTGGGCTTCTTGGCGAACGGGTGGTTGCTGCCGAAGCCGATGAGCATGCCGAACGGGCGCACCGCGATCTGGGGCACGAGGCGGGCGCCGCCCTCGTTGGCCCGCATCGACTCCTCCATCAGCTCGCGCCAGAGGTCGGGGTCGGAGCGCAGCTCGAGCAGGGCGAAGCTGACCGGCAGGTCGAGCTCCTTGCTAAGGCGCGTCATCCACTCGACCTCGGTGCGGCCCCGCACGGCGTCCTGGCCGTCGGCGCCGGCCGGAGCGAGCTCGAACACGGCGCCGCCGCCGGCCTTGACCGCGTGGCCGAGGCCGAACAGCTCGTCCTCGGCGGCGAAGGTGCCGGGCACGGGCTCGCCGTCCATGGCCCGGTGGCTCAGCACGCGGCTGGTGGAGAAGCCGAGGGCCCCGGCCTCGACGGCCTCTTGCACCAGGCGGGCCATCTCGGTGTTGTCCTCGGGCGTGGCCGGCTCGTTCTTGGCCCCCCGCTCACCCATGACGTAGGCGCGGATGGCGCCGTGGGCCACCTGGGTGCCGATGTCGATCGACCAGGCGCCCTTGTCGAGCACGTCGAGGTAGTCGGGGAAGCTCTCCCAGCCCCACGTCATGCCCTCGTGCAGGGCGGTGCCGGGGA
>JAODBP010000050.1 GCA_025464025.1 Actinomycetes bacterium | reverse complement strand
GGACCTGGTGCTTCCCGAACTGGCGACGGATTGACAACGTTTCTGTTGTCAATCCATCGCCAGTTCGAGCGCAGGGACTCGGGCGCGCCCACCGTCGTCTCAGGGCGTCCTTGGTCTTTCACCCCTGGCGCGAACGCCCGATGTCCATGGCGCGGCGTCGCACTGACGAACGTCCTCGGGATCAACAGCTAGCCGGTCGGGCGCAGCACCCGGCCGGGGCGGGCACCGGTCGAGGCACCGTCGAGCCACGTCGGCGCGCCGGCCACGATCGTGGCCCGGAAGCCGGCCGGCGGGCGGGTGAAGCGCCACGTCCCGTGGGGCACGTCGAAGGCCCGCTCCTCGCGGCGCAGCTCGAGCTCGTCGAGGGCGAACACCACGAGGTCGCCCACCCGACCCGGTGCCACGACGCCCCGGTCGCCGAGCCCGAAGAAGGCGGCCGTGCGACCGGTGAGGGCGTGCACCGCCTCCTCCAGGGTGAGCAGCCCGTTCCGCACGTAGTGGGTGAAGAGGTAGACGTGCTCGCCGGCGCCGGAGAAGAGCTGGAGGTGGGCGCCGCTGTCGTTGATGTTGGTGAGCGTGCGCGGCTCGCGCAGGGCGGCCACCACCGCCTCCTCGTCGAGCGGGTCGGGCAGGCCGACCATCTGCGAGCCGATCCCGTTGGCCACGACCCACTCGGCCAGGGCGTCGCTGATGTGGAGGCCGCGCTGCCCGGCGTAGGCCGCGAGTGACAGGCCGACCGGACCGGCGCCGGTCTCGGAGATGGCCAGCATGAGCGCCTCGGGACGGTCGATGCGCGACGTGCTGGCCCGCACCCGGTCGTCCCAGTCGGCCCGGGCCCGGTCGCGCCACGCCGGGTCGGCCAGCGTCGAGAGCTTGGCGTCGGCCGGACCGTTGAGCACCTCGTTCCAGGCCGGCACCCGCTGGAACGCGATCGAGCGCTCGAAGCCGAAGAACGGCTCCAGCGGCTTGAACGGCACGACGGGCCAGAAGTCGCTGCCCCCGGCCTGGATCCGGCGATGCGCGTCCCAGACCACCTCGCGGCGGTCGCCGTCGCGCGCCGCCATCGGCATGCCCGGCCACTGGGCCCGCACCCCGGCCCGGCGGCACAGCTCGGCGAAGCGCACGCCGTCGGCCACGTCGTGCTCGGGATCGTTGAAGCGGGTGATCATCTGCACCGTGGCGCCCGGGTGGCGGGCCACGACCTCGAACAGGGCCAGGTACTCGGCGTCGTCGGCGAAGAAGCCGGGGACCGGGCGGAGCGTGCGGTCCTTGTCGAAGTGGTTCACCGACAGGCCGAGGGCGCCGGCCCGGAGCCCGTCGTCGAGCATGACTGCCATGCGGGCGACCTCGTCGGGCGTGGCCGGCCGCTCCCAGGCGTCGGCGCCGAGCACGAAGGTCCGGAGGCTGAGGTGGCCGAGGTAGCCGCCCACGTGCACCGTCGTGGGCTGTCCGGCGATGGCTCGGGCGTACTCGGGCCAGCCCTCCCACGACCACGGCACCTCGCGCTGGAACGCCTCGACCGGCAGGTCCTCGAGGAAGCAGAGGAGGTCGACGATCTCGTCGCGCTGGGCGCCGGCGAGCGGGGCGATCGAGTTGCCGCAGTTGCCGAACACCAGCGACGTGTTGCCGTGGGACGGCAGCGGGTCGAGCTCGGGGTTCCACCACATGGCCCCGTCGAGGTGGGTGTGGGTGTCGATGATGCCGGGCGCCACGAGGGCGCCACGGGCGTCGACCACCTGCTCGCCGTCGGGCGCCAGGTCGGGGCCGACCTCGACGATCACGCCACCCCGCACCCGCACGTCGCCGGCCACGGCTGGCGCCCCGGTGCCGTCGACGATCGTCCCGCCCTGCACGAGGATGTCGCTCACCCCCGGGAATCTAATGCAAAGGCATCAGACGGTGCAGCCGCGGAAGAACACCCGGTCGAGGCCGGTGATCTCGAACACGCATCGCACGGCGGGGGCCACGTTGGCGACCGTGAGCTCCCCACCGGCCCGCACCGCCCGCTTGCGGCAGGCCACCAGCACGCCCAGGCCGGTCGAGTCGATGAACGTCACCCCGGCGAAGTCGACCTCGAGCGAGCCGCCCGGATCGGCTTCCAGGGCGCCGTCGAGGTCGCGGAGGAAGGTGGGTGCGGAGGCGAGGTCGAGCTCACCCTTCACGGCGATGCTTCGGTCCATGCCCGGGTCAACGTCGAACGGCCCCTCCGGGTTACGCCCCCATCGCCCGATCTGACCACTTCCGCCGTCAGTCGAGGGTCCCGAACCGCTCAGGTCCACCGGCGGGCACCCGACCGGGGCGGTAGACGGCGGATGCCGACCGAACCCGGGGAGTTCCCATGAAGAAGCTGCGTGACCTGCGACTGGCCGCCCGACTCGGCCTGCTGAGCGGCCTCGGCGTGCTCGGCGTGACCCTGGTGGGCCTGATCGGCGTCAGCGTCGTCGGCAACCTGACGTCCGAGATGCACCACCTGAACGAGATGAGCGGCGTCCTCCGAGCCAGCGTCGAGGCCGACATGATGCACGACGCCCTCCGGGCCGACGTGCTGAGCTCGCTGCGGATGGGCAGCGACGCCGACCAGGCCGCCGCCGACCTCGCCGACCACACCAAGATCTTCCAGGATCGGCTGGCCCAGCTCCGCGCTGCCAACCTCGGGTCGAAGGTGACCAAGGCGCTCGACGACGCCCAGCCGGCTCTGACCGCCTACTTCGCCGGGGCCAAGGACGCCATCACCACCGCCGCCGACGACGTGCCGGCTGCCGAGGCCGAGATGCCGACCTTCCTGAAGACGTTCACCACGCTCGAGGTCAAGCTCGCCCACCTCAGCGACACCGTCCAGTCGTCCGCCACCGCGGCGCAGCGCCACAGCGACGACGTCGCCGCGAAGGCCCGCCTCGAGGTCATCACCTTCGCCCTCCTGATCGCGGCCCTGCTGGTTGCCTTCGCCGTGTGGCTGGTCCGCACCATCACCCGCCCGGTCGGCCGCATGGTCGACGTGCTCACCGCCGTCGCCGGTGGCGACCTCCGGCCCCGCATCGGCGTCACCACCAAGGACGAGCTGGGCCGCATGGGCGACGCCCTCGACCTGGCGCTCGGGCGCACCAGCGACATGGTGCTCGCCATCGGTGAGGGCGCCCTCACCCTGGCCGGCTCGTCCGAGGAGCTGTCGGCGACCAGCTCGCAGCTGGGTGCCAACGCCGAGCACACCGCCTCGCGCGCCGCCGACGCCAGCGCCACGGCCGAGCAGATCGGCGGCAACGTGCGCATCGTGGCCGACGGGGCCGAGGAGCTTTCGGCCTCCATCCGCGAGATCGCCGCCCAGGCCACCGAGGCCACGCGGGTCGCGGCCCAGGCCAGCGGCAAGGCGGCCGAGGCCCAGGCGGCCATGGCCGACCTCGGCGCCTCGTCGGCCGAGGTGGGCGAGGTCGTCAAGGTGATCACCTCGATCGCCGAGCAGACCAACCTCCTCGCCCTCAACGCCACCATCGAGTCGGCCCGGGCCGGCGAGGCCGGCAAGGGCTTCGCCGTCGTGGCCAACGAGGTCAAGGACCTGGCCCGGGCCACGGCCGAGGCCACCGAGGCGGTGGCGGCCAAGGTCGCCGCCATCCAGGCCGACGCCGCCCGCGCCATGGCCGCCACCAGCGAGATCAACGCCGTGATCGACGGGGTGCACGCCATCAGCGCCTCGATCGCCTCGGCCGTCGAGGAGCAGACGGCGACCACCAACGAGATCCACCGCTCGGTCACCGAGGCCGCCTCGGGCACCACCGAGATCGCCCACAGCGCCGCCGACGTCGCCGGCGCCGCGGCCGAGACCACCAGCGGGGCCGGTGACGCCCTCGAGGCGGCCCGCTCGCTCGCCGGCATGGCGTCCGAGCTGGAGACCCTGGTCAAGCAGTTCCGGGTCGACCGCGTGGTCGTCCCCGCCTTCTAGACGGAGGTCCAGCCCACGCCGGCCATACGATGCCGGCGTGGGCTGGATCGTCGTCGCCGTCCTGGCGGCGCTGCTGGTGGCGGTCGCCGGGCACGACCTCGTCCAGCGCAAGCACGCCATCCTCCGCAACTTCCCCGTCGTCGGGCACCTGCGGTTCGTGCTGGAAGGCATCGGCCCGGAGATCCGCCAGTACATCGTCACCGACAACGACGAGGAGCGACCGTTCTCACGCGACCAGCGCCGGTGGGTCTACGCCTCGGCCAAGCGGGAGAACAACTACTTCGGGTTCGGCACCGACAACGACCTCGAGCTGCTGAGCAGCTACATCGTGGTCAAGCACTCGGCGTTCCCCCTCGACGCCAGCACCGAGGGCGGCGACCGGGTGCCCGCGGCCAAGGTCCTGGGCGCCGCCCGCGGCCGGGCCAAGGCGTTCCGGCCCGCTTCGGTCGTCAACGCCTCGGGCATGAGCTTCGGGTCCCTCTCGGGCGCGGCCGTCTCCGCCATCAACCAGGGCGCCAAGCTCGCCGGCTGCCTCCAGAACACCGGCGAGGGCGGGCTCTCCCCCCACCACCAGCAGGGCGGCGACCTGGTGTTCCAGCTCGGCACCGGCTACTTCAGCGTGCGCGACGGAGCCGGCCGCTTCGACCTGGCGCGGCTCGTCGACCTCGTCGCCGCCAACCCGGTGCGGGCCCTCGAGATCAAGCTCAGCCAGGGCGCCAAGCCCGGCCTCGGCGGCGTGCTGCCGGGCGAGAAGGTCTCACGGGAGATCGCCGCCATCCGGGGCGTCCCGGTCGGCGTCGACTGCATCAGCCCGACCCGCCACTCGGCGTTCTCGACCACCGACGAGCTCCTCGACTTCGTCGAGCTCCTCGCCGCCGAGACCGGCCTGCCCGTCGGCATCAAGTCGGCCGTCGGGGACGGCGACTTCTGGGACGAGCTCACCGAGCGCATGGCCACCACCGGCCGGGGCGTCGACTTCGTCACCGTCGACGGCGGCGAGGGAGGCACCGGCGCCGCGCCGCTCGCCTTCGCCGACCACGTCGCCCTCCCGTTCAAGGTCGGCTTCTCCCGCGTCTACGCCGCCTTCGCCCGCCAGGGGCTCACCGACGACGTCGTCTTCGTCGGCTCGGGCAAGCTCGGGTTCCCGGAGACGGCCCTGTTCGCCTTCTCACTCGGCGCCGACATGGTGAGTGTCGGGCGCGAGGCCATGCTCTCGATCGGCTGCATCCAGGCCCAGCGGTGCCACACCGGCCGCTGCCCCACCGGTGTCGCCACCCAGTCGAAGTGGCTGACCCGGGGGCTCGACCCGACGCTCAAGTCGGTGCGGTTCGCCGCCTACGTCGCGACCCTCCGCCACGAGCTGCTCCAGCTCAGCCAGGCCTGTGGCATGGAGCACCCGTCCCTGGTCGGACCCGACCGCATCGAGGTGCTCGACGGGCGATACGGGTCGACCACGGTCCGCGAGCTCTTCGGCTACGACGACGGCTGGGGCTTCCCGTCCCCCGCCGACCAGGAGGCCGTCAAGGCGCTGATGCGGGCCCCGAAGCCCCAGACCTTCCCGGCCACCAACGTGTAGATCGGTGCGGGATCAGCCGGCGATCAGGCTCGCCAGGGCCCAGAGGGCGGCGATCAGCCCGATCCCGATCATGACCAGGCTGCGCGCGACCGGCGGGCGCTCCAGCTCGCCCTCGGCCCGCTTGCCCTCGGCCGGAGGCCGCACCAGGGCCAGGCCGCTGCCGAGGGCCATGGCCGCGCCGATGGCGAGCACGAGGAGGGGCAGGAGGTCGTCGCCCAGGAGCACGGCCCAACGGTAGGGCGTACGGTCCGGCTCCATGGAGTTCCGCACGCTCGGCAAGACCGGGATCAAGGTGAGCCGCCACTGCCTCGGGGCCATGATGTTCGGCGCCCTCGGCAACCCCGACCACGACGACTGCGTGCGCATCGTGCACGCCGCCCTCGACGGCGGCATCAACTTCATCGACACGGCCGACGTGTACTCGAACGGCGAGTCGGAGGAGATCGTCGGCAAGGCCATCAAGGGGCGCCGCGACGACGTCGTGCTGGCCACCAAGTTCTTCGGCGTGATGCCTGGCGCCGACGGCGACGCCACCAACCGCCAGGGCGCCTCCCGCCGCTGGATCGTCACCGAGGTGGAGAACAGCCTCCGCCGGCTCGGCGTCGACCACATCGACCTCTACCAGCAGCACCGCTTCGACTCGTCGACCGCGCCGGAGGAGACGCTCAGCGCCCTCACCGACCTCGTCCGCCAGGGCAAGATCCGCGCCTTCGGCTCGTCGACGTTCGGTGCCGAGCGGATCGTCGAGGCCCAGTGGACCTCCGACCGGCTCGGCCTCGAGCGGTACCGCTGCGACCAGCCGCCGTACTCGATCTTCCGGCGTGGCATCGAGCGGGCCGTGCTCCCGACGTGCCGGCGCTACGGCATGGGCGTGATCGTGTGGAGCCCGCTCGACGGCGGCTGGCTCTCCGGCCGCTACCGCACGGCCGCCGACTTCGACGAGGGCTCCCGGATCGTGCGACTGGCCAACCGCTGGGGCGGCTTCGACCCCGAGGCCGAGCTCAACCGGCGCAAGCTCGAGCTGGTCGGCCACCTGGCCACGCTGGCCGACGACGCCGGCATCCCGATGGCGCACCTGGCCACGGCCTGGGTGCTCGAGCACCCCGACGTCACCTCGGCGATCATCGGGCCCCGCACGATGCCCCAGCTCGAGGACTCGCTGGCCTCGGCCGGCCTCCGCATCCCCACCGAGATCCTCGACGCCATCGACGAACTGGTGCCGCCCGGCACCGACGTCAACCCGTTCGATCCGTCGTCCGCGCCGCGGGAGCTGGAGCCGACCTACCGGCGCCGGTAGGGCAGAAACCGCTCAAGCCGGGCGCATCCGTGCCGATGCACCGGCAATGCCGACGCCACCTTCGGCCGTCGCCCACCTCCTCCGGCGTGCCGGGTTCGGGGGCACGCCGGCCGAGATCGCTGCCCTTGCACCGCTCGACATCAAGGTGATCGTCGACCGCATCGTCGACCCTGCGAAGGCCGTGGCCCTCCCCGACCCACCCCTTCTCGCCGACACCGAGGCCGGCTACTGGGACCGGTACGTCGCCATGTCGTCGGCATGGCTGGAGCGCATGCGGACGGCGTCCGTCGGCGACGCCCTCGTCGAGAAGCTCACGCTGTTCTGGCACGGGCACTTCTGCTCGTCGCTCGACAAGGTCGGCGACCACCAGGCCATCTGGAACCAGAACCAGCTCTTCCGCACCAAGGGCCTCGGCAGCTTCCGCGACCTGGCCCAGGCCGTGGCCGTCGACCCGGCCATGCTCCGGTACCTCGACAACGACCGGAACGTGAAGGGCTCCCCCAACGAGAACTTCGCCCGCGAGTCGATGGAGCTGTTCACCCTCGGGGTCAACCAGTACACCCAGGACGACGTCGTGGGCGGGGCCAAGGCGTGGACCGGCCACGGGCTCGACAAGGACAGGCACTACGCCTTCAACGCCAGGAACCACGACGCCGGGCCCAAGACCATCTTCGGCACCACCAAGAACTGGAACGGCCCCGACGTGCTCGACGACATCACGCTCGGCTCGAAGCAGGTGACCTGCGCCCGGTTCATCGCCACCAAGCTCTGGTCGTTCCTCGCCTACCCGAACCCGGAGCCCGGCGTGATCGACGCGGTCGTGGCGCCGTACGTGCAGTCAGGCCTCTCGATCGCCGCCCTGGTGAAGGCCATCTTCCTGCGCCCGGAGTTCTACGGCCCCAAGGCCAAGGGCGCCCTCGTCCGTTCGCCCATCGAGTACGTCGTCGCCGGCATGAAGGGCACCGGTCTGGGTTGCGACGTCGCCCACCCGGAGTGGTGGCTCGAGGGCATGGGCCAACAGCCCTTCTACCCGCCGAACGTGTCGGGCTGGCGCCAGAACGGCTACTGGGTCTCGGCCTCGGCCCAGTGGGCCAAGACGAACTACGCCGGCTACCTGCGCTGGAAGGCCAACGAGGGCAAGACCATCCTCGCCGCCACCACCAAGCTCGCCGTGCCCGACGCCGTCCGCCAGGCCCTGCAGCAGTTCGGCGTCGACGCGCCGAGCGCCTCGACGACGAAGGCCATGGAGGCGTGGCTCCGCACCGAGCGCACGACCACCCGGTGGGCCGAACGCCCGAACCTGATCATGCTCGCCCTCCTGTCGCCCGAAGCCCAGCTCGCGTAGGGGGATGTGATGGCTCGCGAGATGGACACCGACAACGACAGCGACGAGGTCCTCGCCGCCCTCGCCACGCCGGCTGAGACCGACCGCCGGAGCATGGGGCGACGCCGCTTCCTCCAGGCCAGCGCCATGGGCCTGGGCGCCAGCGCCCTGCTCCCCACCTGGCTCGCCGACCTGGCCGGCGCGGCCACGCCGATCGGACCGAAGGACGGCGTCCTCGTGACCGTGCAGCTCGGCGGGGGCAACGACGGCCTCAACACCGTGGTCCCCACGGGCGACTCGAACTACTACGCCAAGCGGCCGAACATCGCGATCAAGGCCACCGACGCCTTGCCCATCGGCACCGGCGTCGGCCTCCACCCGAAGCTGGCGTTCCTCAAGGGCCAGTTCGACGCCGGCAACGTCGCCGTGCTCCAGGGCGTCGGCGACGTCACGCCCGACCTCAGCCACTTCACGGCCACGGCTCGCTGGATGACCGGCAACGGGACCGAGGGGAAGACCGGCTGGCTCGGTCGCTACCTCGACGGCCTGCCCGGCGGGAACGACCCGTTCCACGCCGTCACCGTCGGCACCTCGGTGCCGCTCCTGATGAACGGCGCGGCGCGCAAGGGCACCGCCCTCCCGGATTCGCTGGGCGACGGGCTGAGCACGTCGGCCAAGGACGACTGGGTCCGCCGCTCGGCCGAGTGCCTCCGCGCCATGGGCGCCGGGCCGACCGGACTCGGCCCCTGGGGCGACGCCATCGCCGCGGCCGGCCGCACCTCGGTCGACCTCAACGACAAGGTCCGCCCGCTGTACAAGGACAAGCTCGCCACCGGCCGCCTGGCCGAGCAGCTCGACCTGGCCGCCCGCCTGATCAACGCCGACCTCGGCGTTCGGGTGCTGCACGTGTCGTTCGGCAGCTTCGACCACCACGCCAACCTGCCCGGCGAGCACGCCACCCGACTGGGTGAGCTGGACGCCGGGCTCCAGGTGTTCTTCGAGAAGCTGGCGACCCGATTCGCCGGGCGGGTCACCGTGCTCACCTTCTCCGAGTTCGGCCGCCGAGTGCAGGCGAACCAGTCGAACGGCACCGACCACGGCACGGCGAGCGCGCTCTTCGCCCTCGGCGCTGGCGTGAAGGGCGGCCTCTACGGCGCCATGCCCTCGCTCGGCTCGCTCGACCGCTCCGGCAACCTGGTGCCGACCGTCGACTTCCGCAGCGTGTACGCGACGGTGCTCGACTCGTGGCTGGCCGCCGACTCGCGGCAGCTCCTGGGCGGCGGCTACGAGAACCTGGGCTTCCTCGAGCAGCCGAGCTAGAACCTGCGGATGCGCAGGCTCCGTCCCGTCGCCATCGGTGCGGCCGTCGCCGTGCTGGTCATCCTGGTGGCCAGCGTGTTCGACCCGTGGAGCTGGCTGCCCAACCCGTTCTCCAGCTCGAAGGTCGACCGCAGCGCCCCGGCCCTGCTGAACCGGCTCGAGGACCTCAGCGAGTACCGCGCCGCCTCGGCCCAGCTCCAAGAGCTCATCGACATCGAGGACGACACCCGCTTCGTCCCGTCGTTCATCAGCGGCGAGCGCGTCTCGTTCCTCGCCTTCGGCACGGTCGACGCCGTGGTCGACTTCGGTGACCTCGGCAAGGGCGCCGTCACCGTGTCCGGCGACCGCAAGACGGCCACCGTCGTACTGCCCCACGCCCGGATCGACTCGGTGCACGTCGACCCCGACCGCTCCCGCGTGCTCAACCGCCAGCGCGGCGTGCTCGACCGGCTGGGCTCGGTGTTCTCCGACAACCCGACCAGCGAGCGCGAGCTCTACCAGCTCGGGGAGAAGAAGCTCCGGGCCGCGGCGGGCGCCTCGAAGCTCACGGCCCGGGCCGAGGGCAACACCCGGAAGATGCTCCGGGCCCTGTTCCAGTCCCTCGGCTTCGAGCACATCACGATCACGTTCGAGACGGTCAAGGGCACCTGAGCCTCGGCACGACTGACACGTTGTACCGCCGGACGTTCTGATCGGACGGCTGACGCCGCCCGATCAGGGGCACTGTGCTGATGGAGAGCTCGCCTGGCGGCTCGCTCTCTAGGCCTCGACGTCGACCGGCGCCGGGAACCCGTCGACGTCCCGCAGCTCGGGGAACAGCGCTCCCCACCCGGCGGCGATGGCCAGGGTCGCGGCGCCGCCCAGCACCACCGCCCCGGCCGGCCCCAGCAGCTGGCCGGCGACCCCTGACTCGAAGGCACCGAGCTCGTTCGATGCCCCGATGAAGACGTTCTCGACGGCGAGCACCCGGCCCCGCCTCGACCGCGGCGTCACCAGCGGCACCAACGTGGCCCGCACGAACACGCTGACCGAGTCCGCCCCCGACAGCACGAGCATGGCCACGAACGCGACGACGTAGCTCCGGGTGGCGCCGAGGGCCAAGGTGGCGAGCCCGAAGACCCCGACCGAGACGAGCAGGGTGCGGCCGACCCGCCGGTCGAGCGGGCGGATGGCGAGGCGGAGCGTGACCAGGGCGGCGCCGATGCCACCCGCGGCCCGGAGCCAGCCGAAGCCGACGGCTCCCACGCCCAGACGCTCCTCGGCGATGGCCGGGAGCAGTGCCACCGCCCCACCGAAGAGCACGGCGAACAGGTCGAGCGAGATGGCACCCAGGAGGATCGGCTGGGTCCGGATGAAGCGGAGGCCGGCCCACGCCTCCCCGAACCGGGCCTTGGGCGCGGGCGTGAGCAGCGGGTCGACGGCCGGGATCTCGTCGGGCACGTCGACCGGCCGGGTGGGCTGGTGGCGCTGCACCAGCAGCACGGCGGCCGCCGCCCCGACCGTCACGACCATGATGAAGAGGTACGGCAGCCGGACGTCGGCGGCGTAGAGGAACCCCCCGGTCACCGGCCCGACGATCGAGGCGATCTGCCACGTGGCCGAGTAGCGGGCCACGACCCACGGGACCCGCTCGGGCTCGACGATGTCGGCCGGGAGCGAGCGGGCCGCCGGGGCGGCGAAGGCTCGGGCCACGCCGAACACCAGCACGATGCCGAACAGCGGCCCGACCGCCGTCGGGTCGGTCGATACGTACCAGAGGATCCCGCCGGTGGCCGCCGCCTCACCCAGGAGGCCGAGGGCGGCGACCCGACGCCGGTCGAACCGGTCGGCGACCGTGCCGGTGACCAGCACCAGGAGGAGGGCGGGGGCGAACTCGACGAGGCCGAGCAGGCCGAGGTCGAGCTCGCGGTGGCTGATGTCGAAGACCTGCTTGCCCAGGACGGTGGCCTGGGTCATGGAGGCGATCGAGCTCAGCAGCAGGCTGACGAGCAGGACGACGACCGAGCGGTCGCGGCCCTCGGTGTCCATCGGCCGGGACCCTATCCGGGGTCCCGGCCGATGGCGCCGGACATCCCTAGATCGCCGCCTCGCCGGTCTCGCCGGTGCGCACGCGCAGGAGGCGGTCGAGGTCGTAGGCCCAGATCTTGCCGTCGCCGATCTTGCCGGTCTTGGCCGCGGTGGCGATCAGCTCGATGATCTTGTCGACGTCGGGCGAATCGCAGATCACCTCGACCTTGACCTTGGGCACGAAGTCGATCGTGTACTCCGAGCCTCGGAAGGTCTCGGACTTGCCGCCCTGGCGGCCGTAGCCCTGCACCTCGCTCACGGTGAGACCGAGGACCCCGGCGCCCCGGAGGGCTTCCTTCACCTCCTCGAGCTTGAACGGCTTGATGACGGCGGTCACGAGATGGGCCATGTCGGCTCCTCAGCGGTGGGCCGGGCATCGAGCACGAAGCCCCGGCGGCGAACGGTGTGGATGGCGAGCCCCAGCGGGGCCAAGCGGTTGCGGAGTCGGTGGATCTTGGTGTCGAGGACCCGGGGGCCCCGACCGCCGTCGGGCCAGGCCTCGGCGATCAGGTCGTCCCGGGCCACGGTGGTCCCGAACGAGTCGAGGAGGCGGCGGACGATCGTCTCCTCCAGGGGCGACAGCGGCACCCAGCCGTTGCCGTAGGTGAGCACGCCGAACTCGTCGAGCGTCGGATCGTCGGCGACGGGGTGGGTGGCCAAGCGCTCCACTCGGGCGCGAAGGTCGTCGTCCTCCACCGGGAGCCGGGCCCAGTCCTCGTCGTCCCGGACCTCGGGAGGACGGAAGCCGGGCTCGACCAGCAGCAGCCGGGGGATGCCCAGCCGCTCGAGCTCGTCACGCCGGTCGGCCTCGGTCGGCCAGCGCAGCACGCCCACGGCGTGGGCGGTGGAGTTGGACACGGTCGAGCCTCCCTTCGTCGTCGAGCGGTCGGCCGGGCCGGGGCGCCGTTGCCCCGGCCCGTTGCGAACGACCGGTCCGTCAGACGGGGGCATCCTCGCCGACGGTGGAGGTGGACGAGAAGGACGGGCTCCCCATGCCGGGAGCGGCGGTGTAGCTCATGCCCTGCCCGAACTCCATGTGGTAGGCGGGCGTGCCGTGCTCGTGGAGGTCGATGCCCTCGAGCTCGCCGTCCTTGCTGATGCGCAGCGTCTTGGTGGCCTTCACGCCCCACATGAGGGCGATCGACACGGCGCTGATCACGACCACGCAGGTGAGGCTGCCCACGAACTGGGCCTTGAGCTGGTCGAGGCCGCCGCCGTAGAAGAGGCCCTCGACCTTGGTGGTGAGGTCGGTGCCGTCGGGCGTCGGGATCCCGTACTGGCCGGTGGCGAGCAGGCCGAGGGACAGGGTGCCCCAGATGCCGGCGAAGCCGTGGACGGCGACGGCACCGATCGGGTCGTCGATCTTGAGCTTCTCGAGCAGGTCGACGCCGAGCGGGACCACGATGCCGGCGATGGCGCCGATGAGGAGGGCGCCGCCGGGCGACACCCAGTAGCAGGGGCAGGTGATGGCGACGAGGCCGCCGAGCAGGCCGTTGCAGGCCATGCCCAGGTCCCACTTCTTGGACCGGGGGTAGACCCAGAACATGGCCACCAGGCCACCGGTGCAGGCCGCCAGCGTGGTGTTGGCCGCCACCCGGCCCATGCCGACGAAGTCCATGGCCGACAGCGTCGAGCCGGGGTTGAAGCCGTACCAGCCGAACCAGAGGATGACGGCGCCGAGGGCGCCGATGATGAGGTCGTGGGGCGGCAGGGGGCCGCCGCCCTCGCTCTTGAACTTCCGCCCGAGGCGGGGGCCGAGGGCGATGGCGCCCCACAGGGCGATGAAGCCGCCCACCGTGTGGACCACGGTCGAGCCGGCGAAGTCACGGAAGACGGCACCGTTGGTGAAGTCGTTCAGGAAGCCCGGCGTCATGTTGCCGAGCCAGCCACCCGGGCCCCAGACCCAGTGGCCGAAGATCGGGTAGATGAAGCCCGACACGCCGAAGCTGTAGATCAGGTCGCCGACGAACCCGGTGCGGCCGACCATGGCGCCCGAGGTGATCGTCGAGCACGTGTCGAGGAAGGCGAACTGGAAGAGCCAGAACGCCAGGAAGGCGATGCCGGTCGAGCCATAGGTGGCCGGGATGTTGTTGAGGAAGAAGAACTCGTGGCCGATGAGGCCGTTGCCGGTGCCGAACATGAAGGCGAAGCCGAAGGCCCAGAACAGGCAGCCGGCCAGGCACGTGTCCACCACGCACTCGAGCATGATGTTGACGGTCTCCCGGGACCGGGCGAAGCCCGCTTCGAGGGCCATGAAGCCGGCCTGCATGAAGAAGACCAGGAAGGCCGTCACCAGCACCCAGACCGTGTTGAGCGGGTTCACCAGGTCGTTGGCCTTGTGGGCCACCACCTCCTGGGCGCCGGCGGCGGTCATGAAGTACCAGCTGAAGCCCTTGATCGCCGCCAGGGTGGCGCCGACGCCTGCCATCTTCCCGGCGAAGATGTACAGGACGAGCTTCTGGGTCTCCCGTTCCTTGAGGCGTTGCAGTCGCGTTCGCATGTCACGGACCGTAAAGAAACGTGATTTCGCGATCGTGTGCCGGGCGTGAGCGCTGTGGGTCGGCCGTGTGAGCCCACGGCTTCTAGTTCCTGACCAGTTTCTTACGGACGGCGGGCCGCTAGAACGGTCCCATGCGGATCGGCGTGGTGTTCCCCCAGACCGAGATCGGCGCCGACGTGGGCGCCGTGCGGGCCTACGGCGAGCGGGCCGAGTCGCTCGGCTTCGACCACCTGCTGGCCTACGACCACGTCGTCGGTGCCGACACCACGGTCCACACGCCGTGGAACGGGCCCTACGACGTCGACACCACGTTCCACGAGCCGCTCGTGCTGTTCGGGTACCTCGCCGCCGTCACCTCGCGCATCGAGCTGGTGACCGGCATCATCATCCTCCCCCAGCGCCAGACCGCGCTGGCGGCCAAGCAGGCGGCCGAGGTCGACCTGCTCAGCGGTGGTCGGTTCCGCTTCGGCGTCGGCATCGGGTGGAACGCGGTCGAGTACGAGGCGCTGGGCAAGGACTTCACCAACCGGGGTCGCCGGCTCGACGAGCAGCTCCTGCTCCTGCGCCGGCTCTGGACCGAGCGGGCCGTGACCTTCGAGGGCACCTACGAGCAGGTGACCGCGGCCGGCATCGCGCCCCTCCCGATCCAGCGCCCGATCCCGGTGTGGATCGGCGCCGCCTCGGCCCCCGCCTACCGGCGCGCCGGCCGGCTGGCCGATGGCTGGTTCCCGCAGATGGCACCGGGCCCGAAGCTCGACGACGCCCTGGCCCAGGTGGCCGCCGGTGCCGCCGAGGTCGGGCGCGACCACTCGGCCATCGGGATGGAGGGCCGGATCAACTGGAAGGGCGACGTCGACCTGCTCGTCGAGCACGTCGAGGGCTGGCGGACGGCCGGGGCCAGCCACCTCTCGATCAACACCATGGGCGCCGGCCTCGGCGGCGTCGACGGGCACCTCGCCGTGCTGACCGAGGCCGCGGCCGCGCTCGGGCTCTAGCTACCGGAGGAACACCTCGACGACCGGGGCGACCAGCTCGCTGCGGCTCAGGTCCATGTGGGTGTGGCCGGGGAGCACGGCGAGCTGGCCGTGCGGGAGGAGCCCGACGGCTTCGACGGCGTTGGGGACGAGGACGAAGTCGGTGTCACCGATGAGCACGAGGACCGGCACGTCGATGGCGCGGATCTGGTCGTCGGTCCAGCCCGTGAACGAGTGCACGAGCCCGCTGGTCTTCTCGGCGGCGGCGTCGAAGTGCGAGGGATCGGGCGCCACCGCGGCGTAGCCGTCGCGCATCTGCTGGAAGTCGGCCTCCGTGGGCAGCCGGTCGGGTTCCACCTCACCGCCGCGGTCGTTGCGGAAGTCGGCGGCGGCCACCACCGCTCGGCGCACCCGCTCGGGGTGGGCCACGAGCAAGGCGTAGGCGGTGAGGCCGCCGAGGCTGTAGCCGTAGACGTCGGCCTGCTCGATGCCGAGGTGGTCGAGCAGGCCGACCACGTCGTCGGCCATGGCCTCGAACGTCATCGGCCGATCGGTGTCGGCCGTGCGACCGTGGGCCTGCAGCTCGACGGCGATGACCCGGTGCCGCGCCGCCCAGGCGGGCAGGGACGGCCCGTAGCTGGTGTCGTTCGTGAGGAGGCCGCCGTGCAGGAGCACGAGCGGCGGCCCCTCACCGCGCTCCTCGTAGAACAGGTGCAGCCCGTTGACGTCGGCGTACGGCATGTCAATCGAGACGGCGACGCCCGACGGAACTCATCGCGTCAGACGTTGCGGGCCATGTTGGCGAAGCGGGTGTAGTGGTCGAGGAAGGCCAGGCGGTCCATGCCCGTGGGGCCGGCGCGGTGCTTCGACACCAGCACCTCGCACGTGCCCCGGTCGGGCGACTCGGTGTTGTAGAGCTCGTCGCGGTACAGGAACATCACGACGTCGGCGTCCTGCTCGAGCGAGCCGGACTCACGGAGGTCGGCGAGCATCGGGCGCTTGTCGGCCCGCAGCTCGAGCCCACGGGAGAGCTGGGAGAGGGCGATGACCGGCACCTCGAGCTCGCGGGCCAGGATCTTCAGGCCGCGGCTGATCTCCGACACCTCGACCTGGCGGTTCTCGGCGTTGGTGCGGCCGGTCATGAGCTGGAGGTAGTCGATCACGATCAGCCCGAGGTCGCCGATGCGCGACTTCAACCGGCGAGCCTTGGCCCGGATCTCCATCACCGTGGCCTGGGGGTTGTCGTCGATGTAGAGCGGGGCCTCGGCCAGGCGACCGATGGCGTGGCTGAGCTTGGTCCAGTCGGCCTCGGCGAGCTTGCCGTTGCGCATGCGGGTGGCGTCGACCCGGGCCTCGGCCGACAGGATGCGCTGCGTGATCTCGAGGTGGCTCATCTCGAGCGAGAAGAACAGCACCGGGCGGTGCACCTCGAGCGCGGCGTGGGTGGCCATGCCGAGGGCGAAGGCCGTGTTGTGCACGAAGACGTCGGCGGCCACGAAGTTGTGCTCGCCGGGCACGGTGAGGTCGTAGACCTGGGCCGTGCCCTCGGACTCGATGGCCACGACCTCGTCCCAGTGGATGGCGCTGGGTCCGGCCACGGTGAGGTCGGGCTCGTCGAGCACGGCGACGGAACCGCCGCCCGACCGGCGGGCCGGCACGGTGGCCACGCCCAGGGCCCCGGCCAGCTCGGCCTCGCGGGCGTAGATGCCGACGTCGTGGAGGAAGCGCTGCACCTCGGCCCGGTCGGTGATCTGGAGCTCGAAGCCCGGGAGGTGGGTGTCGACGTCGCCGACCGTGCGGCGCCGGAGCCGGGCGTTGCAGCCGAAGCGCAGGAGGAGGTGCTGCACGTCGCGCACCAGGGCCTCGGACACCGACGACATGCCGAGCACGACCACGCCACCAGGGCGCAGCTCGATGGAGCCGCCCCCCGAGAACAGGCGGTTGAGGAACAGGGCGAGCTGGTGCCGGGGCAGGGTGAAAACGGCGTCCGGCACGCGCTTCTCGTGCGCCCGGCGGCCGAGCATGCCGTGGCGGCGCAGGAGGCCGAGCACGCCACGGCCGTCCTCCATCGAGGTGGCGAGGGCGTCGACCTCGGCCAGCACGGCCGGGCTGACCTTGGTGGCCGCCATCGACGACCCCTCGTCGCCCAGGAGGTGGGCGAGCAGCGCGACCTCGTGCTCGGGCAGCTCGGCGTCGCCGAAGACGGGCAGCTCGTTCGGCACCGCGACCCGGGCGCCGACGGCGATGTCGGCCAGCGGCCGCCACCCCTCGGGCGTCAGGAACGGGTGGGCGGCCGTGGTGCGGACCTCGCGGCCGAGGCGGGTGCGCACCCGGTAGACGGGCTTGATGCCGTCGTCGACGAAGGCGCTGGGCCGGCGCACGTGGAGCTGCTGGTCGTCGCCGATCGTGGTGACGGCGACCTCGCCGCCGCGGCTCCCCCGTTCGTAGAGCTCGGCCAGCGTGGTGCGGGCCCCGGTGCGGGGGTCGACCATGGGCGTGTCGCCCGTGAGGCACTTGCCGGTGGCCGGACGGGCGCCGACGATCACCAGGGTCGAGGGCTGGAGGCCCGACATCAGCTCGTCGAGGCCGTGGTAGCCGGTGGGCAGGCCGGTGATGCTGTCGCCCTTCTCGTAGAGCATCTCGAGCCGGGTGAGGCTGGCGTCGAGCAGCTCCTTGATGGGCGACATCGAGTCGGTGACCCGACGCTGGGCCACGTCGAACACCATCGACTCGGCGCGGTCGACCGCGGCCAGCACGTCGTCGGGCACCGAGTAGCCGATCTCGGCGATCTCCGAGGCGACGCCGATGAGGCGGCGCAGCAGCGACAGCTCGCTGATGATGCGGGCGTAGCGGGCCGCGTTGGAGGTGGCCGGCGTGCTGGCCTGGAGGCTCACCAGCACGGCCGGGCCGCCGATGGCCTCGAGCAGGCCGGCCCGGCGAAGCTCCTCGGCGACCGTCACCGGGTCGGACGGCTCCCCGGCCCCGTAGAGCGACGTGATGGCGTCGAAGACGTGCCCGTGGCCCGGCTTGTAGAACTCGTCGGCCCCGAGCCCGACCTCGGTCGCGGCCACGATGGCGTCGCGGCTGAGCAGCATCGCCCCGAGGAGCGACTCCTCGGCGTCCAGGTTGTGGGGCGGCACGCGTCCTTCGGAACGCGCGCCGCGCGGGGGAAGCTCAGCGACCGCCATCAGACCTCAACCATGGTTGGCCGGCCCTGTGGGTCGATAGAGGACAACCCACGATTTCTCGGTGGATGAAGCTGTGGAAGAGGGAGCGGTTCTCCACACCCCCCATCCTGGGGAGGGGGTGTGACAGCGAGCTCAGCCGAGGACGGTGAAGCCGGCGTCGCCGATGGGGTTGGCCCGGTCGTCGAGCAGGAGCTGCACGATCCACCGGCCGGCGGTCGTGAAGGCCAGCCCCTGGAGGTTGCAGGCCAGGGGGAGGGTCAGCGGCGCGCCCGCGGGCACGCCGGACGGGCGACCCAGCTCGAAGCGGTCACCCACCTCCACCACCGAGCCGTCGGGGGCCCGGAACGGCTGCCCGTCGGCGTCGACCAGGCGCAGCCGCCACCGGTGGGGGTTGTTCGTCTCGTTCCAGGGGACGTGGACGAGGATGCCGACCCCGAACGTCGGCGGCCCCGGCACGGAGAACCAGTCGAACCCGGCCCCGACCAACGTGAGCTTCCCGTCGGCCACGGCGGCGTAGTCGGCGAGCAGGACGTCGGCCGTGATCTCCATGTCGTCCATCGACCCACCGTAGGGGCGAAAAGCACGACGGCCGCCCCGGGAGGGGCGGCCGACGAGCAGTTCGGGGGTCGAGCGCTAGCTGGCGCTGACCTCGACGGTGACCGGGAAGACCACGTCGGTGTGGAGCTTCACGTTCACCAGGTGGGTGCCGACCTCGCGGATCGGATCGGCCAGCTGGACCTTGCGGCGGTCGAGCTCGATGCCGGTCTGGGCCTGCACGGCGTCGACGACGTCGGCCGCGGTGATCGAGCCGAACAGGCGACCCTCGCCGCCGGCCCGGGCCGTCAGCGTGATGACCTTGGGCACGAGCTGGCGGGCGACGTCCTCGGCGGCCGAGCGATCGGCGGCGTCGCGGACGTCACGGGACCGGCGCATGGAATCGGCCTGGGCCTGGGCCCCGGCGCTGGCCTTGAAGGCCAGGCCCTTGGGCACCAGGAAGTTGCGGGCGAACCCGTCGGCGACGTCGACGACGTCGCCCTTCTTGCCGACGTCGTTCACGTCGGACCGCAGGACGACCTTCACGCCTCCGCCTCCGCCTCGACCTCGAGCGCCGCACCGTCGACGGTCACCAGCTGCTCCTCGGGGATCTCCCCGGGCACGGCGGTGTCGCCGATCTGCGGGCCACCCGTGTTCTCCGGGCGCGGGCCGCGATCGCCACGGTCCTCGCGCGGGCCACGATCGTCGCGACGACCGCCGCGACCGCCACCCCGGCTGCTGGTGACGCGCGTGGCGTACGGCAGCAGGGCCAGCTCGCGGGCCGACTTGATGGCCATGGCCACGTCGCGCTGGTGCTGGGCGCAGTTCCCCGACACCCGGCGGGCGCGGATCTTGGCCCGGTCGGACATGAACCGGCGCAGCAGGTTCACGTCCTTGTAGTCGATCCAGTCGACGCCTTCCTTGCAGAAGACGCAGACCTTCTTCTTGAACTTCTTGCCGTTGTCCTTGCCCTTGCGCTCAGTGCGCCCGGACGGGGCCGACTTCGACTTACGACCCATTAGAAGGGCTCCTCATCGCCGTAGGGGGGCTCGTTCGACACGGGGCGGCTCTGGCCGCCACCGCCTCCGCCACCGGCGGCCGGACCGCCGGAGAAGCCGCCACCGTCACCGGTGCGGCGCTCGTTGCGCACGACCTGCGCGGTCGCCCATCGCAGGCTGGGGCCGATCTCGTCGGCCACGATCTCGACGACGGAGCGCTTCTCGCCGTCGGTGGTCTCCCAGGAGCGCTGCTCCAGGCGACCGGTCACGACGACGCGGGAGCCCTTCGTCAGCGACTCGCCGGCGTTCTCGGCCATCTCGCGCCAGGCGACGACGTTGAAGAACGACGTCGCCTCCTTCTTCTCGTTCGTCTGACGGTCGGTCCAGACCCGGTTCACGGCCACGCCGAACTGGCAGGTGGCCTGTCCGCCGGGGGTGTACCGGAGCTCGGGGTCTCGCGTCAGGTTGCCAACGATCGTGATGGAGTTGTCAGGCATCAGTCCCTGTCCCTGTCCCTGTCCTTGCCGCGTCCGCGGCTCTCACGGTCCGGACCGGTGTCGATGTCCTCGGCCGCGACCTTGCGGCCGCTGCCGTTGATCGCCTCGTCCGGGATCCGCATGATCTTGTGGCGAATCACGTCGTCGGACAGCCGCAGGACGCGGTCGAGCTCCTCCATGGGAGCCGGCTCCGAGGTGACGTCGAGGAGGACGTAGAAGCCCTCCATCTTCTTCGCGATCTCGTAGGCGAAGCGGCGCTTCCCCCACTTGTCGACACGGTTGACCGTGCTGCCGCCGGACTCGAGCTGCTCGGTGCTGCGGTTGATGACCGCCTGCACCGCGGATTCTTCGAGCGCGGGCTCGAGGATGACCATGACTTCGTAGGGCCTCATGGGCCTGCAGTACCTCCCTGTGGACCCGGCGCCTGGCGCTCGGGGCCCGTGACGGTCACGGGCAGGGCTCGATTGAGCATCATCCCCCCGGAAGGGGACAGTGCATGGTAGGCGGGTCCGGCCATGCCCACAACCTACGGAGGGGGTGTGACACTCCCGAGGACGGCGACGGTGTGGCGGGGCGAGGTCGGGTCGAAGTGGAGCAGGACACCGCCGATCGGCCGCTCGGGCTCGTCGACGTCGACCTCGACGACCACCTCGTCGCGCGCGTGGGGCTCGAGCGCCTCCTGGAGGCCGATCATCATCGCGGCCAGCACGCCGGCCCGGGCCGGACCGATCCGCCGAGGCGCCGGACGCTCGGGGCGGCCCTCCCAGGCCGCCTCCACCTCGGCCCAGTAGCTCCCGTCGCTCACGTGCAGTCCCCGTCGGTGATGGCCATCGTCGAGCCCGGGCCGATCCCCAACCGGCCGAGCCCCCCCTTGGGCACCTCGACGGCGTGGACGAAGGGCTTCGCCGCCGGGTAGGTCGGGCACGCGCCCGCCTCGTCGGCGGTGCACACCGGCATGTCGGCGGCCGACACGAAGGTCCCCCTCTCGTCGAAGAAGGCGATCGAGAGCGGTATCAGGGTGTGGAACATGTAGAACTCCGCCGCCGTCGGCTCGTCGAACCGGAACAGCATGCCGTCGTAGCCCCGCAGGTCGTGCTGCTCCATGAGCCCCTGCTCCCGGGCCGACTCGGTCGCGGCCAGCAGCGCGCACCAGTCGAGCACCCGGCCCTCGGGCGTCCGGATCTCGAAGGCGGCCTCGCCGAACCCGGCCAGCGGACGCTGCCCGGTCCCCACCAGGTACGGATCGGCCGGCCCGTCGCTGCCCCGCACGACGAACGACAGGAGCGCCACGACCAGCACGGTCCAGGCGGCGCGCCGCACCCACGGCTCGTGGCGCTCGGCGCGCGTCCCCCAGTCCTCCAGCGTCACCGGGAGATCGTGGCACCCCCGTACAGCCCGGTGACGTCATCCAGCTCGACCACGCCGTCGACCGAGCCCACGCCCAGCGCCGCAGCGGTGGCCGCCGGCAGGTGGTACGTCTCCTCCTCCGAGGGGAACGCGCCCGAGCGCACGTCGGCGGCGAAGGCGGCGATGGCTTCGATGCCGTCGGCCTTCAGCGAGGCGTAGCGACGCACGAACTTGGGCCGGATCCCGTCCTGGAGCCCGAGCAGGTCGTGGAACACCAGCACCTGGCCGTCGCACCGGCGACCGGCACCGATGCCGATCGTGGGCACGGGCACCGACTCGGTGATCATCTGGGCCACCACGTCGGGCACGCCCTCGAGCACGATGCTGAACACGCCCGCGGCAACCAGCTTCTCGGCGTCGTCGACCAGCCCCCGGGCCGCCGCCAGGTCCTTGCCCTGGACCTTGAACCCACCCATGGCGTGCACCGACTGGGGCGTCAGGCCGATGTGGCCCATCACCGGGATCTCGGCGTCGACGAGGGCCTCGACCATCGGCACCCGCTTGGCCCCGCCCTCGAGCTTCACCGCCCCGGCCCCGGCCCGCACCAGCGCGGCGGCGTTGCGGACGGTGTCGGTGACCGACACGTGGTAGCTGAGCCACGGCAGGTCGGCCACGACCAGGGCAGCCGGCTTCGCCCGGGCCACCGCGGCCGTGTGGTGGGCCATGTCGTCGACCGTCACCTGGAGCGTGTCGTCGTAGCCGAGCACGACCATGGCGAGGGAGTCGCCCACCAGGATCAGGTCGACCCCGGCCTCGTCGGCCATGCGCGCCCCGGGGGCGTCGTAGGCCGTCACCATCACGAGCGGCTCGGCACCGGTCGCGACCTTGCGGGCGCGCACGGCGGGTGCGGTCACGCGGGAACCCATGGCTCCACCTCCTGGCCCGTCCAGCGCCACGATGGCTGCCGGCGGTCCGCCCAGCGTACCCACCACCTAGGGGCGAGAACCAGCCCCCACCACCTGGGCCAGCCGCTGGAGCGACCGGCGGTTGCGCAGGGCGACCAGCGCCTCGAGCAGCGGGTTGTCGATGCGCTGGGCGACGCCCGAGATCGGCACCTCGGCCAGCACCACGTCGGTGCCGCCGCCGGCCGGCTCCAGCTCGATGCTCACCCGGGCCACACCGGTCGGTCGGGCCCGGGCCCGGAGCACGATCCGGCGGGGCGGCTCGAAGGCCTCGAGCACGGTCGAGTCCTCGATGCTCAGCGGCCCGATGCCGAAGCGGTGGTGGAACCGGCTGCCCGGCGCCGGCCAACTGTCGTCGACCGCCCGGATCCGCTGAGCGCCCACCACCCAGTCGGCGTAGCGCCACCCGTCGGCCAGCACGGCGAACACCGCCTCCGGCGACGCGTCCAGGTGCCGGCTCGTCACCGCCATCAGACCCTCCCGACGACGGCGGCCGCGAGGTCGACGGCGAGGCGCGGCAGGCCGGCCAACCAGCGCCGGTTCCGCATCCCGCCCTCCAGCTCGGCGAACGGGCCCCGGGGCCCGTGGTCGCCGGCATCGTCGACCGGCGCCCACAGGTCGGCCCGGCCGTCGACCGCCGGCTCGTCGGTCTGCTGCGAGGCGACGGCGGTGCGGGCCACGTAGCGGTCGACGACGCCGGGCGCGACCTTGTTGGCCGTGATGAGGGCCCGGTTGAACCCGCCCAGCACCCGGTGGCGCCGGGGGGAGGTGACGGCGAGCACGATCCGGTCGGCCGCCACCTCGGGGGCGTAGACCGGTGGCACCGGCTGGGGCCGCATGGGGAGCCGGTTGAGGCACCACGTGAACTGCGGGGTGTTCACCGCCGGCAGGTGGACCTCGGTGAGCCGCACCGCGCTCCCCTCGGCCAGGAGCTCGCACCGCACGGCCTCGGTGAAGCCCCGCACGGCGAACTTGGCGCCGCAGTAGGCCGACTGGAGGGGGATGGCCCGATGGGCGAGCGCCGAGCCCACGTTGCAGATCACGCCCCGGTCGCGGGGCCGCATCCGCCGCAGCGCCGCCATCGTCCCGTGGACCTGGCCGAGGTAGGTGACCTCGGTGGCCCGGCGGAGCTCGTCGGCGCTCACGTCCCACGACCAGGCGAAGACGGTGGTCATGGCGACGTTGACCCACGCGTCGATCGGCCCCAGCTCGTCCTCGACCCGCTGGGCCGCGGCCTCGACCGCCTCGGCGTCGACCACGTCGGTGGGCACCACCAGGCTCCGGCCGCCCACGTCGTCGGCCGCCGCGGCGAGGCCGGCCCCGCCCCGGGCCAGCAGGCCGACCGACCAGCCGGCCCGACCGAAGGCGGTGGCGGTGGCCCGACCGACCCCGGCCGAGGCACCGGTCACGACCACGACGCGACCACGCCCTCCAGGTTTCGCCGCCACCCCCCACGGCTACCCTCCCGCTGCTCGTGACAACCGACGGACCTGCCTTCCCCGACGCGCCGCGCTACCCGACGATCGACGACTACGGGTTCCTCGGTGACGGGCTCGGAGCTGCGCTCGTGTCGCGCGCCGGCTCGATCGACTGGGCCTGCCTCCGCCGCATCGACGACGGCAGCACGTTCGGCCGCCTGCTCGACTGGGACACCGCCGGCCACTGCCGCTTCGCCCCGACCGCCGAAGCCGAGGTCACCCGCCGCTACCTCGGCAACACGTGCACGCTGGAGACGACCTTCCGCACGGCCACCGGTGCCGCCCGGGTCATCGACCTCCTCGCCCTGCGCCGCGACGGCTACCCCGAGGGCCGCCTCGTGCGCATCGCCGAGGGCATCGAAGGCACCGTCGAGCTCGGGCTCGTCATCGCCGCCCGCTACGACTACGGCCTGCTCCGACCGTGGGTGCGGACCGTCGGCGACGGCGTCCACACGCTCATCGGTGGCGACGACGGCCTCCTCGTGTGGAGCGACGTCGAGCTCCACACCGTCGACCGCCAGGACCTGGTCGGCACCACGGTCGTCGGCCCCGGGGAGCGCTGGCGGCTCTCGCTCGACGTGCGCCCGCCCCACACCCTCGACGGCGAGCTGCTGACCGGGACCCCCACGCCCGACGAGGTCGACGGCCTGGTCGAGGCCACCGCGGTCGGCTGGTCGCAGATCCACGACGACGTCGACGTCACGCCCGACCTCCGCCGCTCGGCCCTCGTGCTCCGCGCCCTCGGCAACGCCGACACCGGCGCCATCGCGGCGGCGGCCACCACCTCGATCCCCGAGGTGGTGGGCGGCGACTCCAACTGGGACTACCGCTACACCTGGATCCGCGACTCCTGGCTCACCGTGCGCGCCCTGGCCGACCTGGGTGACGTGAGCAGCGCCGACCGCTTCCGCCGCTTCGTCGAGCGCAGCGCGGCCGGGCAGGTCGACGAGCTCCAGATCGCGTTCGGGGTCGGCGGCGAGCACAGCCTGAGCGAGCGCACCCTCGACCACCTCGAGGGGTGGCGGGGCTCGAAGCCGGTCCGCATCGGCAACGCCGCCGCCGGGCAGCTCCAGCTCGACGCCTACGGCGAGCTGCTCGAGCTGGCCTGGCTCTGGTACGAGCGGGGCCACGTGCCCGACGACGACTGGTGGCACTTCCTCGTCGACGTGGCCAACCACGCCTGCGACCGCTGGCGCGACCCCGACAGCGGCATCTGGGAGGTGCGGGGCGAGCAGCACCACTTCGTGCACTCGAAGGCCTTCGCCTGGGTCGCCCTCGACCGCGGGGTCCGCCTGGCCGACGCCCTCGACCGCGACCACGACGCCGAGGTCCAGCGCTGGCGCACCGAAGCGGCGGCGCTGCGGGCCGAGGTGCTCGAGCGCGGCGTCGACCCGAAGCGAGGCTGCTTCGTCGACGCGCTCGACGGCACCATCCTCGATGCCGCGGTGCTCCTCCTCCCCACCGTCGAGTTCGTGGCGTGGGACGACCCCGTGATGGTGGCCACCGTCGACGCCGTGCTCGACGGGCTCGTCGTCGACGGCTTCGTGCGCCGGCGCCAGGGCTGGGACGACGAGGGCGCCTTCCTGCCCTGCACCTTCTGGCTGGTCGAGTGCCTCGCCCACCTGGGCCGCCTCGACGAGGCGCGGGCCTTCTTCGACCGCGCCACCGGCACGGCGAACGACCTCGGCCTGTTCGCCGAGGAGTACCAACCCCGCACGAGGATGGCGCTGGGCAACTTCCCCCAGGCCCTCACCCACCTCGGCCACATCAACGCTGCCCTCGCCCTGCGCGAGGCTGCTCGCTAGCCGCTGGCCGTCGCGCCCGGCGTGGTCGTGGACGTCGTCGCCCCGGGCACCGTGGTCGAAGTCGTCGACGTGGTCGTCGACGTGGCCGAGACGCGGGCCGAGCCGGGGACGACCCGCCCGGTCGCGAGGTCGGGCTTCGGACCGAAGCGCCCGGCGTAGCGGGGGTCCTTGGTGGCGACGGCCATGAACCGCCGCCAGGCCTGGGCCGGCAGCGAGCCGCCGGTGACCTTGATCCCGTGCACGTGCTCCATGCGGTGCTTCTGGCCCTCGGGGTACCCCATCCACACCGCCGTCGACAGGCCCGGCGTGTAGCCCACGAACCAGGCGTCGCCGTGGTCCTGGGTCGTGCCCGTCTTGCCGGCGGCGTCGACCGGCAGCTGGGCCCGGGTGCCCGTGCCGCTGCCCACCACCTGCCGCAGGGCCCACGTCACCACGTCGGCCGTGTGCTGCTGGAGCGCGCGCTGGCGCCGGACCTGGGGCGCGTAGAGGACGTTGCCGTCCTGGTCGGTGACGCGCTCGATCAGCTCGGGCGCCACCTGGATCCCGCCGGTGGCGAACGTGAGGTAGGCGTCGGCCATCTCGACGACCGACACGAACGGCGTGCCCAGCGAGATCGACAGCACCGGCGGCACGTCGGAGGTGATGCCGAGCCGGCGGGCCATGGCCACCACCCGCTCGGGCCCCAGGGCATCGACGAGCTGGGCGTAGACCGTGTTCGCGGAGAGTCGCGTGGCGTCGACCAGGTTGAGCCGGCCGAACGCCTCACCCTCGAAGTTCGAGACCTCGTAGTCCTTGCCGTTGTCGGCCTTCGGGAACGTGAACGTGGCCGGCGCCGCGAACGCCGACTCGGCCGAGTAGCCGGCGTCGACGGCCGCGGCGAGCGCCATGGGCTTGAACGACGAGCCCGGCTGGCGACCCGTGCCCCCGCCGGATCGCCCGGTGGCGAGGTTGACCCGGGCGTACGGCGTCGTCGCGTCCCAGTCGCGCCCGCCGACCATGGCCCGCACCCAGCCGCTCGTGTCGACGGCCACGAGGGCTCCGGCCGGATCACCGGCCTGGTTCAACGTGTCGGTGTAGACGGCCCGGTAGGCCGCCTCCTGGAGGTGGAGGTCGAGCGAGGTCGTCACCCGCAGGCCGCCGCCGTTGATCTGGTCGTCGGTGAACCCGAGCGAGCGGAGCTGCCGGCGCACGTGCTCGACGACGTAGGGCGTGGCGAACTGCGCGTCGACGTAGCGGTCGTGCACCACGTCGGCGCGCGGCCGTGACCACGACGCCACCGGCTCGGCCTTCGCCGCCCGCGCCTCGCCCGACGTGATGGCGTGCTCCTCGACCATCGCGTCCACGACGAGGTCGCGGCGGCGGTCGGCCTCCTCGGGGTGCACGCTCGGGTCGGCGGCCTCCGGCGCGCGGATCAACCCGGCCAGGAACGCGGCCTGGCGGACGTCCAGCTGGTCGACGCTGGTGAAGTAGTAGGCCTTGGCCGCGGCCTGGACCCCGTAGGCGCCCCGGCCGAAGTAGACGGTGTTGAGGTAGCGCTCGAGGATCTCGGCCTTGGGCAGCTTGCGCTCGAGCTTGACGGCGAGCACCGCCTCCTTCAGCTTCCGGGCCAGCGACCGCTCGTCGCCCACGTAGGTGTTCTTGACGTACTGCTGGGTGATCGTCGAGCCGCCCTGGAGCGGCTTCCCTCGGAGGTCGGCCACCGTGGCCCGGGCGATGGCCCCGACGTCGACGCCGGGGTGCCGGAAGAAGTCGCGGTCCTCGCCGGCCAGGACGGCGGCGACCAGGTGGGGCGAGACGGCGTCGAGGTGCACCGAGGTGCGGTTCTCGCTGCCGGCCAGCTCCGCCAGCTTGTTGCCGCCGGTGTCGTAGAGGAACGTGGTCTCGACCGGCTGGTCGGCCACGGGCAGCGGCACCTGGGCCAGCACGTAGCCCACGCCGGACACGCCGGCGACGGTGAGCAGTCCGACGAGGTACCAGAGGCGGCGGAGGCGCCAGACGAGGCTGCGCCGCCCGCTCGTCATGCCAGGGCCGCGGCGCCCACCGCCAGGGCCAGGGCCACCAGCGCCGGCCACCGCCGCCACCGGAGCCGGCCCACGCCGAAGGCCAGCAGGCCGAGGGCGGCGGTGGCGGCCAGGCGGGTGCCGGCCCCGTCGAGCCCGGCCGGACCGGCCACCACCAGCGCAGCCGACGCGCCCACGGCGAGGGCGGCCACGAGCGACGCGCCCGGCACGGCCACCACGAGCGCGACCGCCGCCAACCACGACGACAGGGCGGCCGACGGCGGGCCGACGGCGCCGGCCGGGCCGAGCACGGCCTGGGCGCCGACGACGGCCACCAGCCAGCCCGAGCCCCACCGCCAGCAGGCGGCGAGGAAGGCGAGCACGGACGTCAGGGCACCGACCGGTGATCCCAGGACCACGGCGACGAGCACGGCGAGCACGGCCACTGGACCGCGAGCCACCGCGGCCACGGCGATCGCCGCGACCGCGGCCGTCAGCCGGAGGGGGCCGAGCTGCTGCGGTTCGACGACCGCGGCTTGGCCGGCGTCAGCAGGAACGTCCGGGCCAGGTGGTTCCACCGGCAGGAGGGACAGACCTCGACCACGTAGCAGGCCAGTTCGTCGCCGGCCCGGCTCAGGCGCTGCATCTCCTGCTTCGTGGTGACGCAGCGGCCGTGCGCCGGCATCCTCGGGCCGAACACGTAGGACACGAGGACGACGTTCGCCTCCTCGCAGATCGGACACGTCCGGCTCGACTCCTCTCCCACGTTGCGGGCCGCCCGGATGAGCTCCGGGTGGGCGTCGCACACCTCGTGCTGGGCGACGCGTCCCTTGCGGTACTCCGAGATCACGGCCTGGCGCGCCAGGCGGTAGTCGATCTCACCTGGGAGCCCAGGCGATGCGCCTCGTACCCCACGCGGGTTGAACGACATCGCACGAAGGCTAGCCACGACCGGGCGAAGCCACGCCTGATGCCCCTTCAGCGGGAGGGACGAGGCAACGCACCGGGCCGGACCAGGCCGACAGGGCGAGCGCCAGCGAGCCTGATCGGCACACCGAGCGCAGCCTGCGGCGCGAGGTCGTATTGTTGTGTTCGATATATCGGTCCGATATGTTGGTCACGTGATCGAGCTGGCCATCCTCGGGCTCCTCAAGGAGTCCGAGCTCCACGGCTACGAGCTGAAGAAGCGCCTGCGCGACGTCCTCGGCCCGCTCTCGAGCGTGTCGTTCGGGTCCCTGTACCCCGCGCTGGCCAAGCTCGAGGCCGCCGGCCACCTCAAGGCGGTGGAAGCGGCGGAAGCCGTGCCCACCCCCACGTTCCCCTCCACCGGCTCCTTCGCCGGGGAGGCAGCGGCGTTCCGCGCCGCCACGCGGAAGCAGTTGGGTCGCACCGGCGGGCGCGGCCCCCGCAACCGGAAGGTCTACGGGATCACCGATCAGGGTGAGGCCCGCCTCGCCGAGCTCGTCGCCGAACCCGGCGACGACGATCGGACCTTCCCGCTGAAGCTGGCGTTCTGCCGCTGGTGCGAGCCCGAGGTCCGCCTCGGCCTGCTCCAGCGCCGGCGCGCCGCCCTCGTCGAGCGCCTGTCGGAGGGTCGTCGCACCATGCGACCGTCCGAGCGCATCGACCGCTACGTCCGCTCCCTCATGGAGCACGAGACCGAGTCGACCGAGCGGGACATCGCCTGGCTCGACCGCCTGATCGAGGAGGAAATGGCATGAAGAAGGTTCGTCTGGCCATCGCCGGCGTCGGCAACTGCGCGAGCTCGCTCGTGCAGGGCATCACGTACTACAAGGACGCGGATCCCACCGAGGTGGTGCCCGGCCTCATGCACGTGAAGCTCGGCGACTACCACGTCGGCGACGTCGAGCTCGTGGCCGCCTTCGACGTGGACGCCACCAAGGTCGGCATCGACCTGGGCAAGGCGATCTTCTCGGGCATGAACAACACCATCAAGTTCGCCGAGCCCGGCTTCCTCGACGTGGTGGTGCAGCGGGGCCCGACCCTCGACGGCTTCGGCGAGTTCTACACGCAGGAGTGCGAGGAGTCCCCGGCCGAGTCGATCGACGTGGCCCAGGCCCTCCGCGACGCCAAGGTCGACGTGCTCGTGTCGTACCTGCCGGTCGGCTCCGAGGACGCCCAGAAGTACTACGCCCAGGCCTGCCTCGACGCCGGCGTCGGCTTCGTCAACGCCATCCCGGTGTTCATCGCCAGCAACCCCGAGTGGGCCCAGAAGTTCACCGACGCCAACCTCCCGATCGTCGGCGACGACATCAAGAGCCAGGTCGGCGCCACCATCGTGCACCGGACGCTCGCCCGCTTGTTCGAGGACCGCGGCACCACGATCGACCACACGTACCAGCTGAACTTCGGCGGGAACATGGACTTCATGAACATGCTCGAGCGCAAGCGGCTGAAGTCCAAGAAGATCTCGAAGACCCAGTCGGTCACCTCGCAGATCGACCAGGGCATCGGCGACCGCGACGTGCACATCGGCCCGTCCGACCACGTGCCGTGGCTCGAGGACCGGAAGTGGGCGTTCATCCGCCTCGAGGGCCGCAACTTCGGCGACGTGCCGCTCACCGTCGAGCTCAAGCTCGAGGTCCACGACTCGCCGAACTCGGCCGGCGTGATCATCGACGCCGTGCGCTGCGCCAAGATCGCCATGGACCGCGGCATCGGCGGCCCCCTGCACGGCCCGTCGGCCTACTTCATGAAGTCGCCGCCCGTGCAGTACCGCGACGAGGAGGCCCACCGCATGGTCGAGGCCTACGCCGCGGGCGACGACACCATCAAGTAGCACCCGCTCCACCAGATCCACCAGACGGCCCGGGCTCCACGCCCGGGCTGTCTCGCGTCCATACTCAGTTGGTGACCGACGAGGAACTGCGCCTGCTCGGGAACGTCGCCGGGAAGCGGGTGCTCGAGCTGGGCTGCTCCGACGCCGCCAGCGCCATCGCCCTGGCCGGCCAGGGCGCCCACGTGATCGCCATCGCCGACGGGGCCGACGACCACGACCGGGCCCGCACCGCCATCGAGCGGGCCGAGGCCAAGGTCGAGCTCATCCACGGCGACCTCGCCGACCTCGCCTTCATCCGGGCCGACACGGTCGATGCCGCCATCTCGGAGGACGCCCTCCGCGACGTGGAGGACGTCGACCGGGTGTTCCGCCAGGTGCACCGGGTGCTGAGGACCGATGCCCCGCTGGTCGTGTCGCTCCCGCACCCCACGCTCGAGCTCATCGACGAGGACGCGGACCCCAAGCTGCTGATCCGGCGCTCGTACTTCGACCGCAGCGACAACCGCCGCACCGTCGGCGACCTCTTCACCTCGCTGACCAGGGCCCACTTCGCCGTCGACACCCTGCTCGAGCCCGAGTCGGGCACCCTCCCCCGCACGCTCGTGCTGCGGGGCCGCAAGCTCGGGAACTGACACCGGCAACGGTCCCGAAACGCGCGACCCGTACGGTCGCGACGTGGACATCCCGCTGATCGACCTCGCCCGACCGGACACCGGCGCGATCGACCACGCCCTGCGCACCAGCGGCTTCCTGCTGGTCACCGGCCACGGCATCGACCCCCAGGTCACCGCCGACCTGCGGGCCGCCGCCCTCGACTTCTTCCACGGCGATGCCAAGGAGCCGTACCGGGTCCCTGGGCCGGGCGGCTCGGGCTGGCTCCCGTCGGGCGCCGGGGCCAACGCCTACACGCTCGGGATCGAGACC
>JAODBP010000188.1 GCA_025464025.1 Actinomycetes bacterium | reverse complement strand
GGCGGCGTCGGCACCCTCGACCACCTCCGCCAGCTCGCGGCCATCGAGGAGTCCGGCCGCCGGCTCGACGGCGTGATCGTCGGCAAGGCGATCTACGAAGGTGCCTTCACCGTCGCCGAGGCGTTGGCCGCTCTGAAGTAGGGGACAGTCCGCGCATGGAAGACGAGCGCGAGCACGACGACGAGACCGCCCTCGAGAAGATGCACGACAGCGGGGTGGGCACCCAGGACCCGAACATCGCGGACGACGAGACGCCCCGCATCCTCCCGGTCGACGAGGAGCACAGCGACAAGCTCCTGCCTTAAGAAGCAGGGACTCCTGCCCGGGACGGCCACACTGGTGGGGTGCTCCAGGTCCGCAACCTCTCTGTCGAGGTCGGTGGGCGCCTCACCCTGTCCGAGGCGTCCTTCTCGATCCGCGCCGGTGACAAGGCCGGCCTGGTGGGGCGCAACGGCGCCGGCAAGACCAGCCTGATCCGCGTCCTGTCGGGCCAGAACCCGCCGTTCGCCGGGGCCGTGAGCGTCACCGGGTCGATGGGCTACCTCGACCAGGACCCCCGCACCAAGCCCGAGCAGGGCGAGCGCCGGGCCCTCGACCACGTGCTCTCCGGCCGGGGGCTCGACGAGCTCGTCGAGCGCATGGAGAAGCTCCGGCTGAAGCTGGAGGAGGACCCCTCCGAGCGCAACATCGCCCGCCACGCCCGGGCGCACGACGCCTTCGAGCAGGAGGGCGGCTACGCCGCCGAGGCCGAGATCCGCCGCATCGCCGCCGGCCTCGGCCTCAACGATGACCGCCTGGAGCTGCCGCTCAAGGTGCTGTCGGGCGGGGAGCGCCGTCGGGTCGAGCTGACCCGCATCCTCTTCACCGGCAGCGAGGTGCTCATCCTCGACGAGCCGACCAACCACCTCGACACCGACGCCAAGCAGTGGCTCATGGGCTTCCTCCGCCAGTACCGGGGCGCCCTGCTCGTGATCTCCCACGACCTCGACCTCCTCGACGAGGCCATCACCCGCGTCCTCCACCTCGACGAGGGGACGATGTACGAGTACCGGGGGACCTACAGCCAGTACGTGAAGGCCCGGGCGGCCGACGAGGCCCGGCTGAAGAAGGTGGCCCTGGCCGAGGCGGCCGAGGTCAAGCGGCTCCAGACGTTCGTCGACCGGTTCGGCGCCAAGGCCACCAAGGCGGCCCAGGCCCACCAGGTCGAGAAGCGCATCGCCCGCATCCAGCGCGACGGCGTCGTCGTCAGCAACAAGAAGGCCGACATCGCCGTGCGGCTGCCGGACCCGCCGTCCTCGGGCCGGGTGGTGCTCGAGGTCGATGGCCTGGCCAAGAGCTACGGCGGCCCGTCGATCTTCACCGATGTGTCGTTCGACCTCGGCCGGGGTGAGCGGCTCATGGTCATGGGGCTCAACGGCGCCGGCAAGACGTCGCTGCTGCGCATCCTGGCCGGCGAGTCGGAGCAGGACACGGGCACGGTCGGCTTCGGCCACAACGTCACCGTCGGCTACTACGCCCAGGAGCACGAGAACGTGCGCAACGGCGTCGACCTGCTGACCCACATGCAGGAGTCGGCCGACCTGCCGCTCAACGTGCTCCGGGGCCTGCTGGGCATGTACGGGCTCACCGGCGACAAGGCCATGCAGGACGCCGGCACGTTGTCGGGCGGCGAGAAAACCAAGCTGTCGCTCGCCATGCTCACGGCCGGCCGCCGCAACCTGCTGCTGCTGGACGAGCCGACCAACAACCTCGACCCGCCGTCCCGCACCGCGGTGGCGAACGCGCTGACCGACTGGCCTGGTTCGATGGTCCTCGTGTCGCACGACCCCGACTTCGTCCGCGAGCTCCAGCCCCAGCGGGTCCTGCTGATGCCCGAGGGGCAGCTCGACTACTGGGACGACGAGCTCCTCGACCTGGTGGAGATGGCGTGACCAACGCTCGGGTGATCCCGTGCCTCGACGTCGACGGCGGCCGCGTCGTCAAGGGCGTGAACTTCGTCGACCTGCGCGACGCCGGCGACCCGGTCGAGCTGGCCGCCCGTTACGACCGGGAGGGTGCCGACGAGGTCGTGTTCCTCGACATCACGGCGTCGTCCGACGCCCGCGAGACCATGGTCGACGTGGTGCGGCGCACGGCCGAGCAGGTGTTCATCCCCCTCACCGTCGGCGGCGGCATCCGCTCGGTCGACGACGCCCGGAAGCTCCTCCGCGCCGGCGCCGACAAGGTGAGCGTCAACACCGCCGCCATCCAGCGACCCGCGCTCATCGCCGAGATCGCCGACGTGTTCGGCACCCAGTGCGTGGTCGTGGCCATCGATGCCCGGCGCACGAGCATGGGCTTCGAGGTCCACACCCACGGTGGCCGCAAGCCGGCCGGACTCGACGCCATCACCTGGGCCGTCATCGCCGAGCGACTCGGTGCTGGCGAGATCCTGCTCACCTCCATGGACCGCGATGGCACCCGAGACGGCTTCGACATCGAGCTCACCCGGGCGGTGTCCGACGCGGTGAACGTGCCGGTGATCGCCAGCGGTGGGGTCGGCGGGCTCGACCACCTGGTCGAGGGCGTCACCCTGGGTGGGGCCGACGCCGTGCTCGCGGCATCGATCTTCCACTTCGGCGAGCACACCGTGGCCGAGGCCAAGCACGTCATGGCCGCCGCCGGGCTGCCCGTGCGGCCGGCGCGGTGAGGCGGCTCGCGCTCCTCCTGGTGCCGGTGCTGCTCGTCGTCGGCTGCGGTGGCGGGGGGATGGGCGGGGGCGACGGCGGGTCGGCCGACCTGTCGCTCACGTACGCGCCCGACCCGCTGGTCGTCGGCCCGGTGACGTGGACGCTCACGATCGAGAACCTGACGGACTCGGCGCTCAAGGTCACGTTCCCGACCGGGCAGCGGGGCGACGTCACGCTCGTGAAGGACGGCGAGACCGCCTACCAGTGGAGCCGGGGCCAGATGTTCACCCAGGAGGTGAGCGAGGTCACCGTCGACGCCGGCATGAACAAGGCGTTCACCCTCGCCGAGCCCGGGCTCGACGTGGATCCTGGCGAGTACACGCTCACCGCCACGCTCGCGTCGCCCGACCACCAGGAGCTGAAGGTGACCCGTCAGGTCACCGTCAACGGCCACTGACGGTACGGTCGAGGCGTGCCCGCGCCCGACTCCAAGCAGCCGATCAAGATGCTCAACGACCGCGTGCTGGTGCACATCCCCGCCGCGGAGGGCGAGCGGCGGTCGCGGTCGGGGATCCTCATCCCGGCCACGGCGGTGATGGGCAAGCGGCTGACGTGGGCCGAGGTCGTGGCCGCCGGGCCCAACGTCCGGTCGATCGAGATCGGCGACCAGGTGCTGTTCAACCCCGAGGACCGCTTCGAGGTCGAGGTGCAGAACGAGGAGTACCTCATCCTGCGCGAGCGCGACATCCACGCCGTCGCCTCGCCCCGCATCGAGGGCGGGAGCACCGGGCTCTACCTGTAGCTACACCGCGGCCACCGGGTACCCGCGCCAGTCGAGGTCCTGGCCGTGGAAGCCGGAGGTGGCGAGCAGGTGCTCGTCGCCGGTCGGCCAGTTGGTGACGCGGGTCTCGGCCACGCCGTCGCCCGGCTCGAAGCGCACGTAGGCGAGCGGCGCCTCGTCGTCGGCCCGGCGGGCGGCCTTGGCCAGGGCCAGGTCGACGTCCTGCTTCGTGCTCGGCGTCAGGTAGTCCCACACGATCGAGTGGAAGACCACGGTCGTGACGCCGGGGGTGCGACCGGTGAGCTGGGCGCCGAGCCAGGTGCCGGCGTCGCAGGTGTCGACGGTGGTCGGGTCGGCGGCGGCGGCGTCGAGGGCGGCCTCCAATCGGCGGAAGCGGGGGACGTCGCCGGCCCACACGAACGACAGCAGCAGGAGGCGGTCGGCCGGGTCGGAGGGATCGAGCGGGTTGGCGTCGCAGCCCCGGCGGCCGACGATCGGGATGCCCTCGGGCCGGCCGAGCAGGAGGCCACCGCTCGACCCGAGCTCCAGGAGCCGGAGGGGCAGGCCGGTCCGCTCGTGCACGGCGGCGAAGGCGGGGAGGAGGGCGGCGAGGCGGCCGGGCTCGTTGGTCTGCACCGGGCGGAGGTCGAGCCGATCGTCGGCCATGAGGGCGACGAAGGCCCGGCGGGCGCCCACCACGTCGCCGTCGCCACCGCAGGTCGGGAGGTGGGCGGCGTAGGCCGGGGCGTGGCCGGCGAGGGCGAGGCGGTGGGCGGCACCGGCCAGGCGGAGGGCCAGGTTGGCGCCCGACGGGAGGTGGGCGAGCGGCCGGAGCCGGTCCCAGGTCGGGCCGCCGGCGAGGGCGTCGGCGTGGGCGGCATCGAGCACGGCCGCGGTGAGCGGCTCGTCGGTGACGTCGGCCTGCCAGCGGAGGTTCTCGAGCACCTTGGCGTGTGCGTCCATGCCCTGGACCTTGCGCCCGGGTCGGATCTTGGTCAACGTTGACTACATCAATGCGTGGCTGACCAGCGAGGAGGCGTGCCAGCGGCTCGGGATCCGGTCCCAGACGCTCTACGCCTACGTGAGCCGGGGTCGGTTGACGCCCCGCAAGGACGGCCGGCGCAGCCTGTTCTCGGTCGACGAGCTCGACGCCCTGGCCGCCAAGGGTCGCCGGGGCACCCGCCAGGCCCGGCTCGAGGTCCTGATCGACACCGAGGTGACCCTGCTCGATCCGGCCGGGCGGCTCTACTACCGGGGCGTCGACGCCGCCGAGATCGCCACCCGGTGGTCGTACGAGCGCACCGCCGAGTGGCTGTGGTCGGGCGACGACCGAGGCGAGCCGATGGGGTGGGAGGCGCCCCGTCGCTGGGCCGACCTCGTGCACCTGGTCGGCCCGATGCGCCCGGCCGACCGCTTGCGGGTGGCGGTGGCCACGCTCGCCGCCGAGCGCGACGAGTCGCCGCCGGCCGACGTCGGGCGGCGCCTGGTGCCGACGCTGGTGGGCGCCCTGCCCCTGGTGCGGCCCGGTCGGCCGGGACGGATCGCCGGCATCGACCGGGACGACGCGGTCGCCGCCCGGCTGTGGCCCCGGCTCACCGCCCTGGCGCCCACGCCCGAGCGGCTGCGGGTCCTCAACGCCGCCCTGGTGCTCCTCGCCGACCACGAGCTCGCCGTCTCGACGGTGGCGGCCCGGGTCGCCTCGTCGTCGTGGTCGCCGCCGGTCGACTGCGTGCTGGCCGGACTTGCCGCCCACGGCGGGGCGCTGCACGGCGGCGTCACCAGCGCCACCCAGCGGGCCATCGCCGACGGCGGCGCCGTCACGTCCGGCTTCGGTCATGGCGTCTACGAGGGCGACGACCCCCGGGGGGTGGCGCTGCTCGGCCTGCTGCGGGAGGTGGCGACGGCGGAGCAGTGGCGACGCGTCGGCCGAGCGGTCGAGCAGGGGGAGCACCCCAACGTCGACC
>JAODBP010000134.1 GCA_025464025.1 Actinomycetes bacterium | reverse complement strand
TCTTCCAGGAGACCGAGGCGCCGGACCCCGCGACTGCGGGATCCGGCGCCGTCACGGCCGAAGGGCTACTCCACGCCCTGGGCCTGGTTGTCCACGTTGCCGGCCGGGTCGGCGTGGCCGCCGGCGGGCTCGTTGGCGTCGGCCTTCTCGGTGCCGGGGGCCTCGGGAGCCTCGGGCGCCTCGTTGGCGTCGACCTTCTCGGTGCCGGGGGCCTCGGGGGCCTCGGGCGCCTCGTTGGCGTCAGGGGTCTCGGTACCGGGAGCCTCGGCGGCGTCGGCCGTCTCGGTCCCCGGCGCCTCGGCCGGATCGCCCGGGGTCGACGCCTGGGTGGGCGACGCCGCCGTGGTCGACGGGGCCTGGGCCACCACCGCTGCCGGGGCCGCCGGGCTGGCGGCGCCGGCGGTCCCGGCCATCGAGGCCAGGCCGGCGCCCATGCCGGCGAGGACCATGGTCGCCGTGGAGGCCACGACGACCAGCTTCTGCTTGGGGTTCATCTGCTGCTCCTTGTTGGGGGGTGCGATCCGATCGGATTGCACAGGAGCACCATCCGCGATGGCGGCTGAGGCCAGCCTGAGCGATCCTGAGGGCCCGTTCAGCCGGCTCTCAGGTCGGCTTCAGGTTCGGACCGGCACGCTCGGAGCACGATGCGGATCCTGGTGGTGGAGGACGAGAAGGGGCTGGCCTCGGCGCTGCGGCGGGGGATCGAGGCCGAGGGCTTCGCCGTGGACGTGGCCCTCGACGGCATCACCGGGCTCTGGCACGCCAAGGAGCAGGCCTACGACGCCATCGTCCTCGACATCATGCTGCCGGGCATGAACGGCTACCGGGTGTGCGCCGAGCTGCGAGAGGCCGGGATCTGGACGCCGGTGCTGATGCTGACGGCCAAGGACGGCGAGCTCGACGAGGCCGAGGCCCTCGACACCGGCGCCGACGACTACCTGACCAAGCCGTTCTCGTTCGTGGTGCTGCTGGCCCACCTCCGCGCCCTCCTGCGCCGGGGGTCGCCCCAGCGCCCGGCCATCCTCCAGGCCGGCGACCTCGTCGTCGACCCTGCCCTGCACGTCTGCCGCCGGGGCGACACGCCGATCGAGCTCACGGCGCGGGAGTTCGCGGTGCTCGAGTACCTGATGCGGCGAGCAGGCGAGGTGGTGGCGAAGTCCGAGGTCCTCGACCACGTCTGGGACTTCGCCTTCGAGGGCGACGTGAACATCGTCGAGGTCTACGTCTCCTACCTGCGTCGGAAGATCGATGCCCCCTTCGGGCGGCGGGCGCTGCAGACCGTGCGGGGCGTCGGGTACCGGCTGGCGGCCGATGGCGGGTAGGCGGACCTGGCAGCACCTGGCCACCGTGCGGGTGCGCACGACGGTCGTGGCCACGGTGATCGTGGGCTTGGCCCTCGCCCTCGGGGCGGTGAGCCTGGTGGTCCTGCTACGCCGGTCGCAGGTGTCGAGCCTGGAGGACGCGGCCAAGGTGCGAGCAACGGAGATCGCCGGGCTGGCCGCCGCCGGCCGGCTCCCGAACCCCATCTCCGGTCCCATCGAGGACGCCTCCCTGGTGCAGGTCGTCGACGACACCGGCCGGGTCATCGCCGCCAGCGAGAACATCGTGGGGGAGCCCCGCCTGACCACGTTCGTCCCCGCTGGCACCACGGCGGCCCTGACCACGCTGCACCACCTGCCCGTCGGCGAGGGTGGGGCCGCGTACCGCGTGGTCGCCATCCGGGTGCGGTCGACCGAGGGGCCGCGGGTCGTCTACGTCGTCGCCTCCCTGAACGCCGTGGACGAGAACCTCCGCCAGGTGGCCGGGATCCTCGCGGCCGGCCTGCCGGTCTTCCTGCTCCTGGTCGGCGCCACCACCTGGGTGATGGTCGGCCGGGCCTTCCGCCCGGTGGAGCGCATCCGCCGAGAGGTGGCCGACCTGTCGGCCCGTGACCTCAGCCGTCGGGTCCCGGTGCCGCCCGTCGACGACGAGGTCGGGCGCCTGGCCCGGACCATGAACACCATGCTCGAACGCCTGCAAGAGGCGTCCGAGCGCGAGCGGGCCTTCGTCGGCGACGCGTCCCACGAGCTGCGCAGCCCGGTAGCCGCGCTTCGGGCCCAGCTCGAGGTGACCCGGGCCGACCCCGAGCTGCTCGACGAGGTCATGCGCATGGAAGCCCTCATCGAGAACCTCCTCTTGCTGGCTCGCACCGACTCCCGGGCCGACGCCGGGAGCCGGCCGCCGCTCGACTTCGACGATGTCGTGCTGGCCGAGGTGGCCCGGGCCCGGGCCAGCGCCAGCACCCCCGTGCGGGTCGGCGCCTTCCAGCCGGCCCGTGTCCGGGGGGACGGGGCCGAGCTCGGCCGGGCGGTCCGCAACCTCCTCGAGAACGCGCAGCGCCACGCCACCTCGTCGGTCCTGGTCGACCTGGCCGCGGAGGACGGCGTCGTGCAGCTGGCCGTCGCCGACGACGGTCGAGGGATCGCCAGCGAGGACCGCGAGCGTGTCTTCGAGCGGTTCACCCGGCTCGACGACGCCCGGGACCGCGACCACGGAGGGGCTGGTCTCGGGTTGGCGATCGTTCGCGACGTGCTCCGCGCCCATGGCGGCGACGCCGTCGTCGAGGAGCGCGCCGGCGGGGGCGCCCGGTTCGTGGTCACCCTTCCGGCCGCCGACGTGGACGGATGACTGCAGCCGTCGCCGTCGAGGCTCGGCCCAGCCGCGGGCGGCGGGTGGCGCGGCGCGCCTTCGGGCTGGTCGTCCTCGCCGCCGCCGTGCACTTCCTCCTCCCGCAGGTGGCCCGGGCGGGGACGACGGTCGGGGCCGCGGGACCCTTCCAGTGGCCGTGGCTGCCGGCCATCGCCCTGGCGAGTGGCGCCACCTACGTCATGGCGGCGCTGTCGCTGATGGCCGCGGCGGGGGGCACCCTGGCCCTCGGCCGGACGGTGGCCGCCCAGCTCGCCGCCGCCTTCATGAACCGACTGGTTCCGGCCGGCGTCGGCGCGATGAGCACCAACGTCCGCTACCTGGAGCGGGCGGGGCGCTCCACGAACGGTGCGGTGGTCGCCGTCGGGCTCGACTCGGTGGCCGGCTTCGTCGTCCACGTGGCCTTCTTGGTGGCGACCGTGGTGCTCGTGGGCACGAGCCACCAGCAGTTCCACGTCCGCGGTCCGGACCTCCCCGACAACTGGCCGCTTCTCGTGCTGGTGGCCGCGCTCCTGTCCGCCCTGGGGATCGCCATCGGCATGGTGCGACTTCGCGGCCGGGGCCGGACGGCAGCTCGTCGCGCCGTCGGCCAGCTCGCCGCGCTCACCCACGACCCCGGGCGGGCGATCCGGCTGCTGGCGGCATCCGCCGGTGTGACGACCGCCTACGCGCTTGCCCTGTGCATCTCGGTACAGGCCACCGGTGGTGGGCCTCCGATCCCGTCGGTGCTTGCCGTCTACGTCGGCGGGTCAGCGCTGGCCGCTGCCGCGCCGACCCCTGGCGGGCTCGGCGCGGTCGAGGCCAGCCTGATCGCTGGTCTCACGGCGATGGGCCAGCCGGCGGCCGAGGCGGTCACGGCCGTGCTGGTCTTCCGTCTGTTCACCTACTGGCTCCCGGTGCTCCCCGGAGCGCTGTCGTTCTGGGCGCTGCGCCGGGCCGGCACCCTCTGACTCTGGGACGACCGAGCTCATGTCGGTCGTGGTCGTCTGGCAACGTGCGGCCGACCGCCGTGGACGTCAGACTTGCCGTGAGGTACCAGTTGCCGGAGTATCAGCCGACCGAATCCGAGTGGGGAACATGAGCACGCGCCCGAGCACCGACTTCATCCGACGAGCGGTCGAGCTTGCCGACCTCAACGCGGTCCGCGTCGCGCTGTACCAGCAGACGAAGGACCCGGAGCTCACGGAGCTCCCGATGGCCCTGGCCATGGACGACGCGCAGCGCGAGCTCCTCGTCTCGAAGGCAGTGGCGTGGCTCGAGCAGAACGCCACCACCGAGGTGCTCCTCCCCGAGCCGCCCGAGGACGAGCTCCGCGAGCTCTGCGGCCTGGCCACCAAGGAGGAGCTCACCGACGTCGACTTCAATGCGCGTCGCGAGCTCCCCGCCTTCAACGAGTTCCCGTGGTTCGCCCGGTGGTCGGGCGAGAAGCCCGAGCTCCCCGAGGGCTTCCACGCCGTGGTCGTCGGCAGTGGCTTCAGCGGTCTCGCCGCCGCCATCCAGCTGAGCCTGCTCGAGATCCCCTACACGCTGATCGAGCGCCGCTCGGAGCCGGGCGGGACCTGGACGATCAACCGCTACCCCGACATCCGGGTCGACACGGTCTCGATCACCTACGAGTACAACTTCGAGAAGAACTTCCCCTGGACCGAGTACTTCGGCCGCGGCCCCGAGGTGCGGGCCTACCTCGACCACATCTCCAACAAGTACGGCGTGAAGGAGCACACGAAGTTCTCCCACGACCTGAAGTCGGCGACCTGGGACGACGACGAGAAGCGCTACGAGCTCGTCATCGACACGCCCGAGGGTCCCGTGACGATGCAGGCCAACTACCTCATCAACGCGGTGGGGAAGTTCGCCAACCCCAACCTGGTCGACTTCCCCGGCCGCGACACCTTCGACGGCCAGATCATCCACCCGTCCCGCTGGCCCGAGGACCTCGACCTCACCGGCAAGCGCGTCGCCGTCATCGGCAACGGCTCCACCGGCGTGCAGATGCTGCAGCCCATCGCCGAGGACGCCGCGCAGGTCTACGTCTTCCAGCGCACGCCGCAGTGGATCAGCCCCCGACCGAAGTACGGCGACCCGATCGAGCCCGAGATCCGCTGGCTGCTCGACAACTTCCCCGGGTTCTGGCACTGGTGGCGCTACATGGCCATCGCCTCGCTGTTCCAGACCCACAAGATGCTCATCCCCGACCCCGAGTGGAAGAGCGAAGGCGGTCACTTCAACCAGGTGAACGACGGGCTCCGCGACATGCTCACCGCCTACATCAAGGACCAGGTGAACGGCGACCCGGAGCTCATCGAGAAGCTGATGCCGGACTACGCCCCGTTCTCGCGCCGTCCGGTGGTCGACAACGGCTGGTACAAGTCGCTCACCCGCGACAACGTGGAGCTGGTCACCGATTCGATCCGGGAGTTCGTGCCGAGCGGCATCGAGACCGAGGACGGCACCCACTACCCGGTCGACATCATCGTCACCGCCACCGGCTTCCAGGTGGAGAAGTACCTCTGGCCGGCGGCGTACGTGGGCGACGACGGCGTGAACGTCCACGACTTCTGGTCCAAGGACGGCGCCCGCGCCTACCTCGGGATGATGGTGCCCCACTTCCCGAACATGTTCATGCTGTACGGCCCGAACTCGCAGCCGCTCTCGGGTGGTACCGGCCTCCCGGCGTGGTACGTGATCTGGTCGGCGTACGCCGGGCAGCTGCTGGTCGAGATGCTCCAGCAGGGCAAGCGGCAGGTCTCGGTGTCGGAAGAGGCCTACTGGCGCTACAACGAGGCCCTCGACAAGGAGGCCGCGGGGCTCCTGCTGCTCCAGGACGAGGGTGCTCCGGACAAGAACTACTACGTCAACACCACGAACGAGCAGCCCCGGTTGCAGACCAGCGCCCCGTGGTACGGCCCCGACTTCCACCGCATGTGCACGGAACCCGACTGGAACGACCTCGAGCTCGGCTGACGGGTCTCGGTTGAGGCTGCTCCCACCACCACGGCCCCGCTCGGGGGTCGTGGCGCCGGTCTGAGGTGTCGTGCGATCGCTGGTTCGGGACGCTTCGCGGCGTTCGTGGATGGCGTTTCGTGAACTTCTCACGTTCAGCGGTTTCGGGCGCAGGAGTCGCTACGGATCGGAGCGAACTGGTTGGCGGCTCCACACGGGGCCGACCACGGGCCGTCAGGCCCGCTGGTTCGTCGCGTCTCAAGGAGCGCCATGTCCGCCACGTCCCGCCCTCGCCGGACCAAGAAGATCGTCGCTGCGACCGTCGGCCTGGCCGTCGTCTTCGCCGGCGTCGCCTTCGCCTACTTCTCCTCGCAGGAGTCCTACGCCAGCACGGTCAAGGGCGGTGAGCTCGAGGTCACCGCCACCGGCCTGCCCCTCGAGTTCGCCGACCAGGAGCTGTACCCGACGTCGGCCACCGACCCCGACACCGCCATCGTCGACTCGTTCACGATCGCCAACGACAACCCGGTCACCGCCGGCTACAGCATCTTCGCGGCCGACAAGAGCGCCTCGGGGTCCGATGGCGCGGCGCAGTTCCAGAACCTCTACATCAAGATCACCTCGACCTCCACGACCACGACGTCGACCCAGGTGGTCCCGGGGCAGTCCACGCCGCTCGACCAGGAGTCGACCGGTCCGGGCGAGACCCACATCTACTACTCGGGTCGCCTGGCCGACCTCGACGAGGCCCACGCCGCGCTCCTCGGGACCCTCGCCTCGGGTGGGGATCGGACCTACGACGTGGCCGTGTGGCTGGCCGACACGGACACCGTGCAGCCCCAGGGCGTGCCGACGGACTTCGACCTCACGCTCCGGGCCCGCACGCCCGGCACGTCGTCGACCACCTCGACCACCCAGCCGTAGCGAGCGATGGCGGTGACCCCCACCTCCCGTCGGCGTCGCCGCCTGCTCGCGGCCGCCCTCGCCGGGACGCCTCTGGTCGTCCCGGCGTGGGCCGCGCTCTCCGCCCAGCACACCTACGACGGCAACCGCGTCGTGGGCGGCACCACCGCCCCGGTCGTGATCGACGTGCCGGTGCCCGCGCCCGCGCCTGCGTCCATCCGACCGGTCGTGACCCTCCCGGCAGCGGTCGGCCCGACGCCAGCCGCGCAGCCCGGACCCGATCAGGCCCCGGAGCCGGCCAGCGCGCCGATCGTGGCGATGCCTCCGCCCCCCGTCGAGCCCATCGACGTCACCCCTGACGTCGAGGCGTTGCCGGTCATCGATGCGATGCCGCCGATCGACTGGGCTGCCCTCGAGCAGCTCGCCGCCTTCTTCGCCACGCTCCCGCTCGAGCCCCCACTCGAGGTCGTCGAGCCCACCGCCCTGACCCCCCTCGCCGAGGAGCTGCTCCCGTGACCCGCCGCGCTGCCACCGCCACGCTCGCCCTCGTCGCTGCCGTCCTCGGCCTCCTTGCCTTCCCCGCCGTGGTGCGGGCCCAGGGCACGTTCTCCCTCACCCGCCTCGCCGGCGCCACTCGGTACGAGACGGCGGCGGCCATCGCCAAGGCGAGCGTGCCGTCGGCATCGTCGGTCGTCCTCGTCTCCGGCGAGCAGTACGCCGACGCCGTCACCGCGGCCTACGCCGCCGGGCTCGGCAACGTGCCGGTCCTGCTCACCGGGTCCGGGGCGCTCCCTGCCGCCACCACCCAGGCGATCCGCGACCTCGGTGCGACGAGCGTGTTGATCGTGGGTGGCTCGAAGGCCGTCGGCGCCGGGGTCGAGAACGACCTTCGTGCTCGGGGCCTCACCACCCGCCGGCTCGCCGGCACCGATCGTTACGCCACCGCCCGGCTCGTCGCCCAGAGCGGCGGCACGGGCGCCGTCGGCTCGCTGAGCGGCGCGCCCACCGCGGTCATCGCCTCCGGGCGGGACTACCCCGACGCCCTCGCGGTCGGCGGCATCGCCTACGGCGCCCACCTACCGACCCTGCTCACCCCGCCCGACCAACTGTCGCCGGAGGCCCGGGCCGCGCTCGAGTCGCTCGGCGTGCGCCGGGTGCTCGTGGCCGGTGGGACCGGCGCGGTGTCCGGCAACGTCTCGCTCGCCCTGACCGGCATGGGCATCACGGTCACGCGGCTGGCCGGGGCCGACCGCACGGCCACGGCGGCGGCGGTCGCCGACTTCGCCATCGGCTCCCTGGGCTTCGACGCCACCCACGTCGAGCTCGCCAGCGGAGCCGGCTTCGCCGACGCCCTCGCCATCGGCTCGCACGCCGGGCGCGGACGCACGCCGTTGCTGCTCACCCGCTCCGCCGCTGACCTCGGCACGGCGACCCGCACGTGGCTCGTCGACCACGCCGACACGCTGGCTTCGGGCCACGTGGCCGGCGGCGCGGCGGCCGTGAGCGATGCCGTCGTGGCCGACGCGATCGCCGCCGGGCGGGGCCAGCCCGCTCCCGTCACCGCCGGGGGCGTCGTCGGCGGTGCGGCCAGCGCCGAAGGCGCCACGACCTCCACGACATCGGCGTCCGGTGGTGGTCAGGGCGATGGTGGCACGACGACCACGACAGCCCCGGCGGCGACGACCACGTCGACCGTTCCGCCGTCGACCACGACATCGACGGTCCCGGGCTCGACCACCACCACGACCGCGGCGCCGGGGTCGACGACCACGACGACCGCGCCGTCGCAGCCGGCCGGCTGCCCGGCCGACCGCCCGTCCGGGACGGCGGAGCCGTTCTGCTTCCCTGCGGCGACCGACAGCGTGCTCGGCCCCCGCATGGTCGATCCCGCCCAGGCCTACGAGGACGTGGTGATCGTCGAGTACGACCGCTCGGTCGACTGCGACACCATCCAGCGCGCCGACTTCCAGCTCGCCTGGAGCGACGGCCGGACCATCACCCCGGGTTGGGCCCGCTGCGCCGACGGCACCGACCGGGCGATCGTCCTCAAGCTCGCCGTCGGCTCCTTCCGGGCCGGGGAGCACGGCGACGTCTTCCTCCAGGGCGAGGTCCGCAGCCCTGGTGGCCACGCCGAGCCCATCGGCGACCACATCACCTGGCACCGGGCCTGAGGCGCCTCGCTACGACGCCTTCCCGAGGGCCTCGGCCAGCTCGCCCTTCGACATCTTCGAGCGGCCCTCGATGCCGGCGGCGCCTGCCTTCTTCAGCAGCTCGGCCTTCGAGAGCGTGCCGAGCTGCTTGCCCGCTCGCCTCGATCGCAGGTCGGTGACCGACGCCTCCAGCGCGGCCATGAGGTCGCTCACCGGCTCCCGCTCCTCGCGGGGCTCGACCGCGATGGCCTTGCCCTTCGCCTTGGCCTTCAGCAGCTTCTCGACCCGTTCGCGGTAGGTGTCGTGGTAGCGGTCGGGGTCCCAGTCCGAGGTGAGTGACTCGATGAGCTGCTCGGCCGCCTTGCGCTCCTTCGGGGTGAGCTTCACCTTGCCCGGGATGTCGAGGTCGGCCGAGTCGCGCACCTCGTCGGGGAACCACATGGTGTGGAGCACCAGCACGTCGCCGGACGGGCGGATGCAGGCGAGGTACTGCTTCGACCGGAGCACGAAGCGCCCGATGGCGACCCGGCCGGCGTCGTGCATGGCCTCCCGCAGGAGGGCGTACGCCTTGTCGGCGCCCCGGCCCGACTCGGGCGCCAGGTAGTACGACTTGTCGTACTGCACCGGGTCGATGTCGGCGATGTCGACGAAGTCCTCGATGTCGATGGTGCGGGACGCGCCGGGCTCGACCGACTCCAGCTCCTTCGGCTCCACCACCACGTAGTGGCCCTTGGTCACCTCGTAGCCCTTGACGACCTCGTCGAAGTCGATGTCCTTGCTCGACCCGTCGACCACGCGCTTGTTGTGGACGCGCTTCTTCGACTTCCGGTCGAGCTGGTGGAACTGGACGGTCTTCGACTTGGTCGCGGAGAACAGCCCGATCGGCACGTTCACCAGCCCGAAGCTGATCGAGCCCTTCCAGATCGCTCTCGGCATGGCTGGTCCCTACCCCCACCTACGATGGGACATGGCGCTCGACGATCGCCTGCTCAGCAGCGACATCCACCTCCTCGGCGACCTGCTGGGGGAGTCCCTGGTGCGCCAGGAGGGTCCCGACCTCCTCGACCTCGTCGAACAGGTGCGCCTCGACTCGAAGGCGGCGGCTGCCGGTGACGCCGAGGCCCGAGCCCGGTTGGGTGCCACCGTGGCCGGGCTCGACCTCGACACCGGCACGCTCGTGGTCCGGGCCTTCCTCGCCTACTTCCACCTCGCCAACATCGCCGAGCAGGTCCACCGGGCCGACGAGGTGACCCAGCGCTCGGCCCTGGCCGCCGGAGCGCTGGCCAACGTCATCGACGACGTGCTCGCCGCCGACCTCGACCCCGAGGTGGTGCGCGAGGTCCTCGAGCGGCTCGACGTGCGGCCGGTGCTCACCGCCCACCCCACCGAGTCGTCGCGGCGGTCGATCCTGACCCTGCGGCGGCGGGTGGCGACCCTCCTGCGCCAGCGCTCCGACCCCCGGGCGTCGGAGGTCGACCGGCGCCGGGTCGATCGTCGGCTGGCCGAGGTCGTCGACCTGCTGTGGCAGACCGAGGAGGTCCGCCGCGAGCGACCCACGCCGATCGACGAGGCCCGGGCCACGCTCTTCTACCTCGACGAGCTGGGCCGCACGGTGGTGCCCGACCTGCTCGACGAGGTGGCGACCCAGCTCCGGCGCCTCGGCGTGGAGGTCCCACCCGGGGCCCGCCCGCTGCGGTTCGGCACCTGGGTCGGTGGCGATCGCGACGGCAACCCCTTCGTCACGCCGGCCGTCACCCTCGCCGTGCTCGACCTCCAGCGGCAGTACGCCGTGCGGCTGCTGGTCGACGCCGTCGACGCCCTGGTGCAGGACCTGGGCATCTCGACCCAGGCGGCCGGCGTGTCCGACGAGCTGCAGGCCAGCCTGGTGGCCGACCGGGAGGCGCTGCCTGCCGTCTTCGAGCGATGGGGTCGCCTCGATGCCGAGGAGCCGTACCGCCTCAAGTGCTCCTACGTGCGCGAGCGGTTGGTCGCCACGGCCCGGGGCGGGCCCGCCGCCTTCCGCTCGGTCGACGAGCTGGTCGCCGACCTCGAGGTGATGCGCCGGTCGTTGCTCGCCAACCGGGGCGAGCTCATCGCCAGCGGCTCGATCGCCCGCACCATCGCCACGGCCCGGTCGGTGGGCCTCCAGCTCGCCACCATGGACGTGCGCGAGCACGCATCCCGGCACCACGACGCCCTGGCCGCCCTCTACGACCGCCTCGGCGCATCGCCTCGCTACGAGGAGCTCGACCGCGACGGCCGGCGCCGGCTGCTGGCGGCCGAGCTCACCGCCGGCCGCCCGTTGGCGCCGCCGACAGCGGTCTTCGACGCCGACGTGGCCGAGACGATCGCGGTGTTCGCCACCGTGCGCGAGGCCCTCGACCGCCACGGCGACGGCGTCATCGAGAGCTACATCGTCTCGATGACGCGTGGCGTCGACGACGTGCTCGCCGCCGTCGTGCTGGCCCGCGACGCCGGCCTGGTCGACGTCGACGGCGGGATCGCCCGCATCGGGTTCGTGCCCCTCCTGGAGACCATCGACGAGCTGCGGGCCGCCGGCGAGCTGCTCGACGACCTGCTCGGTGAGCCGGCCTACCGCCGGCTGGTCGGCATCCGGGGCGACGTGCAGGAGGTGATGCTCGGCTACTCCGACTCGAACAAGGACGGGGGCATCACGACCTCGGCGTGGGAGATCCACCGGGCCCAGCGGGCGCTGCGCGACGTGGCGGCCGAGCACGGCGTGGCGCTGCGGCTGTTCCACGGACGGGGCGGCGCCGTCGGTCGGGGCGGCGGGCCGACCGGGCGGGCGATCCTGGCCCAGCCGTTCCGCACGCTCGACGGGGCGATCAAGATCACCGAGCAGGGCGAGGTCGTCTCCGACAAGTACCTGCTGCCCGAGCTGGCCCGGGGCAACCTCGAGGTCACCGTCGCCGCCGTGCTGCGGGCCTCGCTCCTCCACCGCACGCCCCGCCACCCGCGCTCGGAGATCGAGCGGTGGGACGACGCCATGGGCGTGGTGGCCGGAGCCGCCTTCGACGCCTACCGCGGCCTGGTCGACGACCCGGACCTCGTGCCCTACTTCCTCCAGTCGACCCCGGTCGAGGAGCTGGCCGGGCTGAACATCGGGTCGCGGCCAGCCCGTCGGGCCGCCGAGCAGGGTGCTGGCCTGGCCGACATGCGGGCCATCCCGTGGGTGTTCGGCTGGACCCAGTCGCGCCAGATCGTGCCCGGCTGGTTCGGCGTCGGCACCGGGCTCCAGCGGGCCCGGGACGACGGGCACGGTGACGTCCTCGACGACATGCTCGCCCACTGGCAGTTCCTGCCGACGTTCGTGGCCAACGTGGAGATGGGCCTGGCCAAGACCGACCTCGCCATCGCCGGCCTGTACGTGCACCGGCTCGTCGAGCCCAGGCTGCACGCCGTGTTCGAGCGCATCGTGGCCGAGCACGACCGCACCGTCACCGAGGTGCTGCGGCTGCTGCGGGCGCCGAGCCTGCTGGCCGACCACCCGGTGCTGGCCCGCACGCTCCAGACGCGCGACACCTACCTGGCGCCGATGCACCACCTGCAGACCGAGCTGCTGGCTCGGCGCCGGGCCAGTGCCGAGCCCGACCCCCGGTTGGAGCGGGCGCTGCTCCTCACGATCAACGGCATCGCGACGGGTCTCCGCAACACGGGCTGAGCGCTCGGTACGCTCCGGCGATGAGCGAGCGCAGCGAGCGAACGATGAGTACAGGCCTTGTGAGGCGCCCTGGCGCCGAACAGCTCATTGGCGCTCCCGGGCGCCACACAGGCTCGACGAACCACTCGACGTGGCTGGTGCGCCGATGAGCACTCCCGGATCGATCCTCGGCACGCGCGTGGTCCGCACGGAGGACCCGGAGCTGGTCACCGGGCGGGGGCGCTACGTCGCCGACCTGCCGCTCGAGGGCAAGGTCTTCGCCGTCTTCGTGCGGTCGGACGTGGCCCACGGCGTCCTGCGGGCGGTCCACACCGAGGACGCCGTCGGGCTGCCGGGCGTGGTCGCCGTGTGGACGGCCGCCGACCTCGGTGTGGCGCCCCACCACGGCTCGTTCAAGGTCCACGACGACTTCGCCCGGCCGCCGCTGGCCACCGACCGGGTGCGCTTCGCCGGCGACATGGTGGCCGTCGTCTTCGCCGAGACCATGGCCCAGGGCGAGGACGCCGCCGCCCTGGTGTGGGCCGACATCGACCCGCTGCCCGTCCTCGTCGACCCCGAGGCGGCCCTGGCCGGCGGGGCCGAGGTGATCTTCCCGGTCCACGGCGACAACTCGGCCCTGGCCATCACGGACAAGAACGTCGTCGACCTCGAAGCCGTCTCCGACGTCGTGGTGCGGGGTCGCTACGTGAACCAGCGCATGGCCGTCGCCCCGATGGAGGTCAACTGCTGCGCGGCGGCGCCGGCTGCCGACGGGCGCATCACCGTCTACCCCTCGACCCAGATGCCCCACGGCCTGCACGACTCGCTGGCCGAGGTGCTGGGCTGGGACAAGTCGCAGCTCCACATCATCACGCCGCGGGTCGGCGGCGGCTTCGGCGGCAAGGCCGGCATCTGCCCCGAGTACACGGTGGTCGTGAAGGCGGCGAAGGACCTCGATCGACCGGTGGTGTGGGTGCCGCCCCGCAGCGACGACATGAAGTCGCTGAGCCACAGCCGGGGGCAGATCCAGTACGCCGAGCTCGGCTTGAAGCACGACGGGACGTTCACCGGCCTCCGGGTCCGGCTGGTCGGGGATGCCGGCGGCTACCCGGGCATCGGCACCTTCCTCCCGGGCGGCACCCGGCGCATGTCGCACGGCACCTACGACTTCCCGGCCATCCAGTTCGACGTGGCGGTGGCCGTCACCAACACCACCCCGATGGGGGCGTACCGGGGGGCCGGGCGGCCCGAGGCCACCGCGCTGCTCGAGCGCCTCGTCGACCAGGCCGCCATCGAGACGGGCATCGACCCGATCGAGCTGCGCATCCAGAACTTCCTCGGCGACGACGTGTTCCCGTTCCGCACGCTCACCGGCAACGTCTACGACTCCGGCCGCTACGCGTTGCCGCTGCGCACGGCGGCCGAGGTCGTCGGCTACGAGCACCTGCGGGCCGAGCAGGCGGCCCGCCGGGAGCGCGGTGACCGGAAGCTGCTCGGCCTCGGGGTGTCGGCGTACGTGGAGATCACGGCCGGTGGCGGGGCCGAGGAGTACGGCGCCGTCGAGGTCCACGACGACGGCTCGGCCACCGTGTTCGCCGGCACCAGCGCCCACGGGCAGGGCCACCAGACCGCGTTCGCCATGCTGGTGTCGGACCAGACCGGCATCCCGATCGAGCGCATCACGCTCGTCGACGGCGACACCGACCGCGTGCCCCGCGGCGCCGGCACCGGCGGCTCCCGGTCGCTCCAGGTCGGCGGGTCGGCCGTGCACAAGGCCACCGAGATCCTGGTCGAGCGGGCCAAGGAGGTCGCGGCCCAGGAGCTGGAGGCCTCGGTCGACGACATCGTGGTCGACGTCGCCGCCGGCACCGTGGGCGTCGCCGGCGTACCGGTCTCGGCCATGACGTGGGCCGAGCTGGCCGCCAAGGAGCGGCTGCACGGCGAGTTCGTCTTCGACCAGCAGGGCGCCACGTTCCCGTTCGGCGCCCACATCGCCGTGGTCGAGGTCGACGTGGAGACGGGACGCACCACGCTGCTGCACCACGTGGCCGTCGACGACTGCGGCACCGTGCTCAACCCGCTGCTCGTGCAGGGCCAGCAGCACGGCGGGGTGGCGGCCGGCGTCGGGCAGGCGCTGTTCGAGGAGGTCCGCTACGACGTCGACGGCAACCCGCTGACGTCGAACTTCGCCGACTACTGCATCCCGTCGGCGGCCGACCTGCCGTCGTTCGACGTCCGCTCCACCGAGACGGCGTCGCCCATGAACCCCCTTGGGGCCAAGGGCATCGGCGAGGCCTCGACGATCGGCGCCACGCCGGCCGTGCAGAACGCCGTGATCGACGCCGTCGCCCACCTCGGCATCCGCCACCTCGACCTGCCGTGCACGCCCGAGCGGGTGTGGCTGGCGATCCGTGACGCCCAGGCCGGGAGCCCGCCCGACCCGTGGCGGGAGCCGCCGGCCGTGTTCGGCGCTGCCGGTCCGGTCGACGAGGCAGGGATCGCCGCCGCCGAAGGCATCTGATGTTCGACCTCACCTTCGACTGCGTCGACGCGGTGAGGCTGGCTGAGTTCTGGAAGCTGGCGCTGGGCTACGAGGACGAGCCACCGCCGGCGCCGTTCGCGACGCGGGAGGAGTGGCTGGCCAGCTTCGACCTCGACGAGGACGACACCGGGGGCGGCGCCTGGCTGCGTGACCCGAATGGCGTCGGCCCCCGGCTGTCGCTGCTCGACGTGCCCGAGCCCAAGGTGGCCAAGAACCGGCTCCACATCGACGTGCGGCTGGGCGGCTGGGACCAGGTCCAGGCCAAGGTCGCCGAGCTGGTCGCCGCCGGCGGCACGGTGCTCGCCACCTACGAAGGCCACCACGTGACGATGGCCGACCCCGAGGGCAACGAGCTCTGCGTCGCCTGAGACCAAATCCCTGATCCGAACGTGCGTTCGAAATAGGCTGAGACCATGGGCCAGTCTCGGCGAACAGTGCGCTGCACCTTCTGCGGGCTGATTCGGCCGCAAGCGAAGGAAGACGTGATCCCGAAGTGGCTCGCAAGGGAGCTTGGTGGGGTTGCTCCGTTCGTCGCCGAGGCGCGCCACTTCAGCGGATCCGACGAACTGATCTCACGCACGGAGCGAAAGGTCGGCTCAGCTGCTGCCTACAAGCTTCGTGGCGTGTGCGTCACCTGCAACAACGGGTGGATGAGCGAGTTGGAGAACGCAGCTCGAGCCGTCCTCCTGCCCATGGTTCGTGGCGAGACAGTCGTGCTCGACGCCACGGCGCAGGTGCTCGTAGCCAGCTGGTGCGCGAAGACTGCGTTGACCCTTGATGCCTGGGACCGACCCCGGGGTGTACCGGAAGAGGTCGGCACACGTCTTCTGGAGCGACAGGGAGTGCCACCGCCCGGATGTCGCGTGCTCATCGGTTCGATCATGCCGATACCTGGCGGCATCGGCATCCCTCATGCGAGGCGCGAGCTTCCCCTGGCCGATGCCGCGCAGCTACATCCGACAAGTGAGCGGTTCGTCGTCCTCACCTTCGGCTTCGGCTACTTCCTCTTCCAGGTCTGGCTCTTCGTCGGGCCAGTTCACCGGTTCATCGTCGTGCCGCCGACGGTTGGGCTCGACATGCTCTGGCCCTACATCGACCGTCCCGTCACGTGGCCTCGGGCCGTGCTCACCCCGGGTGCGTTCCTTGGCATCGCTAGCGTGGAGGACGTCCAAGACGTTCTGGTGCGTGTCGCGTAGGCGTCAAGCATGAGTCGTAGGACTGGCGCTGCGTCGCCTGACCCTGCGCGTATCGCCGCGTCCGTTTCCGCGGAAACACAAGGACGCAACCAAGGGCCGACGTGGCGTCCCGAACGCCCCGAGGGCCAGCCGGATTCGTTCTAGTCACGAAAATGTCCGTATAGCGGACACCTACGTGACTAGAAGCGGAAGGGCCCCGCCCCGGCGGACGGCGCAGACCGCCGCGTTGGATCCACGGTGGTCCGCGTCGCCGTCCGCTTCGGGGCGGGACCAGGCCAGCCGGCACTCTCGGCACCGTTCCTTCTCTGCCCCGGTACCGTCGCTCCGGTGATCGACGACGTCGACCAGCTGCCGTTCGACAACCGGTTCACCCGGGAGCTGCCGGCCGACCCCGAGGAATCGGGTCGCCGCCGCCAGGTCCAGGGCGCCGCGTTCAGCCGGGTGCCGCCCACGCCGGCACCGGCGCCGGCGACCCTCGCCTGGTCGTCCGAGGTGGCCGAGCTGCTCGGCCTCGACCCCGCGCTGCCCACCACGCAGGCGTTCGCCGACGTGTTCGGCGGGACCCGCGTGCCGAAGGGCGCCGACCCGTTCGCCATGGCCTACGCCGGCCACCAGTTCGGCAACTTCGCCGGCCAGCTCGGCGATGGTCGGGCCATCGCCCTCGGCGAGGTGCTCGACGTGGACGGTGGACACCAGACGCTCCAGCTCAAGGGCGCCGGAGCAACGCCGTACTCCCGCTCCGGTGACGGGCGGGCCGTGCTGCGCAGCTCGATCCGTGAGTTCCTGTGCAGCGAGGCCATGCACCACCTCGGCATCCCGACCACGCGGGCGCTGTCGCTCGTGGCCACGGGCGACAAGGTCGTGCGCGACGTGCTCTACGACGGCAACCCGGCGCCCGAGCCCGGCACCGTGGTGTGCCGGGTGGCGCCGTCGTTCGTGCGGTTCGGCACCTTCGAGCTGCCCGCCTCCCGGGGCGACACCGAGCTCCTCCGCCAGCTCGTCGACTTCACCATCCGCAACGACTTCCCCCACCTCGTCGACGCCGGGGATCCCATCGGCGCCTGGTTCGCCGAGGTGTGCGACCGCACGGCGTCGCTGTTCGTCGACTGGATGCGGGTCGGCTTCGTCCACGGCGTGCTCAACACCGACAACATGTCGATCCTCGGGCTGACCATCGACTACGGCCCCTACGGCTGGCTCGAGAGCTTCGACCCGGGGTGGACGCCGAACACGACCGATGCCGGCATGCGTCGCTACCGCTACGGCGCCCAGCCCCAGATCGCCCACTGGAACCTGCTCCAGCTGGCCAACGC
>JAODBP010000124.1 GCA_025464025.1 Actinomycetes bacterium | reverse complement strand
AGTGCTTCCCTGGTCGCCGGGCCCGGGGGCGACGGCGGCGCCGCCCCGGCTGCGGGCCAGCACGGCGTCCTGCTGCCGATCGTTCCAGCGCGCCCCGCAGCCGGTGGTGACGGCCAACCCGCCGGCGACGGCCAGGGCTGCGGCCACGCGGAGCCCCTTCGCTGCGTCTCGTTGGATCATCGGCCCCCCGGTCGATCACGACTGGTCCGCTCGGCCACCCGAACGCTCAAGCCCCCACTTTCTGGACCGATCGCCCCAACTCCTGTCTTGACCCAGTACAAATCTCTCGACGGCGAACTGGCGACGATTCGTGGACAGATCCGTGCACGTTCCATCGCCAGTTCACGGCGGCACGACGCGGGCCCGCAGCTCGTCCTTCTGCACCTTGCCGGTCGCGTTCAGGGGCAGCGCATCGACGACCTCGACGGCCCGGGGTGCCTTGTAGTTCGCCATCTGGTCGCGACCCCACGCCACGATCTCGGGACCGGTCGTGGTGGCGCCCGGCCGCAGCACGACGAAGGCCATGCCCACCTCGCCCAGGCGCTCGTCGGGGATGCCGATCACCGCGGCCTGCTGGATGGCGGGGTGGCGGAGCAGGGCGTTCTCGATCTCGGCCGGGTAGGCGTTGAACCCGCCGACGATGAACATGTCCTTCGAGCGCCCGACGATGCGCAGGCACCCGGCGTCGTCGACCACACCGAGGTCGCCCGTCTTCAGCCACCCGTCCGCCGACAGCGTCTCGGCCGTGGCCTCGGCGTCGTCGAGGTAGTGCGACATGATGCTCCCACCCCGCAGCAGGATCTCGCCCGGCTCGCCCGCCGGCACGTCGGTGCCCTCGGCGTCGACCATGCGCAGCTCGAAGCCGGGCCGGGGTCGGCCGACCGTCGTGGCGATGGTCTCGACGTCGTCGCCCGGCGAGGTGGCCGCCGCCGTGCCGCCCTCGGTGAGGCCGTAGCCGGTGATGATCGTCGGGAACGGCAGCTCGTCGACGATCCGCCGGATGAGCTCGACGGGGATGTCGGCCGCGCCGGTCACCGCGACGCGGAGGCTCGACAGGTCGTGGTCGCCGCGGGTCGGGCAGTCGAGGATCGCCTGGTAGATCGTGGGCGCCCCGGGCAGCACGGTGATCTGCTCCTCGGCGACGCGGGCCAGCACCCGATCGACGTCGAACACCGGCTCGGGGAACATGGCCGCCCCGGCCGCGACCGAGGCGAGGATGCCGGCCTTCAACCCGAACATGTGGAAGTACGGGTTCACCATGAGGTAGCGGTCGCCGGCGGTGAGCCCGGTCATCGCCACCCAGTCGGTGGCCACCTGGAGCGTTCGGCCGTGGGTCTGGACCACGCCCTTGGGCCGGCCGGTGGTGCCCGAGGTGAAGAGGATGTCGGACACGGCGTCGGCCGTGACGGACGCCGCCCGGCCGTCGACCTCGGCGTGGTGCTCGTCGGAGGCGGTGGCGAGGAACGCACCCAGCTCGTCCCCGCCACCGTCGAGTCGCACCGTGGTCGGCACCTCGACGCCCGCGTCGCGCAGCATGCCGACGTAGTCGGTGCCGAGGAAGTCGGCCACCGTCACGAGCACCTTCACCCCGCTGCGGCGGATGATGTCGGCCGCCTCGGCGCCCTTGAACCGCGTGTTCACCGGCACGAGCACGGCGCCGGCCTGCCACAGCCCGAGCACGGCCGTGATCCACCCCGCCGAGTTCGGCGCCCAGATGGCCACCCGGTCCCCGGGCGCCGCGCCGACGCGGACGAGGGCGGCACCGAAGTTCCGGGCCCGGTCGACCAGCTCGGCGTAGGTCAGCCGCACCTCCCCGTCGACGACCGCCAACCGGTCGCCGAACCGCTCGGCGGTGCCGGCGACCAGCGCCGGGATCGTCGTCAACGAAGGACCGTGCTCATCGAAGGACCGTGCTCATCGAAGGACCCTGCTCATCGAAGGACCGTGCTCATCGAAGGCCCGTGCTCATCGAAGGACGGTGTCCTCGACGCCCATCAGCCGGGCCAGGTTCCCGCCCATGATCTTGCGCACGCGCTCGTCGCTCGCGCCCTCGAGCTCGTCGGTGTAGCTCACCGGATCGGCCAGGCCCTCGGGGTGCGGGTAGTCGGAGCCGAACAGCACGCGGTCCTCGCCGATGAGGTCGGCCAGCTCGTTCAGGTCCTCCTCCCAGAACGGGCTGATGTGGATCTGGCGCTTCAGGACGGCGACCGGGTCCTCGGGGAAGTCCTGCGGCATCTTCTTGTAGGCGTCGGCCATCGACTTCAGGAGGGGGGCGACCCAGCTGCTCCCGTTCTCGATGACGGCCACCTTGGCGGTCGGGAACCGGGTGAGGGCGCCGTGGCAGATGAGCGACGAGACGGCGTCCTCCACCGGGCGCCAGGCCTGGAGCATGCGGAAGGCCTGGGGCTGGAACGGCAGCATCTCGCTCTGGCTGCCGACCCACTCGTTGGCGAAGCGGTCGTAGCCGCTGTCGGACGAGTGCAGGGCCACCAGCACGTCGAGCTCGACGACCTTGGCCCAGAACGGGTCGAACTCGGGGAGGGCGAACGAGCGAGGCCCCCGGAGGCCGGGTACCGGCGCGGGCCGGACGAGCACGACCTTGGCGCCCCGCTCGACCACCCACTCCAGCTCCTCGACGGCCTTCTCGACGATCGGCAGGGTGATGACCGGCGTGGTGAAGATGCGGTCGGCGTGGTTGAACTGCCAGGTCTCGTACAGCCACTCGTTGAGGGCGTGGATCACGACGTGGGTCAGGTCGGGGCTGTCCCGCAGCCGCTCCTCGAGGAGGCTGGCCAACGTCGGGAACATGAGCGTCCGGTCGAGGCCCTGCTCGTCCATCAGCTCGATGCGGGAGGTGGGCTCCCGGAAGGCCGGGATCGACCGCATCGGCTCGCCGAAGATCTCCCGGCGGCTCTTCCCCTCGGGGTTGCCCTTCCGGTAGTAGTCCTCCTGGGCCCCGGGCCGGGCGACCACCTCGAACGTCGGGTTCGGGATGTAGTCGCTGATCTTGCCCTGCACCACGATCTTCTTCCGGCCCCGCACGTCGACGTAGTCGACGGCGCCCTTGTAGCGGTCGGGCAGGAACTTGGTGAAGGCGTCCTCGGTCTCGTACAGGTGGTTGTCGGCGTCGAAGACGGGGACCGCGGGCGTCGTCATCTGGCTTCCCCTCCCGGAGGTGAGAACTGCGTTATTGGCTCCTGAGAGCCAGCATACGCAGAGTTGACACCGATGTCAGAAGGAGCGGGAGGTCACGTGTTCCGGCCGCCGTTGACGCCGATGACCTGGCCGGTGATGTAGCCCGACTCCTCCCGGCACAGGAAGGAGCAGGCCGCCGCGATGTCGTCCGGCGTGCCGACCCGCCGCACGGGCGTGCGCTTGGCCGCCTCCGCCATGCCGCCCGGGCCGAGGCGCCCCAGCTCCTCGTTGCGCCGGCTCATCGGCGTGTCGATCGACCCGGGCGGGATCGTGTTCACCGTGATCCCCTTCGGGCCGAACTCGAGGGCGAGGCTCTTGGTGAGCCCGACCATGCCGGACTTCGAGGCCACGTAGTGGGCCATCAGCGGCTGCCCGCTGTGGGTGCTCGACGACGAGATGTTCACGATGCGGCCCCAGCCGGCGGCGATCATGTCGGGCAGCACCACCTGGCAGCAGTGGAACGTGCCGGTGAGGTTCACCGCCAGCAACCGCTCCCACGTCTCGGTCGTGATCTCGAGGAACTTCTGGAAGCCCTCCATCCCGGCGTTGTTCACCAGGATCGTGATCGGCCCGTAGGCGGCCCGCACCTCGTCGACGGCTCGCTCGACGCTGGCCCGGTCGGCGACGTCGACCTCGACCGCCATCGCCTCGTGGCCACCGGCCCGGAGCTCGGCAGCCTGGCGCTCGGCCTCCTCGCCGTTGCGGTCGAGGATGGCGACCTTGGCGCCGTCGGCCGCCAGCCGCTGGCTGATCCCGAGGCCGATGCCGGAGGCGCCCCCGGTCACGATGGCGACCTTCTCGATCGACCGCTCGGTCATCGGCACCACAGACCCTCCATCGCCGGCTGCATGGCCGTGGCCACCAGCTCGATCCGCATGCCGGCCGGGTTGAAGCAGTAGGCCCAGCCGGGCGAGCCGTCGGGCAGGTTGCCACCGCACTCCCACGCCCAGCCCCTGGTCGCCAGCTCGACGGTGGCGCCGGCGACGTCGCCGCACCAGTAGCCGAGGTGGTGCAACCCCGAGCTGCTGGGCTGCAGGGGCGTGCCGGCGACGGCCTGGACGAGCTCGAGCCGGGGCTCGGAGATCGAGTACTGGAGGCGCTGCTGGTAGGTGACCGACCCGCCGGGGACGAGCGTCGTGTACTCGAGCTGGACGTCGGAGCCCCACTCGTAGCCGCTCGTCTCGGTGAGGAACGTGCGGGCCGCCTCGAAGTCGTCGACGACGATGCCGACGTGGAACTGGTCGCGAGGGTCGAGGAGCATCAGCCGACCTCCACCACGACCTTGATGGCACCCGAGCTGCGGTCGGCCGCGACCCGGAACGCCTCGACCGCGTCCTCGAGCGGGAACCGGTGGGTGACGAGCGCGTCGGCGACCTCCGGCCTGGCGGCCAGCAGCTCGGCCGCCTGCTGCATGTCGCGGCCGCCCTCGTGGGCGCAGTAGCCCATGGAGGCGACGAGCCTGGCCTCCTTGTTGAGCAGCGAGGTGTAGGGCACGTCGAGCCCGCCGAAGTGCACGCCGAGGATCGAGATCGTGCCGCCGGGGGCGAGCAGCTCGACCGACCGCTGCAGCGAGCTCGCCGAGCCGGCCGCCTCGATCACCACGTCGTAGAGGCCGCTCGGCTCGGTGGCCCCGAAGCGCTCGCCGACCTCCCGCTGGTGGTCGTAGCGGGCATCGAGCCCGACCTCCTCGGCGCCCTGGGCCTGGGCTGCGGCCACCGCCAGAAGCCCGACGGAACCCCCGCCCACCACGGCGACGCGCATGCCCGGGCCGGTGCCCGCCACCCGCACGCCGTGCCACGACACCGCGGCCGGCTCGACCAGCGAGCCGTCGGCCACGTCGAGCCCGGCGGGCAGCTCGACGAGGCGCACCGCCGGCGCCCGGAACTGCTCGACCATGCCCCCGTCCTCGAACATGCCGAGGGCGTGCTTGGTGGCCTCGCCGCACAGGTTGTACTGGCCGTCGAGGCAGTGCGGGCAGGTCCCGCAGCCGTAGAGCCCCTCGACCGCCACCGCCGTCCCGTCGGCGCGGACGCCGACGAGCTCGTGGCCGACGATGCGCTCGGCGCCGAACCGCAGGTAGCTGAGGTCGGAGCCGCAGATCCCCACCGCTCGCATGGAGAGCAGCTCACCCTCCCCCGGCGGCTCGTCGACGTCGATGACGACCGGCTGCCCGCCGAGCCCACGCACCGCCCTCACGAGAGCGACCCGGCGAACGACGCCAGGTAGGCGCGCGTGCGGCGCATCGAGGCGAGCAGCTCGTCGCGGCCCTCCCCGATCGGCACCACGCGGAAGGAGAGGTCGGTGACCCCGGCGTCGGCGAAGGCCCGCAACCGCTTCTCGATCGTCGACTCGCTGCCGGCGGCGAGGAGGTCGCCCACCTGGCGGGCCTCACCCCGGTCGAGCAGGGCCTGGTAGTTGGGCGAGACCTCGGCCTCGGACAGGATCCGGTTGGTCCGGGCCACGGCCACGTCGACCTCGTCGTCGCCACACAGGCACACCGGGATGCCGGCGACCACGCGCGGCATCGGCCGGCCGGCCCCCTCGGCCGCCTTGGCCAGGTTGGGCACGACGTGCGAGCCGATCGCCTTCTCGTCGGCCATCCAGAGGATGGTGCCGTCGGTGCGCTCGCCGCAGAGCCGGAGCATGTTGGGCCCGAGGGCGGCGATGAGCACCGGCGTCGGCGCGAGGTCGGTGATGTCGAGCGGGTTGTGCACCCGGAACAGCTCGTTCTCGACGTCGACCGGGCCCGGGCCGGCGAGCGCCTGGTCGAGCACGTCGAGGTGGGCCCGCATGGTGGCCACCGGGCGCTCGTAGGGCAGCCCGAGCATCTCGTCGATGATCCAGTGGTGCGACACGCCGAGGCCGAGGGCCAGCCGGCCGCCGCACGCCGCCTGCGTCGACAGGGCCTGCTGGGCCAGGGCGATCGGGTGCCGCGGCTGCACCGGGACGACGGCGGTGCCGATCTCGATCGTCGTCGTCTCCACGCCGACGAGGGCGGCGGCGGTGAGGGCGTCGAGCTCGTCGGGGATCTGCGGGATCCAGATCGTCGCCATCCCGGCCTCCTCGGCCCACCGGGCGTCGGCGCGCAGCCGGTCGAGCTTCGACGAGTACCGACCCCGCTCCGGGCCGATCATCAAACCGAGGCGCATCCGAGGGATCCTTCCGGTAGGCGAGAACGGTCCTCTTCCCCTACTGTAATGGTCATCTCAACTCGGGGGGAGGGTCATGTCCCGATCAGAGGAGGACGGCAGCGTCTCCCACGGTCGCACCGGCCATCGACGCGCCCACCAGGGCCCGCAGCGCGTCGGCCTGGCGCTCGTACGCCTGCCGGGCGGCCCGGGGACGGCCGCCGCGGACGTGTCCCACGGTGCGCCGCCAGGCCTCGGCGATCGCCGCCTCCTCGCGGGTGGCGTAGCCCAGCCCCACCGGGTCCTCGACCCGGGCCGCCGCCACCGTGACCTCGGCCGCGACGATGTGGCGGAGGGCGGCTACGAGGGCGTGCTCGGTGGCGTTGCCGGCGGCGTGCACGGCGATCTCACCCACGTCGAGCATGTTGGCGTTGAACGCCGGCATGTCGCCGACGTTGGCGGCGAGGGCGTCGACCGCGGCGACGAGGGGCGCGAGATCGACCCCACCGCCGGCGAGCCGCTCGACGGCGGCGGCGATGATCCGGTCGCGCGCCGTCCACACGTCGAGCACGGCCACGTCGCCGATCTGGAGGTAGACGCCCATCGTCTTGGCCGCGTCGTAGATCGACGGGTGCCGGACGCGCGCCCCGCCGCCGACGCCGCGGCGGACCTCGACGAGGCCCTCGGTCTCCAGGATCCGGAGCGCCTCGCGCACGACGGGCTTCGAGCACCCGAGCTCGACGGCGAGGTCGTCCTCCACCGGGAGCGGCGCGTCGGCGGCCAGCACGCCGCGAGCGATGCGCGACCGGAGCTCGGCGGCGACGGCGATCGAGGCCTTCACGGACCGGAGCATACGGAGAGGGCCTTGCGCCCTGCGCCGAAACCGCTAACTATTTCAACGCAGGGCAAAACCGAGGGGGAGCGATGACCGCGACGGCGTCCGAGCTGTACTACGACCCGTACGACTTCGAGATCGACACCGATCCGTACCCGATCTGGAAGCGGCTGCGGGACGAGCGGCCGCTCTACTACAACGAGAAGTACGACTTCTACGCCCTCAGCCGGTTCGACGACGTCGAGAAGGCGTGGGTCGACTGGAGGCGCTACAGCTCGGCGAGGGGCACCGTCCTCGAGCTGATCAAGGCCGACATGGACATCCCGCCGGGCTCGATCATCTTCGAGGACCCGATGGGCCACACGCTGCACCGCGGGCTCCTCTCCCGGGTGTTCACGCCGAAGAAGATGGCGGCCATCGAGCCGCAGGTGCGCGAGTTCTGCGCCCGCAGCCTCGACCCGCTCGTCGGGTCCGGCGGCTTCGACTTCATCGACGACGTCGGCGCCCCGATCCCGATGAAGACGATCGGCATGCTCCTCGGCATCCCGGAGCAGGACCAGCTGGCCATCCGCCACCAGATCGACGAGGGCCTCCGCCTGGCCGACGGCGAGATGCCGGACGTCAGCAACGCGTACTCCGACCTCCAGGCCAGCGCCTTCGCCGACTACATCGAGTGGCGGGCGGAGAACCCGTCCGACGACCTGATGACCGAGCTGCTCAACGCCGAGTACGACGACCTCGACGGTGAGCGCCGCACGCTCACCCGGGAGGAGGTCCTCAACTACGTGAACCTGCTCGCCGCCGCCGGGAACGAGACCACCACCAAGCTCATCGGCTGGGCCGGCAAGGTGCTCGCCGAGCACCCCGACCAGCGAGCCGAGCTGGCCGCCGACCCGTCCCTGATGCGGGGCGCCATCGAGGAGCTGCTGCGCTACGAGGCCCCGTCACCGGTGAACTCGCGGTACGTGCTGGAGGACGTCGAGCACCACGGGCAGGTCGTCCCGGCCGGGAGCGCCCTGGTCCTGCTCAACGGCTCGGCCAACCGCGACGAGCGGAAGTTCGCCGACGGCGAGTCGTTCGACATCCACCGGAAGATCGACCACCACCTCTCGTTCGGCTACGGCATCCACTTCTGCCTCGGTGCCGCGCTGGCTCGCATGGAGGGCCGGGTGGCGCTCGAGGAGGTGCTCAAGCGCTTCCCGACGTGGGACGTCGACTGGGACGGCGCCGTCCAGGCCCGCACCTCGACCGTCCGCGGCTGGGAGCACCTCCCGGTGGTGACCTCATGAGGGCGGTGGTGGTCGGTGCCTCGAGCGGCCTCGGCCGCTGCATCGGCGTCGGCCTGGCCCAGCGGGGCGCCCAGGTCGCGCTCCTCGCCCGCCGGGTCGACAAGCTGACCGACGCGGCCAAGGAGGCCGGCCCGGGCTCGATCACCATCGCCTGCGACGTCACCGACCCGGCGTCGGTGACGTCGGCCATCGCCGAGGCGGCCGCCAGCCTCGGCGGCATCGACGCCCTGGTGTACACGCCGGGCATCGGCCCGCTGGGCCCGATCGAGGACGTCGACCTCGAGACCTGGCGGGCCACGTTCGACACCAACGTCATCGGGGCGTCGCTCACCACCGCCGCCGCCCTGCCCCACCTCCAGGCCTCCAGCGGCGCCGCCGTCTACCTCTCGTCGGTGAGCGCGTCCCAGACGGCACCCTGGCCCGGCCTCGGCGCCTACGCCGTGAGCAAGGCCGCCCTCGACAAGCTCGTCGAGGCGTGGAACGCCGAGCACGCCGGCGTCGGGTTCACCCGCGTGATCGTCGGCGACTGCGCCGGCGGCGAGGGCGACTCGATGACCGAGTTCGCCAACGGCTGGGACCCCGACCTCGCCGGCCGGTTCGGCACGGAGTGGTTCGCCCGCAAGTACATCGCCGGGACCCTCATGGACGTGGGCGAGCTGGTCCAGGTCGTCGACACCGTGCTCCGGCTCGGCGCCAGCGCCCGCATCCCGTCGGTCACCGTCGCGCCCCGCCCGGCGGGCTGAGAAAGGAACAGTGCCGAGAGGACGGCTGGCCCAGTTCGGCCCCGAAGCCGCCGTCGATCCGGACCAGGTCGGAGCCCCGAGAACACCGTGCGGACGGCGGCCGGGGCCGCAACTGGGTCAGGCGGCCGAAGGCTCGATCTCGCGGCCTCCGGCCGCCGCACGCGAAGCCATCTCGGTCCGCGCCGCAGGCGCCCCCGTCCTTGCGTTGAGGGCGCTCAGTGGGCCGGGTCGAAGGCCTGGCTGACGACGTCGACGGCGTCGGCCGCCGAGCCGGTCCACGAGACGGTGCCGTGGTCGAGGACGGCGACCCGGTCGCAGAGCCGGAGGGCGTGGCCGACCTGCTGCTCGACGATGAGCAGCGACGTCCCCTCGTCCCGCAGCTTCCGGAGGCTCTCGTAGAGCTCGTCGACGATGATCGGCGCCAGGCCCAGCGAGAGCTCGTCGGCGATCAGGACCTTGGGCACCTCGACCATGACGCGGGCCATCGAGAGCATGCGCTGCTCGCCGCCGGAGAGCGTGCCTGCGATCTGGCCGCGGCGGCGCCCGAGCACCGGGAACAGCTCGAAGGCCAGCTCGAGCCGTGAGCGCACGCCGCGCCGGCCGAAGATGCGGCGGAACGAGAGCGTGAGGTTCTCCTCGACGCTGAGCGAGCTGAACACCGAGCGACCCTCGGGCGCGTGGGCCACACCGGCCCGGACGAACTCGTAGGTGCGCTTGCCGGTGAGGTCGACGCC
>JAODBP010000058.1 GCA_025464025.1 Actinomycetes bacterium | reverse complement strand
CCTGCTCCGCTTCGCCTTTGCGCAGCAGCCCGTGGTCGACGAAGACGCAGGTCAACTGGTCGCCGACAGCCTTGTGCACGAGCAGCGCCGCCACGGCCGAGTCGACCCCGCCGGAGAGGGCGCAGATGACCCGCTCGCTGCCCACCTGCTTGCGGATGAGCTCGACCTGGGTCTCGATCACCGAGGACATCGTCCAGGTGGGACGGGCCTGGCACACGTCGTAGAGGAAGTGCTTGAGCATCTCCTGCCCGTGCGGGGTGTGCCCCACCTCGGGGTGGAACTGCATGCCGTAGATCTTCCGCTCCACCGACTCGATGACCGCCGCCGGCGTGTCGGCCGTCCGGGCCGTCACCACGAACCCGGGCGGGGCCTGGGTCAGGGTGTCGAAGTGGCTCATCCAGACCGGCTGCTCCTCGGGCTGGTCGTGCCCGAACAGCACCGACTCCGCCTCGATGGTGAGCGACGTGCGGCCGTATTCGCCCCGCCCGGTCTTGGCCACCTCGCCACCGAGCTGGAGGGCCACGAGCTGAGCGCCGTAGCAGATGCCCAGCACCGGGGTCCCGAGGTCGTAGACGGCCTCGTCGATGCGGGGCGCGCCCTCCTGGTGGACCGATGCCGGGCCACCGCTGAAGATCACGCCGACCGGGTTCCTGGCCCGGATCTCCTCGGCCGTGATCGAGTGCGGGACGATCTCGGAGTAGACGTGCGCCTCACGGACCCGACGGGCGATGAGCTGCGCGTACTGGGCGCCGAAGTCGACGACCAGGACGGTGTCGAAGGACTCAGACACGGTAGTTGGGGGCTTCCTTGGTGATCATGACGTCGTGGGGGTGGCTCTCGCGCAGGCTGGCCGGGCTGATCTTGATGAACCGGCTGTTCGTCTGGAGCTCCTCGATCGTGTGGGCACCGCAGTAGCCCATGGCCTGGCGGAGACCGCCGACGAGCTGGTGCAGCACGTTGCCGAGGGGACCCTTGTAGGGCACCCGGCCTTCGATCCCCTCGGGCACGACCTTGCCGCTCTCGACCGAGCCCTGGAAGTAGCGGTCCTTGGAGAACGACCGGCCCTGCATGGCGCCCAGCGAGCCCATGCCCCGGTACTCCTTGAACCGCTCGCCGGCCTGCACGACGATCTCGCCCGGCGACTCGTCGACGCCGGCGAGGGCGTTGCCCACCATCACGGTGTCGGCGCCGGCGGCGAGGGCCTTGGCCACGTCGCCCGAGAACTGCACACCGCCGTCGGCGATGATCGGCACCCCGTGGAGGCGAGCCACCTGGGCGCAGTCGAAGATGGCGGTGATCTGGGGCACGCCGATGCCGGCCACGACCCGGGTGGTGCAGATCGAACCCGGCCCGATGCCGACCTTGATGGCGTCGGCCCCGGCGCCGATGAGCGCCTCGGTGGCGGCCCCGGTGGCGACGTTGCCGGCGATCACGTCGATGTCCCAGTTCGCCTTCACCTTCGACACCGTCTCGAGCACGGTGCGGGCGTGGCCGTGGGCGGTGTCGACGACGATCACGTCGACGCCCCGCTCGACCAGGGCGGCGACCCGGTCGAAGGCGTCGGCCGACGTGCCGACGGCGGCGGCGACCCGGAGGCGGCCCCGCTCGTCCTTGGTGGCGTTCGGGTAGTCGATGCGCTTCTGGATGTCCTTCACCGTGATGAGCCCGGTGAGGATCCCGTTGGCGTCGACGATCGGCAGCTTCTCGATGCGGTGCTTGCCGAGGATGAGCTTGGCCTCGTCGAGCGTGGTGCCCTGACGGCCGGTGACGAGCCCCTCGGAGGTCATGGCCTCGGAGACCGGGCGGTCGCTGGCCTCGAGGAAGCGCAGGTCGCGGTTCGTGATGATCCCGACGAGCTTCCCGGCGTCGTCGGTGACCGGCACGCCCGAGATGTGGAAGTGGGCCATGACGTCCATGGCCTCGGCGATCGACGCCGTCGGGGCGACGGTGACGGGCTCGCTGATCATCCCCGACTCCGAGCGCTTGACCCGGTCGACCTCGGCGGCCTGGTCCTCGATCGAGAGGTTGCGGTGGATGACGCCGATGCCGCCCTGGCGGGCCATGGCGATGGCCAGGCGGGCCTCGGTGACCGTGTCCATGGCCGCCGAGACCAGCGGGATGTTCACGGTGACGTTGCGGGTGAAGCGGGTGGTGGTCGACGCCTCGGCCGGCAGGACCTCGGAGGCTGCCGGCACCAGGAGCACGTCGTCGAAGGTCAGCCCTTCACGGCCGAACTTCTCCTCGAAGGGGACGCTGTGCGAGGGGGCCATGCGCAATCCTACGACGAACTGACGCCGGATCCAGTCACCACGACCTCGGCCTTCTGGAACTCCTTGACGTTCTCGTAGCCGGTGAGGGCCATCGCCTGGCGCAGGGCGCCGAACAGGTTGAGCCGGCCGTCGTCGTCGTGGGCCGGGCCGAGGAGGATCTCCTCGAGGGTGCCCAGCGTGCCGACATCGAGGCGAGCACCCCGGGGCCGGGTCGGGTGCACGGCGGCGTTGCCCCAGTGGAAGCCCCGTCCCGGGGCCTCCCGGGCGGCAGCGAGGGGCGAGCCGACCATCACGGCGTCGGCGCCGCAGGCGATGGCCTTGGCGATGTCGCCGCCGGTGGCCATGCCGCCATCCGCGATGACGTGGCAGTAGACGCCGGTCTCGTCGAGGTGGCGCATGCGGGCGCCCTTGGCGTCGGCCACCGCGGTGGCCTGGGCCACGCCCACGCCCAGGACGTCGCGGGTGGTCGAGGCGTTGCCCCGGCCCACGCCGACGAGGACGCCCGCCGCGCCGGTGCGCATGAGGTGCAGCGCGGCCTGGTACGAGGCGCAGCCACCGACGATCACCGGGATCGGCAGCTCACGGATGAACTTCTTGAGGTTCAGCGGCTCCGACGTCTTCGACTTGTGCTCGGCCGACACGACCGTGCCGTGGATGACCAGCAGGTCGACCTCGGCGGCCAGGGCCCGCGGCACCAGAGCGGTCGTGCGCTGCGGCGTCACCGCGGCAGCGGACGTGTAGCCGGCCTCCTTGATCTCGCGGATGCGCTGCACCACGAGGTCCTCGTCGATCGGCTGGCGGTAGATCTCCTGCATCCGCGCCGTGGCCTTCTCGTCGGACAGCTCGGCGATCTCCTGGAACAGCGGCTCCGGGTCGGCGTAGCGCGTCCAGAGGCCCTCGAGGTTCAGCGGGGCGATGCCGCCGAGCCGGCCGATCTCGACGGCCGTGGCCGGGCTGACCACACCGTCCATGGCCGAGGCCATGAGCGGCAGGTCGAGCGTGAACGCGTCGATCTCCCACGAGAGGTCGACGTCCTCCGGGTCCCGCGTCCGCCGGCTCGGCACGATGGCGATGTCCGCCAGCCCGTAGGCCCGTCGTGCGGACTTGCCAATCCCGATCTCGACCTCGGCCACCCGGCAACTGTAGGGGCCGGGTGGCCGGAGAGACGCGGTCGTGGCCGCCGGGGAGGCGGCCACGAGGGGTCTGGTTAGAAGATGAGGATGAGGAGGAGGATGACGATGAGGAGGGTGCCGAGGCCGATGTACATGCTGCAGGTGTTCCCCTGCTCACCGCCTTCGACACCCATCTGAGCCCTAGCCTGCGGGCCGTGCGCGGCTTGGGGACGTTCGTCAACGTGGCCGCCGTGCTCGCCGGCACGACGCTCGGCCTGCTCATCGGCGGGCGGCTGCCCGAGCGGCTGCGCACCACGGTGCTCGACGCCATCGGACTGCTCACGATCTGCGTCGGCGTGGCCGGCTTCCTCGAGACCCACAACGCCGTGTTCGTCGTCTTCGCCCTCGTCATCGGCACCGTGGCCGGTGAGGCGCTCGACATCGAGGGCCGCCTCGACTCGCTCGGCGAGCGGCTCCGGCGACGGGCGGCGCGGGAGGGCGACGACCGGTTCGTGCTCGGCTTCGTGACGGCCAGCCTCACGTTCTGCGTGGGCGCCCTGACCATCGTCGGCTCGCTGCGCGACGGCATCTCCGGCGACAACCAGCTGCTCATCGTGAAGTCGGCGCTCGATGGCGTCGTGGCCGTCGTCTACGCCGCCGCCTTCGGCTGGGGCGTGGCGTTCAGCGCGTTGACCGTGCTGGTCGTCCAGGGCGGGTTCACCGTGCTCGGCGTGTTCGCCGGCGACGCCTTCCTCACCACCCGGATGGTCGCCGAGCTCGAGGCGACCGGCGGCGTGCTCATCGCCGGCATCGGCCTCCGGCTGCTGGAGCTGCGCCCGGTCCGGGTGGCGTCGATGCTCCCGGCGCTCGTCGTGGCACCGGTGCTCGTCGCCCTGTTCGCCCGCTAAGGCGTGGCCAGGACCCTCGACAGCAGGTTGTGCAGGATGCGGGCGGTGGCGCCCCAGATGGTGTCGCCGACGACATCGAAGAACGCCATCTCGTGGTCGCTCCCCCAGAGGTCCCACTGCTCGCCGTGGTAGGTCTCGTCGAGCAGCAGCTCGCGGATCGGCAGCGTGAGGATGAGCTCGACCTCGTCGGGGTTCGGCACCAGCGCCGACGGCCGGCCGGGGAGGATGCCGACGAACGGCACGATCGGCGCTCCGCTCGAGATCGTGAAGAGGTGGTCGAGCTCGGCGACGACCTCGACGCTGCGGGGGTCGAGCCCGATCTCCTCGAGCGCCTCGCGCTTGGCCGTGTCGACGAGCGCCTCGCCGTCGTCCTGCCGGCCGCCCGGGAACGACACCTCGCCCCGGTGGTTCCGCATGTGCTGGGCCCGGCGGGTGAGCACCATCCAGGCCTCACCACCGTCCTCGAAGACGGGCACGAGCACGGCCGAGGGTCGGCGGTCCGAGGGCGGCAGGGCCGCCGGCGGCGGCGCGGCGCGCAGCGCCCGGAGCAGCCGGTCGACGTCGACGTGGCGCTCGCGCTCGGTGAGCTCGGCCCACGGCGCCGCCGGCCCCGGCCGCCAGTCGCCCGGGCGCGGGATGACCTGGTCGCCGCCGCGCTCGGTCAGCTCGGCCACCGCTAGGAGGCCTGCTCCTTGGCGGCGGCGGCGAGCGCCTCGAGCACGTCGCGGAGCCCGCCGGTCTTCAAGTTGGCCATCACCCGGCCCGGCGGCGTCTCGCCCTTCTCCCACTCCATCCACTGCGAGAGGAGCTTGGCGGGGTCAGGCGGCGGACGGTCGGGCATGGGGCGAATCTACCGGTGGCTCGCCTCGTCCCACCGCTTCAGAGCCTCGGCCCGCTCGACCGTGTGGTCGACGATGGGCTCGACGTCGTCGTCGACCCAGCGGGCCACGTAGGCCCCCTCGGGATCGAACTTCTCCTGCTGCAGCGTGGGGTTGAACACCCGGTGGAACGGCGCGGCATCGATGCCCGTGCCGGCCACCCACTGCCAGTTGAGCTGGTTGGACGCCAGGTCGCCGT
>JAODBP010000034.1 GCA_025464025.1 Actinomycetes bacterium | reverse complement strand
ATCGAGGACATGCGCCAGCTGCTCGACGGCATGCCGCTCGAGAAGGTCACCACGTCGATGACGATCAACTCGACGGCGCCCATCCTCCTGCTGCTCTACGAACTGGTGGCCGAGGAGCAGGGCGTCGACTCGAAGTCGATCGGCGGCGGCACGGTCCAGAACGACCTGCTGAAGGAGTACATCGCCCGGGGCACGTACATCTACCCGCCCCGGCAGTCGATGCGGCTCATCACCGACCTCTTCGCCTACTGCGCCGAGCGCATCCCGTCGTGGAACACGATCTCGATCTCCGGCTACCACATCCGCGAGGCTGGCTCGACGGCCGTGCAGGAGATCGCGTTCACGCTGGCCAACGCCATCGCCTACGTGCAGGCCGCCATCGACGCCGGCATGGACGTCGACGAGTTCGCCCCGCGGCTGTCGTTCTTCTGGAACGGCCACAACAACTTCTTCGAGGAGATCGCCAAGTTCCGCGCCTCCCGTCGCATGTGGCACCGGATCATGACCGAGCGGTTCCAGTGCAAGAGCGAGAAGTCGGCCCTCCTGCGGTTCCACACCCAGACCGGGGGCTCGACGCTCACCGCGCAGCAGCCCGAGGTCAACGTGATCCGCGTGGCGATGCAGGCGCTCGCCGCGGTGCTCGGCGGCACCCAGTCGCTGCACACGAACGGCTTCGACGAGGCCCTCGGCCTGCCCACCGAGCGCTCGGCCCGCCTGGCCCTGCGCACCCAGCAGGTCATCTCCAGCGAGACCGGCGTGGTCGACACGCCCGACCCCCTCGCCGGCTCCTACTTCATCGAGTCGATGACCGACGAGATCGAGCGGCTCGCCTGGGAGTACATCGAGAAGATCGACGAGCTCGGCGGCGCGGTCGCGGCCATCGAGCAGGGCTTCCAGATGGACGAGATCGAGAACGCCGCGTACGCCTACACCAAGGCCATCGACGACGGCGAGAAGGTGATCGTCGGGGTGAACAAGTACGTCGAGGACGTCGCCGATCCGGCCGACGTCTTCCCGATCGACCCGAAGTTCCAGGAGGCCCAGGCCACCAAGGTCCGGACCCTCAAGGCCGGCGAGCGGCGCGACAACGCCGAGGTCGCCGCCCTGATCGAGGACGTCAAGGCCGCGGCCCGGGGCACCCAGAACCTGCTCCACCCCATGCGGGCCGCGCTCAAGGCCAAGGCGACCCTGGGCGAGGTCAGCGATGCCCTGCGCGACGAGTTCGGGATGTTCGTACCCACTCGATAGGTCCAGGCCCGCTCGCTACAGCTTCCCGAGCTCGCGGTAGGCCTGCTCGAGGTCCTTCAGCGGATCGCCGAACCACGAGCTGCCGACCCGGCACCGGCTGGCCACGACCTCGAGGTCGCGGTCGCGCTCGTCGAACGACACCACGATCAGTCCGTCGCCGCTGTAGGACTCGGCGACGGTGTGCTCGAGGATCACGTGGGCGCCGACCTCCCGCAGCAGCTCGAGGCAGCGCTGGTGGGTGAGCGGGTCGCCGCTGATCACGTGGTGGTGCGTCGACACGACGAGGAACCGGATGCGGCCGCCGGCGAGCACGTCGCGCCCGCCGTCGAGGAGCGGCCACTCGAAGCCTTGGATGTCGCTGAACAGCACGTCGACGAACGGCAGATGGAACCGATCGAGGATCGACGCCAGGCCTTCGACCGGCACCGGCCTCGTCTGGCCGTCGCTCTCGCACTCGAAGGGCGCCGGCGCCGCCTTCGCCCGGCCGATGGCGGCCTGGTGGAACGTGCCCTCGAAGCCGTTGAGCTCGAAGTTGCGGCGGCCGACGTCGAGGTAGGCGGGATCGGGCTCGACCAGGTAGGCCCGGCCCTGGGGGAGCCGCTGCTTGAACCAGAGCGAGTAGTAGGCCCAGAACGCGCCGAGCTCGACCATGACCGGCGCGTCGCCGGTCGTGGCCGCCAGCCGCTCGACGACGGCGTGGAAGGCCACCTCCTCCTGCGGCTCGTGGTGGCCGCGCAGGACGCGGATGACCTCGGTCATCCAGTCGCCGTAGTAGCCGCCTTCGACCACCTTGACCCCGTTGTGCATGAGCTGCACGCCGTCGACGACCTCGCCGGCACCGGGCACCTTCGGGATGGCATCGGTGTCACGGCACGACACCGTGAGGCCGATGCGGGCCAGCTCGCCTTCGCCCAGGGTCATCGTGAGGAGATTATGAGGCGATCCGCGCTCCAGTGGCGCCGCCCATGGTCGATGATGCACAAGTGCGTCGCCGACTGCTCGCTCTCATCGTCGCGGCGCTGGGCGTCCTGACCATCGCCGCTCCGGCCTCGGCCGGCGGCACCACCGACATCATCATCGGCCACCCCGACGGCTCCTTCGTGGTGCAGGAGGTGCCGGCCGCCACCGCGGCGTCGGCCGTGGCCGCGGCCCAGGACCAGCCCGGCGTGGCGTGGGCCGAGGTCGACGTGCCGATGCACGCCACCGCGCAGGTGACGCCGAACGACCCCGAGTTCGGCAAGCAGTGGGGCCTGGCCAAGACCCGGGCGCCCGAGGCGTGGAGCCGCACGACCGGGGACGCCTCGGCCATCGTGGCGGTGGTCGACACCGGCGTCGATGCCACCCACCCGGACCTGGCCGGCGCCGTCCTCAGCGGCGCCGACTTCATCAACGACGGGAAGACCGGCGACCCGGCCGGCCACGGCACCGGCGTCGCGGGCGTGATCGCCGGGCGGGGCAACAACGCCCAGGGCATCGCCGGCTACTGCTGGGGCTGCAAGATCCTCCCGGTCCGCTCCCTCGGCGCCAACGGCTCGGGCACCAGCGCCTCGGTCGCCTCCGGCATCCAGTGGGCCACGACCCACGGCGCCGACGTGATCAACCTCTCCCTGGCCGGCGACAAGACGTCGACCACGCTCGACGTCGCCATCGCCCAGGCCCGGGCCGCCGGCGTCATCGTCGTCGCCGCCGCCGGCAACCAGACCAAGGTGGTCCAGGACCTCACGGTGCCGCAGTACCCGGCGGCCACCGACGGCGTGATCGGCGTGGCCGCCACCAACGAGTCCGATGCCGCCTACACCTGGACGTTCCGGGGCCCGTGGGCCGACCTCACCGCGCCGGGCTGCGTGCGGACGACGGCACCGGGCGGCACCTACGACGACGAGTGCGGCACCTCGTTCGCCGCGCCCGCCGTCGCCGGCATCATCGGCCTCGCCCTGTCGGCCTTCCCGACGGCACCCCCGGCCGCCATCGAGCAGGCGCTGTACGACACGTCGGTCCCGCTGCTGAACGGGCCCGCCGCCCACGGCCGGGTCGACGCCGCCGCCCTGCTCGACGCCCTCGCCGTCACGTTCAGCACCAAGGTCGTGCCCGAGCGGGTGGCCGGCGCCAACCGGATCGCCACCGCCGTCGCCCTGTCGAAGAAGGCCCACGCCGCGGCCGACACGGTCGTGCTGGCCCGGGCCGACTCGTACGCCGACGCCCTCGGTGCCGCGCCGCTGGCCGGCCGGTTCTCGGCGCCGGTGCTGCTCACCGGCTCGACCGCCCTCGACCCGGCGGTGAGCGCCGAGATCCGCCGACTCGGGGCCACGACCGTCTGGCTGGCGGGGGGCAGCAGCGCCCTGTCGCCGGCCGTGGCCACCGCCCTCCAGGGCCTCGGCATCAGCGACGTGCGCCGGCTGGCCGGCGCGACCCGCTACGACACGGCGCGGCTCATCGCCCAGGAGCTCGGCAGCACGAGCGCGTACGTCGTGCAGGCCACCGACTGGCCCTCGGCGGTGGCCGTGTCGGGCCTCGCCGCGCTGACGAAGGCGCCGATCCTCCTCGTCGACAAGACGACCGTGCCGGCGACCACCAGCCAGGCGCTGACCGCCCTCGGCGTGACCAACGTGACGGTGATCGGGGACGCGTCGATGGTCAGCGATGCCGTGCTGGCGTCGTTGCGGGTCGGCACCAGGGCCGTGACGCGGCTGGCCGGCGCCAACCGGTACGAGACCTCGAAGCTGGTGGCGGCGGTGGCGGCGGCGACCGGTGCCAACGCCAAGCGCACGTGGCTGGCCACCGGTGTCGACTGGCCCGATGCCCTGGCCGCCGGACCGGCGGCGGCCGCTCAGGGCGCCGTGCTGCTGCTCGTCGACGGCAAGAGCGCCAGCACCCCCGCCGTCACGTCGTGGATCCAGGGCACGGGCGGGCTCACCCAGCTCGTCATCGTCGGCGGCGAGGCTTCGGTCACGGCCGTGGCGGTGGCGACCGTGGCCGCGCTGCTGCCAGGTTGACCGCCGGGGCGCGGCGCCCCTCGTAGGCTGCGGTCGTGCGCGTCCTCATCACCGGGTCCTCGGGCCAGATCGGCACCAACCTCGCCCTGGCGCTCCTGGCCCGCGGCGACGAGGTGCACGGCATCGACCGGCGGCCCAACACGTGGACGTCCGAGGTCCCCACCGAGATCGTCGACCTGGTCGAGCTCTCGGCCCGGCCCGGGAGCTGGTCGCCGCCGTGGAAGCCCGACTGCATCGTGCACCTCGCGGCCTACGCGAAGGTCCACGAGCTCGTGCTCGAGCCTGGCAAGGCGCTCGAGAACATCCAGATGGCCTCGGCCGCGCTCGAGGTGGCCCGGGCCACCGGGAGCCCCGTCGTGTTCGGCTCGAGCCGCGAGGTCTACGGCGACATCCACCGCCACGTCACCGAGGAGGGCATGGCCGACTTCGTCGTGGCCGAGAGCCCGTACTCGGCGAGCAAGCTGGCCGGCGAGGCGCTCTTCTACTCCTACGCCCGGTGCTACGAGCTGCCGGTCCTGGTGTTCCGGTTCAGCAACGTCTACGGCCGCTACGACAACGACGAGGCCCGCATGGAACGGGTCATCCCGCTGTTCCTGAAGCGCATCGCCGCCGGCGAGCCGATCCGGGTCTTCGGCCCTGGGAAGATGCTCGACTTCACCTACGTCGACGACTGCGTGCGCGGCGTGGTCGCCGGCATCGACGCCATCACGGCCGGCAAGATCCGGACCGAGACGGTCAACGTCGCCTACGGCCAGGGGAGCACGCTCCTCGATCTGGTGAACCTGCTCGAGCTGGCCCTCGACCGGACCGCCGACGTCACGTACGGGGATGCCCGGGTCGGCGAGGTCACCCGCTACGTCGCCGACATCAGCAAGGCGCGCGCCCTGCTCGGGTACCAGCCCCAGGTGCCGCTGACGTCGGGCATCCGCCGCTACGTCGCCTGGTGGCGGGAGCTGGGCCTGCTGCCCTGAGGCTCAGAGCAGCTCGCCGCGGAACGCGCGGCCGCGCAGCACGGCCTTGGTGTCGAAGACCAGCGGGGCGTGGGTCGCGATGAGGTCGGGATCGAACTCCGGGTGGTCGACGAGCACGACGACCAGCTCGGCCGCCTCCAGCTCCTCGACGGAGAACGGCACGAGGGGCAGCCCGTGCAGGTCGGCGACGTTCACGTCGGCCAGGTGCGGGTCGCACGCCCGCAGGTCGGCGCCGAGGGCGGCCAGGCGGTCGGCGACGGCGATCGACGGCGACTCGCGGAAGTCGGACGTGCCGGCCTTGTAGGCCAGGCCGAGGAGCAGGACGCGCGTGCCGTTCACCGGGCGGCGGTCGCGGTTGAGCAGGGCCATCACCCGCTGGGCGACGTGGTCGGGCATGTGCTCGTTGACGTCGTTGGCCAGCTCGACGAAGCGGAACGACTGGCCGAGCCGCTGCTTCACCTGCCACGAGAGGTACGACGGGTCGATCGGGAGGCAGTGGCCGCCGACGCCGGGCCCGGGTGTGAACCGCATGAAGCCGTACGGCTTGGTCGACGCCGCGTCGATGGCGCTCCAGATGTCGACGCCGAGCTCGCGGGCGAACATCGCCAGCTCGTTGACCAGCGCGATGTTCACGTGGCGGAAGGTGTTCTCGAGCAGCTTCACCAGCTCGGCCTCCGCGGTGCTGCCGACCGGCACGGTCTTCTCCACGAACGATCCGTAGAACGCGTCGACGACGCGGAGGGAGTCGTCGTCGACGCCGGACACGACCTTCGGCGTGTTGACCAGCGTCCAGCGCTGGTTGCCCGGATCGATCCGCTCGGGGGAGTAGCCGAGGGCGATGTCGGGCCCGACACGCAGGCCCGACTCCTCGAGCACCGGTCCGACCAGCTCGGTGGTGGTGCCCGGGTAGGTCGTCGACTCGAGGATCACGAGGCAGCCCGGTCGGAGCGCCGGTACGAGGAGCCGGGCGGCCGACTCGACGTAGGTGAGGTCGGGCGCGCCCTCCCGCAGCGGTGTGGGCACGGTGATGACGGCGATGTCGAACCCGGCGAGGTCGGCCGGATCGGTCGACGGGAGGTAGCCGGCCGCGAGGGCCGCGGCCAGCTCGGCGTCGGGGATGTCCTCCACGTACGACGTGCCGGCCCGCAGCGAGGCGACGCGGGCCTCGGCCACGTCGAAGCCGACGACGTCGAACCCGGCGGTCGACGCCCGCATGGCGACGGGCAGGCCGACGTAGCCCTGGCCCAGGACGGCGACCTTCGCCTGGCGGTCGGTGAGGCGGCGGAGGAGGTCGTCGAACGGCACCGGCAGATGGTAACGACGGCGGTCGGTAGCCTTGCGCCGTGGCGCTGCGCTTCGTGATCATCGGTGGTGGGCCGGCCGGGCACACGGCGGCCACGCACGCGGCCCGCCTCGGTGCCGAGGTGACGGTGATCGAGCGCGACATCGTCGGCGGCGCCGCCCACCTGTGGGACTGCATCCCGTCGAAGGCCATGATCGCCACGGGTGGGGCCATGGCCCTCACCAAGCGGGCCGCGGGCATGGGGCTGGCGTCGATGGAGGCCACGCTCGACTTCGAGGCCCTGCGCGACCGCAACGCCGCCATCGAGGGCCGGCTCAACCGCTCGATCTGCGGGCTGCTCGAGAGCCAGAGCGTCCGCATCATCCGTGGCACCGGCCGGCTCGACGGCCCGAACACGGTCGTGGCCGACTCGGCCGACGGCACCGAGCGCATCGAGGCCGATGCCGTGCTGGTCTCGACCGGCAGCCGCCCCCGCATCCCGGAGTGGGCCGAGGTCGACGGCGACCGCATCCTCACGACGCGGCACGCCTACCCGCCGAAGGAGCTGCCGAGCCACCTGGTCATCGTCGGCTCGGGCGTCACCGGCGTGGAGTTCGTCCACATGTTCTCGAGCTTCGGCTCGAAGGTGACGCTGATCGTGTCGCGCCAGCAGGTGCTGCCGGCCAAGGACGCCGAGGTGGCCGCCGCCCTCGAGGAGAACTTCCTCGACCGCGGCGTCGTGCTCATGAAGGGTGCCCGCGCCGTCGGCATCGACCGCGACGACGACGGCGTGCTCGTCCGCTGCGACGACGGCCGCCAGGTCGCCGGCAGCCACGCCCTCCTCGCCATCGGCGCCATCCCGAACTCCGAGTCGATCGGCCTCGAGGCGGCCGGCGTCGAGCTCGACGGGGGCTACGTGCCGATCAACCACCACTGCCAGTCGAACGTGCCCCACATCTACGCCGCCGGCGACGTGTCCGGGAAGCTCCCGCTCTCCTCGGTCGCCGCCATGCAGGGCCGCAAGATCGCCGAGCACGTGATGGGGCTCCACACCCGCGACCACCGCCACCTCGACTACGACAAGGCGGCCTCGGCCATCTTCACCGAGCCCGAGATCGCCGACGTCGGCCTGGCCGAGGCCGACGCCTTCGCCGAGGGCCGGAAGATCCGGGTGACGAAGGTGCCGTTCTCGGCCTCGGCCAAAGCGCTCATCGAGGGCGATCCCCGCGGCTTCGTGAAGATCCTCTCCGACCCGAACACCGGTGTCGTCCTCGGCGGTTCGATCGTGGGCCGCAACGCGGCCGAGCTGATCTCGGTCCTCGCCCTGGCCGTGACCGCCGGGCTCAAGGTCACCGACATCGTCGAGAGCCTCCTCGTGCACCCATCGTTGGCCGAGGCCCTGGCCGACGCCGCCGAATAGGCGACGAGCAACGAAGTCCGTCACGAACCGCCCCCGGCGGCGGTTCTCGTGCCGGTTAGCCTTTGCAGGCCACCTGCGGGGCCGCCCCGAGACGGGACATCCATGGCGTTCACCGAGATCGACGAGAAGCTGCTGGTCCGGGCCTACCAGGCCGGGGACGAGCGCGCCTTCGACACGATCGTGCGGACGCAGTACAACGCGCTCTACGCCCACGCCCTCCGCCGGCTGAGCCAGCACGAGGCCGCCGAGGACGCCGTCCAGGACACGATGCTGCGGGCCTACC
>JAODBP010000027.1 GCA_025464025.1 Actinomycetes bacterium | reverse complement strand
CGGGCCCGCTTGTAGATCTCGATGAGCGCCTCGTCCTGGGTGGTGAAGAGCTCCTTGTCCTTCTCCCACTGGCCCTCGAGGAAGTCGAAGTGGCGGACCAGGCGGTCGAGGAACCCGGGCTGGTTCTCCTCGTCGTAGCCGAGGGCGCGCAGCAGGATGAACAGCGAGAGGCGGCGCTTGCGGGCGACGCGGGTGCCGGCGGTGACGTCCTTGCCCGGCTTCTGCTCGACGTCGAACTCGATCCACTCGCCGCGGTAGGGGTGGATGGTGCCGGTGACGAGCTGGTGCTTGGCCAGGTTCCGGAGGCGGAACCGCTCGCCCGGCTGGAAGATGACGCCCGGGGAGCGCACGAGCTGCGACACGACGACGCGCTCGGTGCCGTTGATGATGAAGGTGCCCTTCTCGGTCATCATCGGGAAGTCCCCCATGAAGACCGTCTGCTCCTTGATCTCACCGGTGCTCGCGTTCATGAAGCGGGCCCGGACGAAGATCGGCGCGGAGAAGGTCATGTCCTTCTCCTTGCACTCCTCGACGGAAAACTTCGGCGGGGGCCTCAGGTCCTCGTCGTCGGGATCGAACTCCAGCTCGAGGCGCAGCGTGCCCGAGAAGTCCTCGATCGGGCTGATGTCGCGGAACGTCTCGGCCAGACCCGTGTGGAGGAACCACTCGAAGCTGGACCGCTGGATCGAGATGAGATCGGGCAGATCGAGAACCTCATCGAGGTTCGCGAAGGAATAGCGCTCCCGAACGGCAGGGCGTGAAGGCACCTAGAACTCCCCGGCAGAGGGTGGGTGGGGCACCGAAGGCGCGCAACATCCCCAAGAGAACTGACAGGGGAACAGGCGACGCACGGCAACCAGCAAGGCTACCGAGGTAGGGGCCCTGGTCGCAACCCCCCTGGGGCCACGCCAGCCAGACCCGACCGGCATGCCGGTGGGTTGGGGAGAACCGTACGACGAACCCCCTTTTTCTGTCAACGACCCTCGGCACTCCACTCGCACTCCACTCGCACTCCACTCGCACTCCATTGGAACTCAAGTCGGGGCCGGCAGCGACCGTTACCCCGGCCATGAACGCTCGCCGCCGTGCCGCCGTCCTCGTCGCCAGCGCCACCGGCGCCCTCGTCCTCTCGTTCGCCCCGAGCGCCTTCGCGGCCAAGCCGTGCAACGGGTGCGTGGGCAACGCCGACAACAAGGCCCCCAAGGGCCAGTCGGTCGGCGATGCCAACGCCGGCTACGAGTGCGACCGGAACAACGGCGTCGGCAAGGGCAACCCGGCGCACAGCGGGTGCGAGACGACCACGACGGAGGCGCCGACCACGTCGACGACCGTCGCCCCCACCACCACGACCGAGGCGCCCACCACCACGACGACCGAGGCGCCCACGACCACCACGACCGCGCCCGTCTTCGAGTTCTAGCGGTACGGTCCCGGCCATGGGCCGGGTCGTGACCGTCTACGGGCGCATGCCCGTGCTGGAGGCGCTCCTCGACCCGGCGACCGAGGTCGAGCTGGTCCTGGTCGCCCGCACGGCCCGGGGCGACACGGTCGACGAGATCGTGGCCCGGGCCAAGGCCGGCGGCGTGCCGCTCAAGCGGGTGGCGCCGGAGAAGGTCACCCGCACGTCGGGCAACGGCCGCCACGACCAGGGGGTGGTGGCCGAGGTCGCCGCCCCCGGCGTCGACGAGCTCGACACCTGGCTCGGCTCCCATCGGCCCCGGGCCCTCCTGGTGCTCGACGGCGTGACGAACCCGGCCAACGTCGGGATGGTCGTGCGCACGGCCACTGCCGCCGGCCTCGACGGCTTGGTGCTCCCCCGGGCCGGCTCGCCCGACATCGGGCCTCTGGTGGTGAAGGCGTCGGCCGGCGTGGCCTTCCGGGCCACGATCCTCGCCTGCGACACCGCGGCGTCGGGAGTGGCGTCCCTGCTGGCCGCCGGCGTCGAGGTGGTCGGCCTCCGGATGGGCGCCCCCGACCTGTTCACCTCCGACCTCCCCGCCCCCGCCGCCTGGGTGCTGGGGAGCGAGCACGACGGGATCTCGGCCCCGGTCGCCGACCAGCTCACCGAGTGGCGGTCGCTGCCCCTGGCCAACGGCGTCGAGTCGCTGAACATCGCCGTGACGGCCGGGATCGTCGCCTACGAGGTCGCCCGCCGCTCACCCTGACCGGGTGGCCGCCTGCGCCAGCGCCTGGCCCAGCGTCAGGTCGTCCAGCGAGGTGACGACGGCGTCGGCCCCGGTCAGGTCCATGTGGGCGGTGAGGTCGTGCGGCACGGCCACGACGAAGAGCCCGGCCCCGCGGGCCGCGGTGATGCCGTGTTCGGAGTCCTCGACCGCCACCGACCGCTCGGGGTCCCCGCCGAGCTCCTCGACGGCGTGGCGGAACGAGGTGGGGTCGGGCTTGGCCGGGTGCACGTCGACGCAGGCGAGGCACGAGAAGCGGTCGCGGAGCCCGAGGCGGGCCAGGTTGCGCTCGATCCAGCTCGACGGCGACGACGAGGCGATGCCCACCGGCACGCCGAGCCGCTCGGCCTCGTCGAGCCAGGCCAGCACCCCCGGGTTCAGCGGGGCCTCGTCGGTGAGCTGGTTCTTGCGGGCGATGCGGCGCTCGTTGAGGGCGGGGTCGAGCGCCCGGCCGAGGCGGTGCTGGAGCTCGGTGAACGGGTCGGCGTGGCCGGAGGTGCCGATCCGCCAGGCCCAGTCCTCGATGGTGAGGTCGATCCCGTGCTCGGCCCACAGCTCGGCGGCGGCCTGGTAGGCGGGCCGCTCGGTGTCGAGGATCGTCCCGTCGAAGTCGAAGATCACCGCGGCCGTCACCAGGCCATCCTTGCAACCCAAAACGCAAGCGGCCGCCCCGTTTCCAGGGCGGCCGCTCGACGAGAGGTCGAGTGCTACTTGATCTCGACGGAGCCGCCGGCGCCCTCGAGGGCGGCCTTGGCCTTCTCGGCATCCTCCTTGGAGACCTTCTCGAGGACGGGCTGCGGGGCGCCGTCGACGAGGTCCTTGGCCTCCTTCAGGCCGAGGTTCGTCAGCGAGCGAACCTCCTTGATGACCTGGATCTTCTTGTCGCCGGCAGCGGTGAGGACGACGTCGAACTCGTCCTGCTCCTCGGCGGCCTCGGCGGGAGCGGCGCCGCCACCGGCCGGCGCGGCCACGGCGGCCGGGGCCGCGGCGGTCACGCCGAACTTCTCCTCGAAGTCCTTCAGCAGCTCACTGAGCTCCAGGACGGTCATGCTCGAGATCGCGTCGAGGATCTCTTCCTTGGTTGCCATGGTCTACGCCTCCTCGGCGGTCTCGGCCTCGGGGGCCTCTTCGGTGGTGTCGGCCTCGGCTGCAGCGTCATCGGAAGACGTCGCAGCAGGGGCCTCCGCCTCGGCGACGGGCGCCTCGGCAGGGGTCTCGTCGGCCTCGGCCGCAGGAGCGGCGTCGGTCGTCTCGTCGGCCGCGGGTGCGGCCTCCGTGGTCTCGGCCTCGGCCGCCGGAGCAGCCTCGGTCTCGGGTGCAGCCTCGGCGGGAGCCTCGTCGGCAGCCGGGGCCGGAGCGGCTTCGCCGCCCTCGATCCGCTGGTCGATGAGGGCCTTGAGGCCGTACGCCATGTTGCGGGGCAGGGCCTGGAGCAGGCCGGCGAACTGCACCATCGGGGCGGCGAGGCCGCCGGCGATGCGGGCGAGGAGGACCTCGCGGGACGGCAGCTCGGCCAGGGCCTTGGCATCGTCGGCGGACAGGGCCTTGGAGCCCAGCACGCCACCCTTGACGATCAGGTTGGGGTTGGTGCGGCTGAAGTCGCGGAGGGCCTTGGCCACGGCGGCGACGTCACCGTCGACGAACGCCACGGCGGTCGGGCCGACCAGCAGCTCCTCGACACCCTCGAGCCCGAGGTCGCGCGCGGCGAACCGGACCAGGGTGTTCTTGTAGATCTTGTAGTCGCCCCCGGCGTCGCGCAGGTTGCGGCGCAGGGTGGCGATCTCGCTGACCTTCATGCCGCGGTACTCGGTGAGGAGGACGGCGGACGACGACGACATGCGCTCGCGCACCTCGTCGACGACGGCCACCTTCTCCGGCCTCGGGTTGTCCATGCAGTGTCCTAACGACAAAGGGGTCCGCGCAGACGCGAACCCCAGTGGTGCTAGGAGCTCACCTCGGCACGACTTATGGATGCGTGCTGTCTGCAGTGGACTGATCTCGGTTGTGCCAACAGGGTAGCCGCCGACCGCCTAACTTCCCAAGCGGGGGGTGGTGTCGATGTACGAGCACCTGTTGGCGCCGGGGAAGATCGGGAACCTGGAGCTGCGGAACCGGATCCTGCTGTGCCCGATGGGCGACGAGCTGTCGGAGGCCGACGGCACCGTCGGCGAGCGCCAGCGGGCCTACTTCGAGGCCCGGGCCAAGGGCGGGGCGGCGCTGCTGCTCGTCGGCTCGATCTCGGTCGCCTACCCGCGCGCCAGCTTCAGCGAGCGGCAGGTGGCGGCGTCCGACGACCGCTTCCTGCCCGGCCTGCTCGAGCTGACCGACGCCGTGCACCGCCACGGCGGCCGCATCGCCGCCCAGCTCGTGCACAACGGCCAGATGGGCCTGCTCGACGTGGCCAACGGCCTGCCGATGCTGGTCCCGGCCATCCCCAAGGCCCCGCACCCCGACAAGTTCCTCACCATGGTCACGCCGGCCGAGATGGCCGGCATGGGCAAGCCGTTCATGCAGCCCACGTCCAAGGTCGAGTACCAGGTGGCCAGCGAGGACGACATCGCCCAGGTGATCCAGCAGTTCGCCGATGCCGCCGAGCGCTGCGTGCGAGCCGGCTTCGACGGGATCGAGCTGCACGCCGGCCACGGCTACCTGCTCGACGAGTTCCTCACCCCGGCCATGAACGACCGCACCGACGGCTGGGGCGGCGGTGTCGAGGGCCGGTCCCGCCTGCTGCGCGAGTGCCTCCGCGCCATCCGGGCCCGGGTCGGCACCGAGGTGCCGCTGTGGATCCGCATCAACGCCGTCGAGCACCACAAGGAGCACGGCGAGACGTTCGAGGAGCAGCTCGAGGTCATCGACCTGTGCCGGGCCGAGGGCATCGACGCCGTGCACGTCACCGCCTACGCCAGCACCGACGTGGCCACCGGGCCGACCGACTCGTACGTCCCCCACACGACGCCGCACCCGCTGCGGGCCTACGCCCGAGCGATCAAGGAGCGCGTCGACGTGCCCGTCATCACCTACGGCCGCTACGAACCCGACGAGGCCGACGCCGTGCTGGCCAGAGGCGACGCGGACTTCATGGCCATGGGCCGCAAGCTGCTGGCCGACCCCGACCTGCCCAACAAGCTGCGCGACGGCCACGACCTCGACGTGCGGCCGTGCATCTACCAGTACCGGTGCATCGGCAACATCTTCGTGAACGAGTCGCTGACCTGCGTGGCCAACGCCCGCACCGGTCGGGAAGCCGAGCTGGGCGAGGGCCCGGCGGCCACCCCGCGACGGGTGCTGGTGGTCGGCGGCGGCGCCGCCGGCCTGGAGGCGACCCACGTGCTCGCCGCCGACGGCCACGACGTCACGCTGTGGGAGGCGGGCGACGAGCTGGGCGGCGTGCTGCGCACGGCGGCACGGACCGACGGGCCGCTGGCCAAGTACCTCGCCTGGCTGCTCCGGCGGGTCGAGCGGAGCGGGGCGACCGTCGAGCTGGGACGCCGGGCGGACGTGGCCTCGACCGAGGGCTTCGACGAGATCGTCGTCGCCAGCGGCGGGGCGTACGGCGACCTCGACCTCGACCACGACGGCGCCCGGGTGAGCATCCGGGGCGGCGACATCCCCGGTGTGCGCATCGCCGCGCTCTACGCCAAGAAGGGGCGCAAGGTGGAGGTGGTGGAGCCGTCGGGCGTGTTCGCCCAGTCGCTCGGCCTCCCCGGCCGCTGGCGCCTGGTGCCCGACCTCGACACCGCCGGGGTCACGCTCGCCACCGAGCCCGGCCTCGACGCCGACGTGGTGATCGACGCCGGACGCGCACCGGCCGACGACACGCTCGCTCGAGAGCTGCGCGCCGCCGGCCGGGCCGTGACGGTGGTGGGCGACGCCAACCCCGAGGGGCTGGGTCGCCTGGAGGGCGCCAACCTCGACGTGGCGAGGCTGGCGACCCGCTTGCGTTCCTAGCTCTCCGCGGCTTCGGTGGCCGTGGCCGGCTTCAGCCGGTTGGGATCGACCTTGACGCCGGGACCCATGGTCGAGCTGATGGCCACGCGCTTCACGTAGCGACCCTTGGCCGCGGCGGGCTTGACCCGCTGCAGCTCCTCGACGACGGCCCGGAAGTTCGTCACCAGGTCCTCGGCCGAGAAGGAGGCCCGGCCCAGCGGTACGTGGACGACGGCGCCCTGGCGCTCGGTGCGGTACTCGACGCGGCCGCCCTTGAACTCGGTGACGGCCTTGCCCACGTCGGTGGTCACGGTGCCGGTCTTCGGGTTCGGCATCAGGCCGCGGGGGCCGAGGGCCCGACCGAGGCGGGCCACCTGGGCCATCTGGTCCGGCGTGGCGATGGCCACGTCGAAGTCCATCATCCCGCCCTCGACCAGGGCGACGAGGTCCTCGGCACCCACGAAGTCGGCGCCGGCGGCGCGGGCCTCGGCGGCGGCGTCACCGGTGGCGAACACCGCGACGCGGGCCGTCTTGCCGGTGCCCTTGGGCAGCGAGACGGTGCCCCGGACCTGCTGGTCGGGCTTGCGGGGGTCGACGCCGAGCTGGATGGCCAGCTCGATCGTCTCGTCGAACTTCGCCGAAGCGAAGGTCTTCACCAGGTCGATCGCCTCGGTGACCCCGTGGAGGGCCTCCTTGTCGTAGCGACGGGCGGCGTCCTTGTACTTCTTGCCGTGCGGCATGGCACTCCCTCATCTTCCTGTCGTGCCTGCGGGTGAGGTGACCCTGCAGGACTTGCGAGCGTTGGTTAGCGAGCGACCTTGATGCCCATGGAGCGGGCGGTGCCCTCGACCTGGAGCTTCGCCGCGTCGAGGTCGTTGGCGTTGAGGTCGGGCAGCTTGGTCTTGGCGATGGCCTCGACCTGGGCCGCCGTGATGGTGCCGGCGACCTCCTTGCCCGGGTTGTTCGAGCCCTTCTCGAGGCCGACCGTCTCCCGGATGAGCACCGCGGTGGGCGGCGTCTTGGTGACGAACGTGAAGGTCCGGTCCTCGAAGATCGTGATCTCGACCGGGACGATCGTGCCCTTCTGGGCCTCGGTGGCGGCGTTGTACGCCTTGCAGAAGTCCATGATCGCCACGCCGTGCGGGCCGAGGGCCGTGCCGACGGGCGGCGCGGGGGTGGCCGCACCGGCGGGGATCTGGATCTTGACGACAGCGGCG
>JAODBP010000019.1 GCA_025464025.1 Actinomycetes bacterium | reverse complement strand
GCCGATCGCCTCCTCGCGGAGGACCCGCTCGCGCTCCTCCTCGGCATGCTCTTCGACCAGCAGGTGCCGATGGAGTGGGCGTTCGCCTCGCCGGCCAAGCTCAAGGAGCGACTGGGCCACCTCGACGCGGTGAAGATCGCCGAGATGGACCCCGACGCCTTCGTCAGCGTCTGCTGCGAGAAGCCGGCGATCCACCGCTTCCCCGGCTCGATGGGCAAGCGGGCCTACGAGGTCTGCAAGGTCGTGGCCGACGAGTACGACGGCGACGCCTCGAAGCTCTGGACCGGCGTGGACGACGGCAAGGAGGTCCTCGACCGCCTGCTCGCCCTGCCCGGCTTCGGCGGCGAGAAGGCCAAGATCTTCCTCGCCATCCTGGGCAAGCGCATGGGCGTGCAGCCGAAGGGCTGGGAGGAAGCGGCCGCGCCGTTCTCCGACGACAACCGACGCACGGTGGCCGACGCCGACACGCCCGAGCACCTCCAGGAGGTACGGGCGTGGAAGAAGATGATGAAGGCGCAGAAGAAGTCCAAGGCCGACTGATGCGCCTCGTCGTCAACGGCGACGAGACCGAGGTGGACGACGGCGCCAAGGTGGCCGACCTGCTCGACCAGCTCGGCCTCGGGCCGAAGTGGGTGATCGTCGAGCGCAACGGCGAGCCGGTCGAGCGCCGGGACGTGCCCACCACCGCGCTCGCCGACGGCGACCGCATCGAGCTCGTCCGTGCCGTGGCCGGCGGCTGATGGACATCGCCGACCGCAAGCTCTACCTCTGCACCCCCGACCGGCCCGACCTCGAGCGGTTCATCGAGTCGTGCATCACCGGCGGCGTCGACATCGTGCAGCTCCGCGACAAGGACCTCGACGCCCGACCCCTGCTCGAACGGGCCCGCCTCGCCCTGCGCGTGTGCCACGGCCTCGGCGTGCCGTTCATCCTCAACGACCGACCCGACCTGGCCCTCGAGGTCGGTGCCGACGGCGTCCACGTCGGCCAGGACGACGCCCCGCCGGCGCTGTGCCGGAAGCTCCTCGGCCCCGACGCCATCATCGGCTACTCGACCCACGCCGAGGCCGAGCTCGACGCCGCCCTCACCGAGCCCGTCAACTACGTGTCGACCGGACCGGTCGTGGCCACGCCGACCAAGCCCGGACGTCCGGGCACCGGCCTCGACCTGCTGCGGCACGCCGCGGCGACGGCGACGCTCCCGTGGTTCGTGACCGGCGGCGCCGCGCCCGACACCATCGCCGACATGGTGGCGGCCGGCGCCCGGCGCTTCGTGGTCGTCCGCTGGCTCACCGAGTCGAGCGACCCCGAGCGCGCCGCTCGTGCCCTGCGCGATGCCATCGACCGAGCGGAGCACTGACGTGGAGATCATCGATCGACCGGCCATCCAGGTGGTGGGCATCCAGGTCGAGGCGCCGACCGACGACCTCGAGACGGCCGTGTCCGTGGCCTGGGCCGACCTCCAGGAGCGGATCGACGCCATCATCGGCCGCACCGGCGAGGCGCTCCTCCAGGTCCGCACCGAGCTGGGCGACGGCCGGAGCCGCGTGCTGGTCGGCGCCCAGGTCGACGCCGGCACGCCGCCGCCGCCGGACATGGACGCCGAGCTGGTCTACGAGGCCCGCTGGATCCACGAGACCCACCAGGGTTCGCTCGCCGACGTCGGACCGGCCTTCGCCCGCATGCTCGACTTCGCCGCCGACGAGGGCGTCCACGCCGACGGGGTCACCATGACGGTCGGCCACGGCGCCGACAGCACCCACGACCTCTACCTGCGACTGGGCTGAGCTGAGCTGACTACGCCGTGATCTGACGCTCGAGCCAGCCGAGGAGCACGGCGATGGCTCGGGGGTCGTGGCGCAGCCGGTGCCCGGCGCCCTGGATCATGCGCAGCTCGGCGTGGCCGTGGCAGTCGGCCAGGGCCCGGGCGTCGAGGGCAGGCACGAGGTCGTCGTCCGACCCCTGGATCAGCAGCAGCGGGCGGGGCGCCAGCTTCTCGGCCAGCACCAGCGGCCGGGTCTCGCGCAGCTCGCGGATCCAGCGCTCGGGATCGTTCGGGAACCGGGCGTCGCGGATCACGCCGATCTCCCGGGCGTGCTCGAGGAACCGGCGGGGGTGGGCGGCCCAGTCGTCGAAGTCGGCCCGGGCCGAGAGGGCGGCCACGCCCTTGACCCTGTCGTCCTCGGCCGCGGCGCAGATGGCCAGCGAGCCCCCCGTGCTCGACCCGCAGAGCCAGATGCCCTCGACCTTGTCGGTCGCGGCCAGGTGGTCGACGGCGGCCCGGAGGTCCTGGAGCCAGCCGCCGAGCGAGAAGTCGCCCTGGGAGGCGCCGGTGCCCCGGAAGTTGAAGGTCAGGACGCTCCAGCCCGCCTCGGCGGCCAGGCGGTCGGCCAGCTCGGGGTAGGTCTGGCCCGAGGCCGCCGCCGACTTCGGGCCGTTCGGGAAGCCGGGGCACAGCACCAGGCCGGGTCGGCCCGGCGCCTCGCCGCCCGGAGCAGGGCGGGCCAGGTGCGCGGCCAGGGTCAGGCCCTCCGAGGTGATCTGGTCGCGCATGGGGCCAGGATACGTACGCGCCTGCGGTGCGCCGGTTCATTCCCTAGGGGTCGACCTCCGGGGTCGGTCACTAGGGTCGACCCCATGGACTGGATCGCCGTCGTCGAGCGTGAGGGCCACGCCCTCTCGACCGCTGCCCGCCACGACTTCAAGGCCGCGGTCCCCGCCTGCCCCGGTTGGGACGTCGCCGCGCTGCTCGCCCACATCGGGCGGATCCACCACCGCACCGCTGGCATCGTGCGCACGTCGCGCCAGGAGCCACCGACCACGAACGACGGTTCGCAGCCCGTGGCCCCGAGTGGCAACCTCCTCGGCTGGTACGAAGCCGGGCTCGCCGACCTGCTCGACACGCTGCGAGCGGCCGAACCGGATACGTCGGTGTGGACCTTCGTCGGGCCTCGCCCGGTGTCCTGGTGGATGCGGCGCATGGCCCTGGAGACGGTGGTGCACCGGGTCGACGCCGAACAGGCCACCGGCGTCGCCGGTCCGGTCAACGCCGAGGTGGCCGTCGCCGGCATCGACGAGCACGTCACGCTCTTCCTCCCGGCCCGGCACGCCGGCACCGCGACGGGCAGCGGGGAGACGATCCACCTCCACGCCACCGACGCCGAAGGCGAGTGGCTCCTCACGCTCGGGGATGACGGCATCGCCGTCGAGGTCGGGCACGCCAAGGGCGATGTCGCCGTGCGAGGCCCGGCCGGCGACCTCTACCTCTGGATGTGGGGCCGCCGCCCGGTCGACGGGCTCGAGGTCTTCGGCGACGCCGACCTGGCCGGGCGGTTGCGGGAGCTGGCGGCCGTCTGATGGACCTGGTCGCCGCCATCGAGCGGGAGTCCGCCGCCCTGGTCGATGCGGCGACGTCGCTGGGCGTCGACGTGCCGGCCTGCCCGGACTGGGACGTCGCCGAGCTGGTCCGCCACGTCGGGAGCGCCCACCACAACGCGGCGAGGATCGTCGGCGAGCAGCTCCAGCACCACCCGTTCAAGGACGACGTCCGGGCCCCGGACGGCATCGACCCGGTGGACTGGCTGACGTCGAACACGGCCGAGCTGGTCCGGGTGCTCCGGGCCACCGACCCGGCCACGCCGGTGTGGACGTTCGGGCCCGACCGCACCGCCGCGTTCTGGGCCCGGCGCATGGCCCAGGAGACGATGGTGCACCGGGTCGACGTCGAGCAGGCGAACGGACGGCCGAGCGAGCTCGACCGCGAGCTGGCCGACGACGGCGTCGACGAGAGCCTCCACGTGTTCGTGCCGTTGCTGGCCGCGGCCGACACCGAGCCACCCGGCGGCGAGCTGCTGCTCCACGCCCTCGACGGCCGGTCGTGGGTCGTCGCCTTCGACACCGGCGCCGTCCGCGTCGAGGTCGAGCACCGCCAGGCCGACGCCTGCGTGCAGGGGCCGGTCGCCGACCTGCTGCTGTGGCTCTGGGGTCGGGCATCGGCCGAGGCCCTCACGCTCTACGGCGACCCGGCCCTGCCCGATCGCCTCCAGCGGATCTGCCGGGTCTAGCTGCCTGGACTAGCTGTCCGAGACGACGCCCTTCGCCGGCTTGTAGCCGCGGTTGCGGGCCTCGGTGAGCGTGTCGGGCCCGAAGCACAGGAACGTCTCGGCGGCGAGCACGTCGTCGACGGCGGCCTGGTCGGTGACGTTGTCGAGGTCGTAGACCCGCTGGGTGCGCTTGTCGCCCATGTAGCGGTGGTGCTCGAACTGCTTGGGACGCGACATGGCCGGCACCGTAGTGCCGGCCATGCGCTCACAGATGAATCCGATAACCGGAAGCCCGAGAGGCGTTTGGTGTGCCGAGGAGGACGAGGTCCCGGCCGCTGGTCTCGGTGGTGGTTGGCGAGGATTCGCCAGCCGGTCCGGCAGGCCGACTAGCGGCCAACCACCTCCAGGGTCCTACAGCTACTGTCGATCTTCAGCTGGACCACCTCCTCTCTCTGGTACGAGGAAGCGTAGCGATCAGCTGTCCGCATCGGGCGGCATTTCGAGATCGTCGAACTGGGCTCGGCCCGTCGCGCCGATGATCTCCAGGTACTGGGCCTGCAGGTCGAGCACCCACTTGACCTCGAGCGGCTCCCACTCGAGCCCGGCCTCGGCGACCCGGTCGACGACGTAGCCGAAGGTCTCGGCCTCGTCGGCCACCCGCTCCTGCTCGGCCAGCGCCCGCAGGTGCTCGACCGACCACAGCAGCAGGCGGCGCACGTCGGCGTGGGAGTGCTGGGCGGTCACCTCGTCGGGCAGGCGGTCGGCGATCCACACGACGGCCTCGTCGACGTCGAAGACGGGCCGGGGCGGGGCGGCCGCCAGCCGGCCCGCCTCCCGCCCGATCACGACGGCGGCGATGACGAAGACGACGATCGCACCGACGACGACGAAGAGGATGGCCACGGCGGGATCGTACGACCCACGAACCATCGACCTGCTCAGGCCTCGAGCAGGAGGCCGGTCACCCGCTGGTACGCCTCGGCCTCGCGGTCGTCGACTGCGACGCGGAAGAGGAGGGCCCGCAGCAGCAGCTGCTCGCCCTGGTCGCGCAGGAGGCGCTCGACCAGCTCGTCACCTCCGCCGCCCCACGCGACGGCATCCGCGACGACGACGGCGTCGGCGTAGCCCACCGGTCGCCAGAACGGGCTGACGTCGATGACCGCAGGAGGGAGGACGTCGTGAAAGAGCACGTTCCCGCCGAGGTCACCGTGCACGAGCTGACGAGGGAGGTCCACGGGACGGCGCCGTTCGAGCAGGGGCTGCACCTGTTCCGGCAGCGCCGCGTCCAGCTCACCCCAGGCCACCCGGTCGGCCACCGCCCAGCGGTGCGACGCGACCATCGCCGACGACCACGGGACGTCGGCGACCGCTCGGTGGAACCGCGCCGACACGTCGAGCACGTCGTCCCACCTGCCGGGACCGTGCTCGCCGCCGAGCCAGCGCCATGCCGCCCAGCCGTCGACGACCCATCGGCCTGCCATCGATCGGACGGGCCGGACCACTCGGAGGTCGTCGGCCACCGCGAGGCCGTCGAGCGTCGCCGCCAGCCACTCGGCCGGGACCGGCTCGCCCGCCGGCTTCAGCACCAGGCTGCCGGCGCGGAACGCCTCGCCCTGGCCGCCGGCCAGCGGCTGCGCGTCGGTGACAGCCCAGGCATCGAGCACCGACGGGGGCGGCGTGACCTCCACGACGGACATCGTGCCTGACGCGACGACGGCCGCCCCGGAGGGCGGCCGTCGCACGATGGTCCGGGTCGGCTAGATGCCGATGCGCTGGGCGAGCAGCTCGCGCCAGTAGGACGGGTCGCCGAACAGCAGCTCGGAGCTCTTGGCCCGCTTGAAGTAGAGGTGGGCCGGGTGCTCCCACGTGAAGCCGATGCCGCCGTGGATCTGGATGTTCTCGGCGGTGGCGTGGAAGTAGGCCTCGGAGCAGTAGGCCTTGGCCAGGGCGGC
>JAODBP010000008.1 GCA_025464025.1 Actinomycetes bacterium | reverse complement strand
CCTCGAGCAGCAGGTCGACCAGCTGCTCGAACAGGTGGTCGGTCAGGTGGGTGTTCCCCGACACGAGCGGGATGGTGGCGAGCACGTCGGCCGTGTCGTTGGCCACCCGCTTGGCCACATCAGTCGTCTCCATATGTCTGCTTCGTTCGCCGGGGTGGCGACGACCTCCTGCCCCCGTGTCGGCTGCCACACCGCCCGGCCGAAGGAGTCGGGCTCGGCTTTGTCAGCGGAACTCGGCGGGCACGTGGGAGAGCTGCTCCTCGAGCGACCAGTCTTCGGGACGGTCGGCCGGGCGAAACCACTGGTGGTCCGCCTCCTCCCAACGGGCACGCCACCGCCGCGCACCGACCGGTGTCGCGTCGCCGTAGCCGAACTCGACGCCACAACACGAGCAGAACACGAAGATGGGGCTTCGACCGTCCTCACCCCAAGGGGGCTCGGGTTGCTCCAACCCGCACACCCGACAACGAAGGTCACCACTTCTGGGCACTGAAGTACTCCATGTTCGACGAGTAGCCGTGGACGGCGAGGTCTGGCTTGTACAGGGTCCGTGGAACGCCCGAACCATCAAGGATGCCGAAGGTGTTCGTGCTCGGTTGGTACCGGACCAGATCACCATTCGTGCGTCGGACCGAGAGCGTGCCGCCCGGCGGGTCGTGGAGGAACGTCCAGGCTCGGTCGACGTACTCCTCGACCGACTGGATCTCGGGGAAGTCACCTCGATGGGACCCGAAGTGCTCCATGAGGTTCTCGATCCTCGAACCGCTCTTGCCAGCTGACCACGCCTCCTCCAGCGGCGGCACCTCCACCGGCACCTTCGGCACGGGTGGGAGGGCGCCAGGTGGTCTCGTGAGGTAGCCCAGCGTCCCGCCGAACACGCCGCCGAGGGCACCGGCCGCCTCGACCTCGTGGAGATCGACCGACCACACGAGCTCGTGCTGCTCGACGAGGTGGCGGGTCGACTGGCCGACCGCGTTCGAGAGCATCCCGTCCCAGGCCCCGAGCGTGGCGAACACCGCGACGCGAGCGACGGTGGCGGCGGCCACCTCCGAGCACGAGATGCCCAGCGCGGCCGCCTCGGCCAGGAGGCTGGCGGTGAGGTCGGCGGCGGCGACATCGGAGAGCCCGCCCGTCAGCGCGGTGAAGAAGAACCCGACGGCCAGGGTCGCTGCGATCTCGGCCGCGATCGCCTCGATGCGGCGGCGAGCCGCCTCGATCTGGTCGGCGCGTTCGTCGAGCGCCCTCGCCATGCCACGGCAGCGGTCGGCGTGGTCGTCGAGCTCGGCCGCGAGGAGGCAGGCGTGGGCGAGGAAGGCATCGACCGCAGCTCCCACGTTGCCACCGGCGACCATGCGCGCCTCGTGGCGAACCGACCCGGCGGCCGACTCGAACCGATCACCACGGTGCCGCCAGTCGTCGGCGAGGTGGCGCAGGCGGCCCGGGTCACCGGCCGGCCACCAGAGGCCGTGGTCGACGGCGAGGTTCCGCGCGTCGCCGAGCAGGCTCATGGCACCCTCGACCCGTCGTCGGCCGCTTCGTAGCCGTACGCCATCTCGGCCAGCCGTGCGCCCACCTCGTGGAGCTCGGAGACGAGCGATGCCGCTCGCGCTTCCAAGCCCTCGGCACTGCAGACGTAGCCGGCGCCGAACCGCTGCCCGGGCGGGTCGTCACCCCACGGGGTGCCGCCCGGCTCCGGCGCCCGGCGAACGATCTCCAGGTGCTCGGCGATCGCCGATACCCGAGCACCGGCGCGCCGCAGCGCACCGGTGTCGACCGAGAACGAACCGTCCACACCGGTTCAGTTCGCTCTCATGCCCTTTCATGCCTTGTCATGCTCCTGCCAACCTCAGGGCAGGCGGGACGTCCAGCGGAGCGAGGCGGCGGCGGCGAGCAGCGCGAGGAGGAAGGCCAGGCCGATGGCCCAGGTCGTCAGCTCGTGGCGCTCCTTGGTGTAGCCGACCACCCCGCTGACGTTCTTGTAGGCGTCCTTCAGCTCGCTGGCCGTCTCGGCGGTGAGCGCCTTGCCGCCGGTCTGGCTCGACAGGCGGGCCAGCTCGGCCGGCTGCACCGGCACCGGCACGATGCGGCCCTCGTACTCGATGGTGGCATCGACGGTGCCGAAGGCGATCGTCGTCACCGGGATGTTGGCCGCCTTGGCATCGGCCGCGGCCTCGTCGTTCGGCGTGCCCACCGTGGTGCCGCCGTCGGACATCAACACGATCGTGGCCGGCGCCTTGCCACCGGTCTCGCCGATGCCGGCGGCCCGGATGGCGGCCAGCGACGTGAGCACGGCGTCACCGATGGCCGTGGCCTCCTGGAGCTGGAGGGCGTCGACCGAGCGGATCACGGCGGCGTGGTCGGTCGTGGGCGCCAGCAGCACCGACGCGTGGCCGGCGAACGAGACCAGCCCGAGCTTCACCGACTTGGGCAGCGACCGAGCGAACGTGTCGGCTGCCGCCTTGGCCGCGGCCAGGCGGGTGGGCGCCACGTCGGTGGCCTTCATCGAGATCGACACGTCGATGGCCATGATCACCACGGCCCGCTTCCGGGCGACCTTCACGGTCCGCTCCGGGCGGGCCAGGCCGACGACCATGCCGACGAGTGCGAGCGCCAGCAGTCCGGCGCCGATGTGGCGCTGCCAGCCCGGACGCTTGGGCGCGACGCTGGCCAGCAGGGCGAGGTTGGTGAAGCGGACGGCGGCCTTCCTCCGCCCTCGCACCTGCACCCACACGTAGGCGGCGACAAGGGCGGCGACGGCGAGCAGCAGCCAGAGCCAATGCGCGGCGAGCAACGTCATGCCGCCCTCCGGCGACGGCGCTGGTCGACGAACGTGACGAGGTCGCGCAGCCAGTCGCGGTCGGTGCGGAGCTGGAGGTGATCCGCGCCGGCCACCCGCAGGGCCTTGGCGATGTCGGCCCGCTGGGCGGTGGCGGCCTCGGCGAAGCGACGGCGGAGGTCGCCGTCGGACGTCTGCACCTCGATCATGGCGCCGGTCTCGGGGTCGACCAGGGAGAGCAGGCCCACGTCGGGCAGCTCGAGCTCGCGGCGGTCGACGACCTCGACGGCCAGCACCTGGTGGCGGGCGGACAGCGCCCGCAGCGCCTTCTCCCAGCCCGGGTCGCTGAGGAAGTCGCTCACCACGACGACCAGGCCCCGACGGCGGGCGAGGCGGTCGACCTCCTTCAGCGCCGCGGCCAGGTCGGTGCGGCCGTGGCCGTCGCCCCGGGGCGCGGTGATGACCTTCAGCAGCAGCGCCCGCAGGTGCTGGTCGCCGGCACGGGCGGGCAGCCGGGTCGAGCCACCGGCGTGGACGACGAGTCCACCGATCCGGTTGCCGACGCGGGCGGTGAGGAAGCCGACCGCACCGATGGCCGACACCGCGAGGTCGCGCTTCTCGCAGTCGGCCGTGCCGAAGTCGAGGCTGGCCGAGAGGTCGGCGACGATCCACGTCTCCAGCTCGCGCTCGGCGATCGGCATGCGGATGTGGGTCTCGCCCGTGCGGGCGGTGACGGCCCAGTCGATGCGGCGCACGTCGTCGCCCGGCACGTAGACCCGGGCCTCGCCCGGCTCCGAGCCGGGACCGGGCAGCAGACCCTGGTGCTCGCCGTGGAGGATCCCGTCGAGCCGGCGTTTGACGGTGAGCTCGAGGCGCCGCAGCACCTCCTCCGCCTTCATCGACGTGACTCGACCACGGGGGCGGGCACGACCGAGAGGATCCGGTGCAGCAGGTGGTCGGTGGTGACGCCCTCGGCCAGGCCTTCGTAGGAGAGGACGATCCGGTGGCGGAGGACATCGACGGCGACGTCGAACACGTCCTGGGGCACGGCGTAGTCGCGGCCCCGGAGGAGAGCGAGCCCCTTCGCCGAGGCGACCAGGCCGAGGCTGCCCCGGGGGCTGGCGCCGTAGGCGAGGAGCTCGCCGATGTCGTCGATGCCGTAGGCGGCCGGGGTGCGGGTGGCCTGCACCAGGCGCACGGCGTAGTCGGCCGTGCCGCTGTCGACGAACACCATGTCGGCCGCCCGCTGGAGGTCGAGCAGCTCGTCGGCCGCCAGCACCTGGCCGGCCTCGGGCGGGGTCACGCCCATGCGCCGGACGATCTCGATCTCCTCCTGCGCGCTGGGGTAGCCGACCACCAGCTTCATGAGGAAGCGGTCGCGCTGGGCCTCGGGGAGGGGGTAGACGCCCTCGCTCTCGATCGGGTTCTGGGTGGCCAGCACCAGGAACGGGTTCGGGGCCGGGTGGGTGATGCCGGCGATGGTCACCTGGCGCTCGGCCATCACCTCCAGCAGGGCCGACTGCACCTTCGCCGGCGCCCGGTTGATCTCGTCGGCCAGCACGAAGTTGGCGAACACCGGGCCCAGCTCGACGTCGAACCCTTCGGTCGAGGGCCGGTAGATCCGCGTGCCGACGATGTCGGACGGGATCAGGTCGGGCGTGAACTGGATGCGGCTGTAGGTGCCGCCAACCGCCGAAGCCATCGTCTCGACCGTCAGGGTCTTGGCCAGGCCGGGCACGCCCTCGATGAGGCAGTGGCCGCGGGCCAGCAGGGCCACGATCACCCGCTCGAGCAGGCGATCCTGCCCGACGATCACCTTCTTGACCTCGAAGAGCAGTCGCTCGAGGGGGGCCGCCACGTCAGCTACGTCGTTCATCCTCCGGCCAACGTCGCCCGGGAGGAAGCGGTTCCCGGAACGGCCCTACGATTCCCCGATGGCCGTCAGCGCGTACATCCTCATCCAGACCGAGGTGGGCAAGGCGGCCGACGTCGCGATCAAGGTCGCCGACATCGACGGCGTGGTCACGTCGGAGGACGTGGTGGGCCCCTACGACGTGATCGCACGGGCCGAGGCCGAGACCATGGACGACCTCGGTCGCATGATCGTGAGCCGGGTGCAGATGATCGAGGGCATCACGAGGACCCTCACCTGCACCGTCGTGCACCTGTAGCTCGGGCTGCCGAGATCGGGCGTTCGCGTCAGGGTCGAAGGGCAAAGGACGCTCTGAGACGAGTTGGGCGCGCCCGAGTCCCTGCGCTCGAACTGGCGACGGATTGACAACAGAAACGTTGTCAATCCGTCGCCAGTTCGGGAAGCACCAGGTCCGGCGCGCCCCGTTGTCCCCTCGGAGCGTCTTTGGTCCTGGGGCGATATCCGCAGGCTCGCCTCGGCGGTAGGGCTACGCGCCCACCAACATGGCGCGGATGCCGAGGCCCATGATGAAGAGGCCGCCGAAGCCGTAGAGCAGGTAGAGGCGGTGCCGGAGCTGCGCTCGGTACGAGTACAGGATGGCGATCGCGATGATCGCCACGAAGCCGTAGAACATGTGGAACTGCTTCGGCTTCAGGTCCTCGGCCTGCATCGTGGCCACGCCGAGGCCCACCTGCACGAAGACGGTGAGCTCAGCAGCGACGGTGAACCACCACAGCGCCCGGGTGCGCAGCGACGGCCACCGGTGCGCGCCGAGGCACCACAGGCCGGCCAGGGCGTTGGAGATGATCACCATCCACGCCCAGCCGACGTGGAGGTCGCGCAGGGTCAACCGTGGCTGCCGGGAGGCGGCAGGTCCTCGACCTCGTAGTTCCAGACCTCGCTGGTCATGGCGACCGGCTGCGCCGCGCCCTCGGGCCGGGCGTGGCCCTTCTGGAAGTCCTGCGAGGTGAACCACTTCTGGAACGACGCCTCGTCCTTCCAGCGGGTGACGACCAGCCAGGTCGTCCGGTCGTCGGTGGGACGCAGCAGCTCGAAGCCCTCGAAGCCCTCCTGGCCGTCGACGGCGCCGGCGCGGGCGGCGAAGCGGCGGGCCAGCTCGTCGCCGGCATCCTTCGGCACGGTGATGGCGTTGATCACGATCTTGGTCATCGACTCGGAGGCTAGGAGGCAGGCCAGGCAAGACCAAGCCGGGTCGCCGGTCGCTAGTGTCAGCGGATGCCCACGCTGGCACCGCCGGCGGCTCGCTACCTGCCGGCACTCGACGGCCTGCGAGCCTTCGCCGTGCTGGCCGTCGTCGCCTTCCACACCGACCACGGCCTCCGGGGCGGGTACCTCGGTGTCGAGGTGTTCTTCGTCCTCAGCGGCTACCTGATCACGAACCTGCTGCTGACCGAGTCCGTCCGGATGGGACACGTCCGGCTGGGCCACTTCTACCTCCGCCGCGCCGCTCGGCTGCTTCCCGCCCTGGTCCTCGCCGTGCTGGGCGTGGCCGCCCTCTACACCATCGAGAGCCGGGTCCGGCCGCCGCTTGGGGAGGCGGTCACCGGGTTCGCTGCCGTCTTCCTCTTCGCGGCCAACTGGGTCGAGGCGCACGACTCCGGGAGCATGTACTTCCTCGGGCACACGTGGTCGCTCGCCGTCGAGGAGCAGTTCTACCTCGTCTGGCCGCCGGTGCTGGTCGTCCTCCTGCGCTGGCGTCGCACCCTGCGCTCGGTGCTGGTGATGACCCTCGTGGGCGCCGTCGCCAGCATGGTCCTGCGGGCGCTGCTCGCCTTCGGTGGTGAGGGGGCGCGGCTGCAGGCCGGCTATGGCTCCCCCGCCCGCGCCGGAGCGCTGCTGCTCGGGTGCGGGCTGGCGGTGGCCCTCCACGTCCCGGAGGTGGCGGCGCGCCTTCGGCGGCCCGCGACCGCATGGGCGGGGCTCGGTGGCGCCGTCGTCATCGCCGTCGCCGTGTTCGTCGCCCCTTCCGACCAACGGGCGACGTTCACGGTCTGGTTGCCGCTGGTCGCCCTCGCCTCGACGGCGCTCGTCGCGCACTGCACTACCGGCACCTCACGGCTGACCGAGGCGCTCTCCCTCCGACCTCTGGTGTGGATCGGGCGGCGGTCCTACGGGATCTACCTCTTCCACTTCCCGATCCTCGCCTACACCCACGGGAACGTCGCCGAGGACGTGGGGTGGGCCGCACTCGCCATCGCCGCAGCCGGCCTCTCCTACCGGTTCGTCGAGTCGCCGACCCTCCGCCTGGCCAACGACCGACGGACGGCGGTCGACTCCGCCCCGACCGAGCTCGAGCACGTCGAGGCGCTCGACCTGACCCCCGCTCCGCCGTCGACCGGCGGCTAGGAGGCAGGCCAGGCAAGACCAAGCCGGCTGGCCTCGAACGTGAGCGAGTCGACGGTGAGGTCGATCGACCGGGTCACGGAGCGGGCGCCGTGGCCGACGTCGCGCTCCCGCCGGAGCAGGATTGGCCGCTCCCCCGACGTGGCCCACTGGAGGGCGGCGCACAGCTTGCGGGCGTGAAGCGGGTCGACCCGGCTGTCGCCGTCGAACACGGTGAACAGCACGGCCGGGTAGTCGGTGCCCTCGACCACGTGGTGGTACGGCGAGTACGAGAGGAGCCACTCGAGCTCGTCCGGCTTCGCCGCCGAGCCGTACTCGTCGTTCCACGTCTCACCCAGGCCGAACCGCTCGTAGCGGACCATGTCGAGCAGCGGGGCCGAGCACACGACGGCGTTGAAGAGGTCGGGCCGCTGGGTCGCGGCGGCGCCGACGAGGAGCCCGCCGTTCGACCCACCCGAGATCCCGAGGTGCTCGGGCGACGTCCACCCGTCGGCGATCAGCCGCTCGGCGCAGGCGATGAAGTCGTCGAACGTGTGCTGCTTGGCGGCCCGCATCCCGTCGCGGTGCCACGGCTCGCCGTACTCGTTGCCGCCCCGCAGGTTGGCCACCACGTAGACGCCACCGGCCTCGACCCAGGCCGCCGTCGTCGACGCGTACGACGGCGTGAGCGAGTTCCCGAACCCGCCGTAGCCGTAGAGGATCGTCGGCCGGGCCCCGTCCCGCGGAGCGTCCTCCCGGGCGATCACCATCATCGGGACCTTCACGCCCCCGGTCGACGGCACGAACACCTGGGTGGCCACGATGGGCGGCAGCGCCACCGTGCCGGGCGGGACGGCGTGCACGGTGACCTCACCCGTGGGCACGTCGAGGTGGAGGACGCGGTACGGGGTCGTGTGGTCGGAGTAGCCGATCCACACCTCCTGGCCGCCCTCGGGCCGGCTCGTCACCGACGCCGAGCCCAGGCCAGGCAGCGGTACGGCGGCCCGCACCTTGCCGCTGGCCCGGTGGTGCACGGTCACCTCGCTGATCACGTCGCGCTGGCGGACGGCGATCACGGCGTCGTCGGTGATCGTGTAGTCGGTGAGCACGCCGAGCGGGTCGTGGCGCAGGAGGTCGCGCCAGTGCTCGGACGTCGGCGTGCGGGGATCGCACACCACGAGGCGGTAGTGCGGCGCGTCGAGGTCGGTGAACAGCCAGAGCAGGCCGTCGTCGGCGCGGACCCCGCCCGAGGTGCGGGCGTCGACGCCCTCCTGCACGGTGACGAGCTCGAGCGCGGGGGTCGACAGGTCGGCGAGGTAGAGGTCGTTGCGGGGCTCGGTGCCCACCGCGGCGGTGACGCTCAGCCAGCCGCCGTCGCGCGACGTGCTGACGCCGTAGTACGTCTTCGGGTCGCGACCCTCGCCGAACACCAGCTCGTCGGTCGCGATGTCGGCCCCCACCCGGTGGCGCCACACCCGCCGGTGGAACTGCTCCTCCCCGGCCGGCACGTCGACCAGCCGGCGCACGTAGAACAGCTCCTTGCCGCCCGGCACCCAGGCGACCGAACCGGCCCGGCCCATGGCGATCGGCCCGTCGACGACGTCGCCCGAGGTGACCTCGACGATCCAGAGGTGGCTGAGCTCGTCACCGCCCGACGACACCTGGTACGCCAACCGGTCGCCCTCCTTGGAGAGCGACATGGCGTCGAGCGTCGTCTTCCCCGACGGGTCGAGCGCCATCGGGTCGAGGACCACGCGCTCATCGGCGACGCCCTCCCGCACCACGAGCACGGCGTGCTCCTCGTCAGGCAGACGACGGAGGTGGAAGACCCGGTCGCCGAGGACGGTCGGCGGCCCGACCATCCCGGGCAGCAGCTCCCGCAGGCGCCGGCGGAGGTGGTCGCGCCCGGGCAGGCCGTCGAGGGCCACCCGCACCAGGTCGTCCTGGGCGCGCGACCAGGCCTCGGTCTCGTCGCTGGTGGCATCCTCCAACCACCGGTAGGGATCGGCGACCAGGTGGCCGTGGAGGTCCTCGACGAGGTCGAGGCGGGGGGCCTCCGGGTAGGTCACTCAGGCGGGCGGCTTGTAGAGGTCGCGCGTGATCCCGTCGACCAGCCGGGTCGGCACGGTGTGGTCGAGCTCGCCCCGCTCGCGCAGCTCGATCACCGATGGCACCGGGTCCGGGTCGGAGAAGAACCGGTCGTCACCGAAGTCGGCGGGCCGGCCGGTGGCGTCGAGCGTCCACCACGAGGCCTCGAGGGCGATGCCGTTGGGGTCGGTGAAGTAGATCGACCGCATGATCCCGTGGTCGACCACGTCGGTGACCTCGCAGTCGTTGGCCTTGAGGCGGGCCTGGAGGCGGTGGAGCGCCTCCTCGTCGGCCAGGGCCAGCGAGAGGTGGTCGAACTGCGACGCCTGCGGGAACGGCACGCCAGCCGGCTTGGCGAAGCTGTCGATCTCGACCTCGAGGTACTGGAAGAACGCCACGGCGTTGCCCGGCGCCACCTCGAAGAAGTAGTGGCGGAAGGCCGGCGTGGCGATGGTCGTCACCAGCCGAGCACCGAGGACCCCGTGCCAGAACCGCACCGTGGCGTCCATGTCGGCGGTGACGAGGGCGAGGTGGTGCACACCTCGCCAGTGGACCTCGTTGACCGCCGTTCCGTTCAGCCCAGGGCCCATGGGCCCGAGGCTACTGACCGAAGCCGGCCAACAGGTGCTGGACCACGAGCCGGAAGAAGGCCGGTGTGAGCTTCTGGTCGAGCACGAAGGCCCGGTGGTAGAGCGGTCCGGTGATCAGGCTCAGGGCGTGGTCGTCGGACGGGCGCTCGGTGAGCTCGCCCCGTGCGACGGCACGGTCGAGGATGACGCGCACCTGCTCGAGCCGGGGCTCGATGAAGGCCTCGCGGTTCATGGCCTTGACCTCGTCGTCCTCCGGCACCTCGGTGGCCAGCGCGCCGTAGAGGGAGTCGCGCCCGGCGATGGCCTTGGCGATGCGCTTGACGAACGCCTCGAGGTCACCGGCGAACGAACCGGTGTCGGCCGGGCACGGATCGGCCGTGATCGTGCGGAGGGCGGCGACCACGAGCGACTGCTTGGTCGGCCAGCGCCGGTAGAGGGTGGCCGACGAGACGCCCGACCGCTCGATGACCGCCGACATGGTGAGGCCCCGGTAGCCCTGCTCGCGGAGGAGGTCGATCGTCGCCGCCAGGATGGCGTCGTCGGCCGCCTGGCTCCGCTGCCGACCCTTCCCCGGGACCACCGCCACGGCGCTCACGACGTGAGCGTCTCAGCGGCGTCGGCCTCGAGCACGCCCTCGGCCTCGGCGAAGGTGAGGGACGCGATGCCGTCGAGGGCACCGTCGTCCTCGGTCCGCGCCGCCCCGGCCCGAGCGGGGAGGAAGGCGATGACCAGCGCGGCGGCGGCCAGCACCACCACTGCGGCGGCACGGAGCGACGGCGCCATGGCGTCGACGAACTCCACCCGGGCGATCTCGGACAGGGCCCGGCCGACGTTGCCCGGCAGCGTGCCGGCGACCGACATGGCGCCGCCCACGGAGTCGCGCGCCGTGGCCAACGCCTCGTGGGGCAGGCCGAGGCCGGCGACCTTGCGGGTGACTCCCGGGCGGTAGGAGCTGGCGAAGATGGAGCCGATGATCGCGACGCCGAGGGAACCACCGACGTAGCGGGTGGCGTCGTTCATGGCCGAGCCCACGCCTGCCTTCTCGGGCGGGAGCGAGCCCATGACCGACTCCGTGGCCGGCGCCATCGTCAGGCCCATGCCGGCCGAGAGTATGCACATGGCCACGAGCACGTGGGAGTACCCGTCGTGCACGGGCGAGAGCGAGACGAGCACCAGGCCGAGCGCCACGGTCAGCAGGCCACCGGCCACCACCCGCTTCGAACCCAGGCGCTCGACGAGGCGGGGTGCCTGGGTCGACATGAAGATCATCGCCGCCGGCATCGGCAGCATCCGCACACCGGCCTCGAGGGCCGAGAAGCCCAGCACGGTCTGCAGGTACTGGGTGATCAGGAACGACGAGCCGAACATGGCGAAGAACACCATGGCCAGGGTGGCGCTGGCCGCGGTGAACCGCCGGTTCTCGAAGAAGCGCACGTCGAGCATCGGGTGGTCGGTGTGCAGCTCCCAGAGCACGAACAGGGCGAGCACGACCAGGCCGCCGACGAGGCCGCCCGTGACGGCCGGATCGGAGAAGCCCTTCGAGGGGGCCTCGATGATCGCCCACAGCACGGCGACCAGGCCGACGATCGACAGGACGGCGCCGATCGGGTCGAGGCGCTCGCCCGTCGGGTCCTTCGACTCGGGCAGGACGAACTGCCCGGCCACCAGGGCGATGAGCACGAACGGCACGTTGATCAGGAAGACCGAGCCCCACCAGAAGTGGGCCAGCAGCACACCGGCGATCAGCGGGCCGAGGGCACCACCGGCACCGGCGACGGCGGCCCACCAGCCGATGGCCCGGCCCCGCTCCTTGGGGTCGGTGAAGATGTTGGTCAGCAGCGAGAGCGTCGAGGGCATGATCAGCGACCCGCCGAGGCCCATGAGCGCCCGGGTGGCGATGAGGTGCCACGGCTCGGTGGCCAGGGCCGACAGGCCGGAGCCGACGCAGAAGATGGCGAGGCCGATGCCGAGGAACTTCCGGCGCCCGAAGCGGTCGCCCAGGCTGCCGGTGGTGAGGAGGAGGCCGGCGAAGACGAGCGTGTAGCCGTCGATGATGTACTGCAGGGAGCTGGTCGACGCGTGGAGGTCGCGGACCAGGGCCGGGATGGCCAGGTTCAGGATCGTGTTGTCGAGGCTGATGATCCCGAGGGAGCAGCACAGCACGGCGAGCGCCCACCAGCGCCGCTCGTACGCAGCAGTGTCTTCCATGGCTTCCTTCGTCGCGTGGCTACGGCCCTCGGACGAAGGCTAGCGACATGCGAAACACTCCCTTTTCGAAAAGGAGGTGTTTCGCAGTGACGTTGGTCACCCGAACAGGGTGGTCTCCCACTCATCGACCGGCGTGGGGGCGCCGTGGCGGATGTACCACTCGACCCCGAACGCCCCGGCGAACGCCTCGTCCGGCATGCTCAGGAAGAACGACTGCTCGGCGATCTGGCTGGCGTGGGCCCGCATGGACGCCCGCTTCTTCTCCAGCCACCGGGCCACGTCGATGCGCGTGGTGAGCACCGACTCCGACACCCCGAGGTTCATCTCCTCGGCGTCGGGCACCTCGTCGGCGCCCGCGCCGTCGAGCAGCCCCTGGGCCCGCATCTCGGCGATGCCCCGCACCATCTCGTCGCGGTTGACCGTGGCCTCGTAGACCCGGTCGACGCCGGCGAGCTCAGCGGCCCGCACCCCGACTCGATGCACCTGGATGTGGTCGGGGTGGCCGTAGTTGCCGTCGGCGTCGTAGACGGTGAGCACGTCGGCCTGCTCCCGACGGAGGATCTCGGCCAGCCGCCCGGCCGCCTCCTCCACGTCGGCCGTCCAGAACGAGCCCTCGAGCTGGTTCTCCGGCGTGTCCATCATCCCGGAGTCGACGTAGCCCAGGAACTCGACGGCGGCGACGCCGAGGACCTCGGCCGAGGCGTGCGTCTCCTTCACCCGCCGCTCCCCCAGCGTCTCGCCCTCGTCGAGGAAGCCCTCGGCCACCTCGCCGTACTCGCCCTTGGTGGCGCACACGAGGACGACCCGGTGCCCGTCAGCCGCGGCCTGGGCCATGGTGCCGCCGGTGGCGATCGACTCGTCGTCGGGGTGGGCGTGGAAGCAGACCAGCGTGGCCATCAGCGCACTGCGCCGGCGTCGCGGAGCTTGGCGACCTCGTCGGCCGAGAAGCCTCGTTCGGCCAGCACCTCGTCGGTGTGGGCCCCCGCCGCGGCCGGCGGCCGCTCGACGGAACCAGGCGTGCGACTGAAGCGGGGCGCGGGCGCCGCCTCGACCCGTCCGTTCACCTCGACGAACGAGCTGCGGGCGACGGCGTGCAGGTGCGTCGGTGCCTCGTCCATGGTGAGCACCGGGGCGAAGCAGACGTCGGTGTGCTCCATCAGCGCGCACCACTCGTCCCGTGTCTTCTCCTTGAACACGGCGGCCAGCTCGTCCTTCAGCGTCGGCCAGGAGCCGCGGTCGCCCTGCTTCTCCCACTGCGGCCCGTCGAGCCCGGCCAGCTTGCGGAGCTCGGCGTAGAACTGCGGCTCGATCGAGCCGATCGAGACGTAGCCGCCGTCGGCGCACTCGTACACGTCGTAGAAGTGGGCGCCGCTGTCGAGCAGGTTGGTGCCGCGCGGGCCGAGGTCCATCATGCGGAAGAAGTTCATGAGCAGCGCCGCACCGTCGACCATGGCGGCGTCGATCACCTGGCCCTGCCCGCTGGTGGCCCGCTCGACGAGGGCGCAGGCCACGCCGAGGGCCAGCAGCATCCCGCCGCCGCCGAAGTCGCCGACGAGGTTGAGCGGCGGCACCGGCGGTCCGCCGGCCCGGCCGATCGGATCGAGAGCGCCGGCCAGGGCGATGTAGTTGATGTCGTGGCCGGCGGCCGAGGCGTACGGCCCCTCCTGCCCCCAGCCCGTCATCCGCCCGTAGACGAGGCGCGGGTTGCGCTCGAGGCACACGTCGGGCCCGACGCCGAGCCGCTCGGCCACGCCGGGGCGGAAGCCCTCGACGAGCACATCGCTCGACTCGACCAGGCGGAGGACCGCGGCGACGCCCTCGGGCTGCTTCAGGTCGACGGCGACCGAGCGTCGGTTGCGCCCGAGCGAGTCCATGGGCGGGACCGAGTCGGCGGCCACCGACTGAGCCCGGTCGACCCGGACGACGTCGGCACCGAGGTCGCCGAGGACCATGCAGGCGAACGGGCCGGGGCCGATGCCGGCCAGCTCGAGCACGCGGATGCCGGAGAGGGGTCCACTCATGCCCAGGATCGTACGGCGCCCCGCTACCGTCCCCGGGCGTGGACGACCCCGTCGAGCGCGACCCGCTCACCGGCGCCGGGGTGCTGCTCGTGGGCGACCGCCAGGGCCGGCCGCTCCTCCCACCGGGGTGCCCGTTCTGCCCCGGGGGGCTCGAGGCCCCCGAGCCCTACGGCACCCGTTGGTTCCCCAACCGCTGGCCGTCGTTCGCCGACGGGCGGTGCGAGGTCCACCTCTTCTCCCCCTACCACGACGCTGCCCTCGCCACCCTCGGCGCCGAGGGCGTGCGCCGGGTGATCGAGCTGTGGGCCGACCGGACCACCGCCCAGGGCGAGCGCGACGACGTCGCCTACGTCCTCGTCTTCGAGAACCGAGGCCCCGAGGTGGGCGCCAGCATCGCCCATCCGCATGGCCAGCTCTGGGCCTTCACCGCCGTGCCCGATGCCCCGGCCGCCGAGCTCGCCGGCGAGCGCTGCGTGCTGTGCGAGCCGGTCGGACCGGAGCTGGAGGTCGTCGCGCACCAGGGCTGGCGATCGTGGGTGCCGGCCGCGGCGACGTCGCCGTTCGAGCTGCGTGTCGCCTCGATCGAGCACGTGCCCGACCTGCCCTCGCTCCCGTCGGCCGGGCGCGACGCCATGGCCGCCGTGCTGGCCGACGCCCTGGCCCGGCTCGACCGGCTCTTCGACGCGCCGATGCCGACCATGCTCTGGGTGCACCAGCGGCCGACCGATGGCGGCGACTGGCCCACGGCCCACCTGCACGTCCACGTCCAGCCCCTCTACCGGGCACCCGGGACGGTGCGCTACGTCGCCGCCGGCGAGCTGGGAGGTGGGGTCTTCGTGAACCCTGTGCTCCCCGTCGACGCCGCCGAGCAGCTTCGCCGGGCATGACGGTCACCGCCTGGGCGCCGGGGCGGGTCAACCTCATCGGTGACCACACCGACCACACCGGCGGGTTCGCCCTGCCGGCCGCCCTCCACCTCGGGACGACGGTCGTCGGCGAGCCCGGCGGCGACGTCGTGACCCTCACGTCGGACGCGCTGCCCGGCACGGCCGTCGTGCGGCTCGACGTCGACGACCCGTCGTCCGTCGAACCCGGGTGGGCCCGCTACGTGGCCGGTGTCGTCGCCGAGCTGCGCCCCACCACCGGGTTCACCGGCCACGTGACGTCGACCCTGCCGGTCGGCGCCGGGCTGTCGTCGAGCGCGTCGTTGGAGCTGGCGGTGGCCGCCGCCCTCGGCGCCGACCTCGATCCCCGTCCGCTCGCCGCGCTGGGCCAGCGGGCCGAGCACCGGGCATCGGGCGTGCCGTGCGGCATCCTCGACCAGCTCGCCTCGGCGTCGGGCGTCGACGGTCACGCCCTGCTGCTCGACTGCTCGACGCTCGAGGTCACCCCGGTGCCGGTGCCGGACTCGATCGAGCTCGTCGTCGTCGACTCGGGTGAGCGCCGGACGCTCGACGGCAGCGCGTACGCCCAGCGCCGCGACGAGGCGCTGGCGGCGCGGGCCGACAGCGACGACCCGGTCCTGCAGCGGCGGGCGCGGCACGTCGCCACCGAGAACGCCCGCGTGCTCGCCGCGGTGGACGCGCTGCGCGCCGGCGACGCCGTCGAGCTCGGTCGGCTCTTCACCGAGAGCCATCGCAGCCTGGCCGACGACTTCGAGGTGTCGACCCCCACGCTCGACGCCCTCGTCGCCCGGCTCCTCGCGACGCCGGGCGTGCACGGCGCCCGGCTCACCGGCGCCGGCTTCGGCGGGTGCGTGGTCGTCGTCGCCGAGCCCGGGGCGCTGGCCGAAGGGTGGATCGCCCGTCCGTCTCACGGCGTTTGCCGTCAGTCAACTGACGGGTAGCCCAGGGGGGTCCCACGACCTCACGGAGGCAACACCATGGGCATCGGAGTCAGCGTCTTCCTCTTGGCCGTCGGAGCGATCCTCACCTTCGCCGTCGACGTCACCACCAACGGCGTCAACCTTGACACCGTCGGCATCATCCTCATGATCGTCGGTGCCCTCGGGCTCCTGATGTCGATGCTCTTCTGGAGCAGCTTCGCCCCGTTCGCGGCGGGCGGTCACACCGAGACGTACGTGCGCGACGAGCGCCTGTAGCCAGCACTCCCGCCAGACGGGCGCGAAGGGCCGGGTTCGCCCGGCCCTTCGTCGCGTACCGGGTCAGCCGAGCTGGGCCGACAGGCGGGTGACGGCGGCGGGGGTGCGAGCGCCCCACCAGAACAGGTCCTGGCCGTCGACGAAGACCACTGGGGCGACCGACTCGAGGTCGACGCGGTGGCGCTCGGCGAAGGGGTACGGCTCCGACGGGGCCAGCACGAGGTCGGGGCGGAGAGCCGCGGCCTGCTCCAGCGTGAGCTCGGGGTAGCGGTCGTCGCCCACCACGTTGACAGCGCCGAGGTGGGCCAGCAGGGACGAGCCGTACGTGTCGACGCCGATCGACATCCACGGCCGCTTCCAGATCGGCACGAACACCCGCACGTGCGGAGGCCGGGCCGGCGGGAGGGCGATCGCTGGCGGCTCGACGCCGACCCGGGCGGCCAGGGCATCGAGGGCGGGCGCCACGTCGTCGAGCGCACCGACGTGCACCACGTGGACCTCGAGCCCGGCGGCGACCAGGGCGTCGAAGTCCTCGCGCCGGTTCTCCTCGTCGTTCACCAGGACGAGGTCGGGGCCCAGGGCCACGATGGCCGCGACGTCCGGATCCTTCGTGCCACCGACGTGGCGCAGGTCGGGCTGCTCGCAGAAGCGGGTGCACGCCACCGGCACCACGTCCCACGCGAGGAGCGTCTCCGTGACCGACGGGACCAGCGAGACGACGCGCACTAGAGGCGGTCGAGCAGCTGGGCCTTCTTGGCCTGGAACTCGGCCTCGGTCAGCACGCCCCGCTTGCGGAGGTCGTCCAGTCGCTCGAGCTGGTCGACGACGTCGGGCTCACGGCGCACGACCCCGCTGACCTCGTGCTGGTTGACCTCGATCTGGCGGTGGATCTCGTTCTGCACGTCGGCCGGGTGGGGGATGTCGGCGAACGTCTGCTGGCCGTGCTCGCCACCGGACTCGATGACCAGGTCGCCGGCGCGCAGCACGCGCTCGAGGATCGTCTGGTGCGAGCGGACGTCGTTGATCCGCTCGAGCGGGATCTCGATGCCGTGCTTGGCCAGCACGCCCGACCGGAAGATCAGCCGGTCGGTGGTGAGCACGAAGTTGGTGGTGGCCCAGCGGGCGTAGCGGCCGACGAACCAGAGGAGGGCAGCGACGACGACGCCAGCCCCGGCGAGCAGCGCCCAGTCGGCCGCGTCCTTGACCGCGATGAACACCAGCACGACGAGCGACGCGGCGAGGAGCGAGGCCGGACCGGCGAAGAACCACCAGTGGGGCCGGAGGTCGATGACGACGTCCTCACCCTCGAACAACAGCCGGCGCGGGAAGGGCACGCCGAGAGCGTAGGAGGATCAGCGGTACACGCGGCGCCGGAACACGCGGTCGTCGGCCACCACCCGGTCGAGGAACAGCAGGCCGTCGAGGTGGTCGAGCTCGTGTTGGAACGCGCGGGCCTCGAACGCGTCGACCTCGTAGTCGTGCAGCTCGCCGTCGAGCCCGAGGGCCCGCACGTGCATGGCCGTGAACCGGGCGACGTCACCGGTGAGGTCGGGGACGCTCATGCACCCCTCGCGCCCGA
>JAODBP010000005.1 GCA_025464025.1 Actinomycetes bacterium | reverse complement strand
GGTCGCCCGCGGGGCGCAGCCGGTGTTGGTGGCCACGGCGACGACCGTGACGCCCTCGACCCGGAGGCGGGTCAGGGCCGGCACCTGGAACGACACCACGGTCTCGCCGTCGGTGCGGCTCCCGTCCGGAGCGACCAGGGGCGTCGGCGCCGCGCAGGTGGCCGCCTCGACGAGGGCGGGTGCCGGCGCCGGAGCGGCCGAGGAGGACGTGGCCGCCAGGGCCGACGCCGTTCCCGAGAGGGCCAGCACGGCGGCTGCCGCGGCGAGACCCCTGCGCGTCCGTGCGCTCACCGGGACAATCTCCCTGATCCGGCCCCGCCGGGCAATCACCTCACCGGGGCAGCGGTGTCAATGGTCACGAGCCGGGCTCAGACGCTGTAGCCGGAGGTGTCGAGCTCGTCGAGGTGCTCGGCGATCCAGTCGGACGTCCGGCGCAGGCCCTCCTCCAGCGGCACCTGCGGGGTCCAGCCGGTCCACTCCCTCGCCCGCGAGTTGTCGCAGAGGAGGCGCTCCACCTCCGACCCAGCCGGCCGGAGCCGGGCCTCGTCGGTGACGATCTGGGCCGGGCTGCCGGTGATCTCGACGAGGAGCTGGACCAGGTCGCCGATGGAGATCTCGCGGCCCGAGCCGATGTTGACGACCTCGCCGATGGCGCGATCGGAGCCGGCGACGGCGAGGAAGCCGCTCACCGTGTCCTCGACGTAGTTGAAGTCGCGCGTCGGCGACGTCGACCCGAGGTGGATCTCCTTCGCCCCCTTGTGGAGCTGGCTCAGGATCGTGGGGATCACGGCCCGGGTCGACTGCCGCGGCCCGTAGGTGTTGAACGGCCGGCACACGGCGACGGGCAGGTCGAAGGCGTGGTGGAACGACAGCGCCATCATGTCGCCGCCGATCTTCGAGGCCGAGTACGGCGACTGGGGCTGGAGCGGGTGGGACTCGCTGATCGGCGCGGTGATGGCGGTGCCGTACGTCTCGCTCGTCGAGGTGTGCACGAGGCGTCCGACGCCGTGGCGGTGGCACGCCGTGGCCACGTTGATCGTGCCCTGCACGTTGACCTGCACGTAGCTCTCCGGCGCCACGTAGCTGTACGGGATCCCGATGAGGGCGGCGAGGTGGAAGACGACGTCGCAGCCCTCGACGGCGCCGGCGACCCGCTCGGCGTCGCGCACGTCACCGGGCAGGAGCTCGACGCTGGTGTGCACCTCGGGGTCGAGCCAGCCGTACCGGCCGAACGGGTTGTAGAGGGCGAGGACGCGGACGTCGGCCCCCTCCCGCACGAGGCGCTCGGTGAGGTGCGAGCCGATGAAGCCCTCGCCGCCGGTGACGAGCACCTTCTTGCCGTTCCAGTCCACGCTCACAGCTCCTCGCCGGTCACGAACCACATCAGTGCGTTGTTGAGGTCGTCGAAGTTGCCGATGTCGAGCCACGTCTCGACGATCGGGAACGCCACGACCTTGTGGCCCGCGGCCATCGCCGCGTCGGCCAGGTCGACCATGCTGAACGCCTGCCCCTGCGGGACCAGGTCGAGCATCGCGGGGTCGATCACGTAGAAGCCGGCGTTGCACGGCCACCGCAGCGTCGGCTTCTCCCGCATGCCGACCACGGCGTTGCCGTCGAGGTCGACCACGCCGTACTTCACCTGCTCCTCGTGGAAGAACACGCCGATGGTGACGGCGGCCCCCTCGGCCTGGTGGTAGTCGACCATGCGGGCGAACGAGAGCCGGGTCACCTGGTCGGCGTTGAGCACGACGATCGGTCCGGTGGGCCGCTCGGGCAGCAGCGACAGGGCGCCGGCGGTGTGGAGGGGCTCGTCCTCACGGAGGTAGCGGACCCGCATGCCCCAGCGGGCGCCGTCGCCGATGGTCGACTCGATCTTGTCGGCCATGTAGTTGACGGCCAGCCACACGTCGCCGAAGCCGGACTCGAACAGCCGCTCGAGGAGCCGCTCGAGGATCGTGGTGCGGCCCACCGCGAGGAGCGGCTTCGGCAGGTGGTCGGTGAGCGGGCGGAGCCGCTCGCCTCGGCCGCCGGCCATGACGACCACGATCGCATCGTCGCCGATGCGCGTGGGGCGGGGAGCGTCGGCCGGGCCCAGCACGTCGGCGACCCGGAGGGCATCGGGGTCGTCGGTGGCGAGCAGCGCCCGACGGACGTCGATGTCGTTGACCGTGCCGATGGGCTCGCCGACCTCGTCGACGACGACGTCGAAGCCCGCCGGGAGGGACTGGAGGGCGTCGACGGCGCGATCGCCCGCCCGCACGCTCACGTGGCCTTCCCGTCGGCCAGCGCCAGCGTCCACGCAGCCAGCTCGGAGGCGGCCTGGGGTCGGGCGTTGGCCCGCATGCCCTCGGCCATGGCGGCCAGGTGGGACCGGTCGGCGAGCCGCTCCTCGAGCATCGGCCCGACGTGGTCGGCCGTCGCCTCGTGGTCCCGCACGAGCAGGGCGCCGCCGGCCTCGACGAGGGGCTGGGCGTTGTGGAGCTGCTCGTCGTGCTCGTCGCGTGGGAACGGCACCAGCACCGAGGGCAGCTCGACCACGGCGAGCTCGGCGACGGTGCCGGCGCCGGAGCGGAACACGCCGATGTCGGCAGCGGCGTAGGCGTGGTCCATGCGGTCGATGTAGCGCACCAGCTCGACGAGGTGGGCGCCGGGGTTGCCGGCGAGGGCGGCCTCGATCTCCTCGTGGTTGCGGGCGCCGGCCTTGAGCACGATGCGGAGGTCGTCGCGGTCGGCCCACCGCTCGGCCAGCCCGAGGGCGAGGCGGTTGAGCGACATGGCGCCCTGGCTGCCGCCGGTGACGAGGACCATCGCGGTGCGCTCGTCGAGGTCGTAGGCCGTGCGGGCCTCGGGCCGGAGCGCGTCGCGGTCGAACGAGGTCATGGCCCGGCGGAGCGGGTAGCCGACGTAGCGGAGCTCGACGCCGGCGAAGCGGGTCTGCGGGAACGAGGTGGCCAGGTGGTCGGTGAAGCGGGCGGCGAGCTGGTTCGCCTTTCCCGGCACGGCGCCCGGCTCGTGGATCAGCGACGGCACGCCGGCCGTCTTCGCCGCCACGATCAGCGGGATGCCGCTGTAGCCGCCCATGCTCACCGCCACGTCGGCGCCGAGCCGCTTGAGGATCGACCGGGCCTGGAGCGTGGCCCGGCCCAGGGCGAGCGGCACGGTGGCCTTGCGCCACCCTTGGCCGGCGAACTGCACCATGTCGTACAGGTGGAGGGGGTGGCCGGCGGCGGGGACGAGCTGACCCTCCATCCCCCGGGGCGTGCCGACGAACTCGATGCGGGCGTCGGGGCGGGCCTCGGCGATCGCCTCGGCGAGGGCGAGCCCGGGGTAGATGTGGCCGCCCGTGCCCCCGGCGGCGATGACGACGGTGGGCGCTCCTTCGGCCATGGCGCACGCAGTCTCGCATGAACGCTCTAGCGTCATCGCCCATCGCCGACCAGCTCCTCGACCTCTCGACCCCGCACCGGATCCACGTCGTGGGCGCCGGCGGGTCCGGCATGAGCGCCATCGCCGGCGTCCTGCTGACGATGGGCCACGACGTGTCGGGGAGCGACTCGGCGCCGTCGGCGGTGCTCGACCGGCTGGCGGCGGCCGGGGCCAAGGTCCACGCCGGGCACCAGCCCGCCGTCGTCGAGGGGGTCGACGTCGTGCTCGTCTCGACGGCGATCCCGGCCGACGACCCCGAGGTCGTGGCCGCCCGGGCCGCCGGCATCCCGGTGCTGCGCCGGGCCGAGGCGCTGGCCGCCATCTGCGCCGTGCGGCGGACGCTCGCCGTGAGCGGCACCCATGGGAAGACGACCACCACGGCCATGCTCGCCCTCGCTCTCCGCGAGGCCGGCGCCTCGCCGTCGTTCATCGTCGGCGGCGACATCGGCGGGCTCGGCACCGGCTCGGCGTGGGACGACGGGGAGTGGTTCGTCGTCGAGGCCGACGAGAGCGATGGCACGTTCGTCGAGCTCGGCGCCCACGGGGTGATCGTGACCAACGTCGAGCCCGACCACCTCGACCACTGGGGTGACTTCGAAAACCTGCGGGCCGCCTTCGTGCGCTTCGTCGCCGAGGCCGACGGTCCGCGGGTCGTCTGCGTCGACGACCCGGGCGCCGCCGCCCTGGCCGCCGAGGTCGAGGGGTGCACCACCTACGGCACGATCGAGGGCGCGCGGTACCACCTCACCGACGTCGTGACCGATCGGGACGGCGTCCGGTTCCGGGTGAACGGACGGGACGTGTCGCTGCCGGTGCCCGGGCTGCACAACGCCTGCAACGCCACTGCCGTCCTCGCCCTGTGCACCGAGCTCGGCGTCGATCCCGATGCGGTGGTCCGGGCCCTCGGGTCCTTCGCCGGCGTCGGTCGCCGGTTCGAGCGGCGGGGCGAGGCGGGCGGCGTCACGTTCGTCGACTCCTACGACCACCTGCCGACCGAGGTCGCCGCCGTGCTCGCCGCGGCGAAGGCCGGGGCGTGGCGCCGGGTCGTGTGCGTCTTTCAGCCCCACCGCTACACCCGCACCGCGGCGCTGTGGCGCGACTTCGCCGACGCCTTCGTCGATGCCGATGTGCTCGCCGTCACCGGGATCTACGCCGCCGGCCAGCAGCCCATCGACGGCATCTCCGGGAAGCTCATCGTCGACGCCGTGCTCGATGCCCACCCGCGCTCGCGGGTCGCCTGGCTGCCCGAGCGGGAGGACCTCCGACGCTGGTTGGTCACCGAGCTGCGGCCCGGCGACCTCTGCCTCACCCTCGGCGCCGGCGACCTGACGACGCTGCCCGACGAGCTGCTCCGGTCGATCTCATGAGCGAGGCCGTCGAGCGGGCGGCGGCGGTCCTGGGCGAGCGGGCCCGTCGCGACGTGCCGCTGGCGCCGTTCACCACGTATCGGGTCGGCGGGGCGGCTGCCCTCTTCGTCGAGGTGGTCGGTGACGACGACCTCGCCCTGGTCGCCGACGCCGTCGGGTCGAGCGGCGTCGAGGTGCTGGTGGTGGGCAAGGGCTCGAACCTCCTCGTGGCCGATGCCGGGTTCGACGGGCTCGCTCTGGTCCTCGGGGACGCGTTCGCCGAGGTGGCGGTCGACGGCACGACGGTGCGGGCCGGTGGGGCGACGCCCCTTCCCGTCCTCGCCCGCCGCACCGTCGCCGCCGGCCTCGCCGGGCTGGAGTGGGCGGTCGGCGTGCCCGGGTCGGTCGGCGGCGGCGTGCGCATGAACGCCGGCGGCCACGGCTCGGACGTGGCCGCGTCGCTGGTGCGGGTCCGCGTCCTCGACCTCGCCACGGGGGAGGATGGGGTCGTGTCGGCTGCCGCTCTCGAGCTCGGCTACCGCCGCTCGGCGGTCGGTGCCTCCCGCGTGGTGGTCTGGGCCGAGTTCGCCCTCGCACCGGGTGACGTCGACGCCGGGACGGCCGAGCTGGCCGAGGTCGTCCGGTGGCGGCGGGCCCACCAGCCCGGCGGCCAGAACTGCGGCTCGGTCTTCACCAACCCGCCGGACGACTCGGCCGGTCGCCTGGTCGACGCCGCCGGGTGCAAGGGGCTGCGGCGGGGGACCGCCCACGTGTCGGAGAAGCACGCCAACTTCATCCAGGCCGACCCGGACGGCTCGGCTGACGACGTGGCCGCCCTGATCGCCGAGGTGCGGGTGCGGGTGGCCGACGTCCACGGCATCGACCTCCACCCCGAGTTGCGCATGATCGGCTTCGACCCTCGACCGGAGGTCGAGCCTTGAGCACGTCGACCATCGACCCGAGGATCAGGGCTCGGCGGATCGCGGTGCAGCGCGACGAGGGCCGCAAGCGGCTCCGTCGCCTCACGGTGGTGGCGAGCGTGGCGGCCGTGGTCGTCGGGCTGTGGGGGATCACGCTGACGCCCGTGCTCGACGTCGACCACCTCGAGGTGGCCGGCGCCACCCACTCCGGGCCCGAGGCCGTGCAGGCGGCGACCGGCATCGCTCTCGGCGACGCCCTCCTCACCGCCCACCTCGGGCGGGCCGCCTCCCGCATCGCCGCCCTGCCCTGGGTCCAGACGGTGGAGGTCCACCGGCGCTGGCCCGGCACCGTCCGGATCGAGGTGGCCGAGCGGACGGCCACCGCCGCCGTGCCGGTCAAGGCCGGGGGCTGGGTGCTGCTCGACGCCACCGGCCGCCAGCTGGCCCTGGCCCCCGAGCCCGGCCCCGGCGTCCTCCACCTGAAGATCCCGCCGATCGTCCCGGCCCTCGGCCGGCCGCTCCGCGCCGGCACCATCGCCGCCCTCGAGTTGGCCGCCACCGTGCCGGTGGGCCTGCGACCGCAGCTCGTCGAGCTCCGGCCGTCGTCGGCCGGCGCCGTGGAGGGCACCGTGCGCCTGCGCAACGGCGCCCTCGCCACCGTCCTGTTCGGGCAACCGACCCAGGCGCCGGCCAAGTGGCTGGCGCTGCTGAGCGTCCTCGACGACGCCGATCCGGCCCGGGTCATCGCCATCGACGTGCGGGTGCCGGCGGCACCTGCCTTGACCCGCCGCTGAGCCGTGGCTTACCGTCACGCACAGGACGTGAGGCTCAGCAGGAGGTCAACCGTGACCTCGAGCTTCACTTGAGGTGGAGGCCGGGTGAACCCCTGGGGGGTGCGCCCGGCCCTTTGCACGTTCCGGGTCGGGACCCGGTCCCGACTCCAGCGAAAGGACACCACATGGCCGGCAACCCGCAGAACTACCTGGCGGTGATCAAGGTCGTCGGCATCGGCGGCGGCGGCGTCAACGCCGTCAACCGGATGATCGACGCCGGCCTGAAGGGGGTCGAGTTCATCGGGGTCAACACCGATGCCCAGGCCCTGCTCATGAGCGACGCCGAGCTGAAGCTCGACATCGGTCAGGACGTGACGCGGGGCCTCGGCGCCGGCAGCGACCCCGATGTGGGCCGCAACGCGGCCGAGGACCACCGGGCCGAGATCGAGGCGGCCCTCCAGGGCGCCGACATGGTGTTCATCACCGCCGGCGAGGGTGGTGGCACCGGCACCGGTGGCGCCCCCGTGGTGGCCGAGGTGGCCCGGGCCATCGGTGCCCTCACCATCGGCGTGGTCACCCGCCCCTTCGCCTTCGAGGGCCGCCGCCGCTCGGTCCAGGCCGAGCAGGGCATCCAGAAGCTGAAGGAGAAGGTCGACACGCTCATCGTCATCCCGAACGACCGGCTCCTCACCGTGTCGAACGAGAAGACCTCGATGCTCAACGCGTTCAAGATGGCCGACGAGGTCCTGCTCCAGGGCGTCCAGGGCATCACCGAGCTCATCACCACGCCCGGCCTGATCAACACCGACTTCGCCGACGTGAAGATGGTCATGAGCAACGCCGGCTCGGCCCTCATGGGCATCGGCTACGGCTCGGGCGAGGGGCGGGCCCTCGCCGCGGCCAACGCCGCCATCTCCAGCCCGCTGCTCGAGGCCTCGATCGAGGGTGCCCGCGGCATCCTCCTCTCGGTGGCCGGCGGCAGCGACCTCGGCCTGTTCGAGGTCAACGAGGCCGCCGAGGTCATCCACGGCGTGGCCCACCCGGACGCCAACATCATCTTCGGCACGGTCATCGACGACTCGATGGGCGACGAGGTCCGGGTCACCGTCATCGCCGCCGGCTTCGACCGGTGGGACGAGGCCAAGGGCCGGCCGGCTTCGGCCCCGACGTCGAGCTCGACGGGCTCCGGTGGGGGCCTCGGCCTCGACGTGGGCGACGACGACTTCGGCGACGACGACCTGGACCTCGATGGCGACGACGACTTCGACGTCCCGTCCTTCCTGAAGTAGCCCACGCCCATCGCCTTGGCGTCCGTCCTCTTCACCGACCGCTCCCACGGCGACCCCGCCGCCGGGTCGGTCGGGGTCGTGGCGCGGAGGTGACGTGGTGGATCTGATCGGGAACGTCGCCGAGGTCCGCCGCCGCATCGCCGACGCCGGCGGCGCGGACCGCGTGCGCCTGCTGGCGGTGACGAAGGGGTTCGGAGTCGACGCTGTCGACGCCGCCCTCCGGGCCGGGATCACCGACATCGCCGAGAGCTACGCCCAGGAGCTGCTGGCCAAGCGACCCGAGGTGACGGCGTCGACCGAGGACGGGGCCGGGCCCACCTGGCACTTCATCGGCCGGCTCCAGACCAACAAGGTGCGCCAGCTCGTCGACCTGGTCGACGTGTGGCACACGATCGACCGGGCCACGCTCGGCGACGAGCTGGCCAAGCGGGCCGCCGGGGCGCGCGTGTTGCTGCAGGTCAACGTGAGCGACGAGCCGCAGAAGGGCGGGTGCGGGCCCCACGAGGCGCCCGCGCTGGTCAACCGGCTGCGCAAGGGTGGCCTCGACGTGGTCGGCCTCATGGCCATCGGGGCGACGGGTGAGCCGGAGGCGGCCCGGCCCGGCTTCCGGTTGCTCAACCGGCTGGCCGACGACCTCGGACTGGTCGAGCGGTCGATGGGGATGAGCGGGGACCTCGAGGTCGCCGTCGAAGAGGGATCGACGATGGTGCGGATCGGTCGGGCGCTGTTCGGCGAGCGTCCGCGTCCCGAACCAGGGCATCCATCAAACTAGGGTCGGGCTTCAGGAGGGACGGATGTCCATGCTGCGCAAAGCGATGCACTACCTCGGGTTGGCACCCGACGACGAGTACGACGACGACTACTACGACGAGCCGGCCCCGGCCGCCCCGGTGGGCTCGTCGCGCTCGGCCTACGTGCCGCCGGAGCCCCCGGACGCGCACCACGCCGCTGTCCGTCCCCTCCCGCGCTCGGCCGAGCCGGCATCGGGCCAGGTGCCCGCCGTCCGCACGACCGGTGTCGTCCGCCCCCTCACCCCGCAGGGCTCGGCCAAGCCGTACCCGATCTCGCCGACGTCGTTCAACGAGGCGCAGTCGCTGGCCGACAAGTACATGGCCGGGATCCCGGTGATCATGAACCTCCAGGGACTGGAGCGCGACCTGAGCCGGCGCCTCGTCGACTTCGCCAGTGGGCTCTGCTACGGGATGCGCGGCTCCATGGAGCGCGTGACCAACCAGGTGTACCTCCTCACCCCCTCCAACGTGGAGGTGTCGGCCGAGGAGAAGCGCCGGCTCCGCGAGAACGACTGACGTGCGCGACATCCTCTGCTACGCCCTCAGCGCGTACCTCATCGTCGTCTTCGGTCGGATCATCCTCAGCTGGTTCCCGATCCAGCAGGGCACGGTCATGGCCCAGGCCTTCAGCGTCCTCTACGCCCTCACCGAGCCGGTGCTGGGCCCGCTGCGTCGGGCCATCCCGCCCATCGGCGGTGGCTTCGACATCTCGCCCATCGTGGTGCTGATCGGCATCCAGATCATCCAGTCGCTGGTGCTCGACTGCCGCGTCGGCCTCTGAGCGAGGGGCCGGGTCCACCGTTGCCGAACGGGCCCATGGGTACGATCCACCCATGGACCTGACCCCCCGGCTGCTGACCGAGGTCGAGTTCCGCGAGGAGTGGCGGGGCTACAAGCGCGACGACGTCGACGACTTCCTGGCTCGCGTCGCCGCTGCGCTCGGCGAGCTCCAGGAGCGCCTGCGGGAGACCGGCGAGCGGGCCGCCCAGGCCGAGCGCCGCCTGCTCGAGCGCAGCGACGAGGACGAGATCCGCCGCACCCTCGTGCTGGCCCAACGCACGGCGCTCACCGCGGTCGAGGAGGCGCGGGCCGAAGCCGAGCGGGTGCTGGCCGATGCCGACGACCGCGCTCGCCAGCGCCTCGACGACGCCGAGGCCAGGTTGGCGGCCATGGACGAGGAGATGGCCGAGCGCACCCGTCGCGACCTGGGCGACCTGGCCGACCGGCGAGCCGCGCTCGAGGCCGACGTGCAGCAGCTCACCTCGTTCTTCGAGGAGCACCGGGCCCGGCTGCGGGCCGAGCTCGAGCGTCAGCTCGCCGAGCTCGACGCCCGGGACGCCACCGTGGCGGTGCCGGAGCCGCCGGCCCTCCACGACGTCGACCTGGCCGCGCCGACCCACGAGCCGCTCGACGTGTCCGCCCCCGAGGCCTTCGAGGCGTTCGAGCCGCCCGTGATCGAACCGACCGTGGCCCGCGCCCCCAGCGAGGAGGAGGTGGCCCAGGCTCGTGAGGACCTGCTCGAGGCCCTCCGCCGGGCCGGCGTGGAGGACCTCCTGGGCGAGGTGGCACCCGGTGCCCTGCTGCCCGACACGCCCGTGGCCGGCGAGCCCGAACCGCAGCCGCCGCTCGACGTGGCCGAGCCCGGTGCCGAGGCAGCCGAGCCCACGCCGGAGCTGTTCCTGGAGCCCGAGCCGGTGTTCGACCTCACCGGCGAGCCGACGCCCGAGCCGGCACCTCGCCTCTACGACGCCGACGACGAGTCGGGGGAGATCTCGCTCCCGCTGCTGGAGCCGACCGGCGCCTACGACGCCCTGGCCCCCGAGGCCGAGGACGACGATCCCGGGAGCGCCGACGTCGAGTGGCGGGACGCTTCGGGCCCGACCCCCGTCGTCGTCGACGATGACCCGTTCCTGACCGAGCTGCGTCGGGCCGTCACCGACACCGAGCCGCTCGGCCCCCGCGACGCGGCCGACGTGGTCGACGTCGACGAGCAGGATGACGGCGTGCCCTCGGGCCGCTTCCTCCGGCGCCGAGGCCGCTAGCGGGCTGGCCCGCATGAGGCAGGTCGCGCGTGGCGCGACCTAGGATCTCCGCTCGTTTCCTGACAGGGATGGTGTCTGTGCTCGTACTGCTCAGCTTCGGTCTGGTGCTGGTCGCCACGGTGCTGCTCGTGCTCGGCCTGCTGGCCGACTCGGGCCTGGCGCTGATCTACCTGTCGATCGGGTGCAGCGTCGTCGCCGGGATCCTCCTGATCGTGGCCACCCGCATCGGCCGCCCCCGCACGGCCCTGGCCACGTCCGGCGCCTCGGCCGCCGACCCGGTGGTGCCGACCACGGTTCCCGTGTCGCCCGTCGAGGACGATGACACGTCGTACGCCCCGGTCGCCGGCGACGTCGTCGTGGCCGACGAGGTCGTGGAGGCGGTCGTGGTGGTCGAGGAGGAGGACATCTTCCCGATCGCCGACTACGACGAGCTGTCGGTGCCCCAGATCCTGCCGCTGCTCCCCGAGCTCTACGCCGACGAGGTCGACGTGGTCGAGTCCCGGGAGCGGTCGGGCAAGGGCCGGGTCGAGGTGCTCGGTCGCCTGGCCGAGCTGCGCGAGCAGCTCGCCGGTGCCCCGGCCGACGCCACCGGCGCCACCCTCGCCGTGGTTCCGGTGACCGCCGCCGCCCCGGCCCCGGCCCCGGCCAAGAAGGCTCCGGTCAAGAAGGCCGCCGCCGCCAAGAAGGCGCCGGCGCCGGTCAAGAAGGCACCGGCTCCGGCGAAGAAGGCGGCGGCTCCGGCCAAGAAGGCACCGGCTCCGGCGAAGAAGGCACCGGCTCCGGCGAAGAAGGCGGCGGCTCCGGCCAAGAAGGCACCGGCTCCGGCGAAGAAGGCGGCGGCTCCGGCCAAGAAGGCACCGGCTCCGGCGAAGAAGGCGGCGGCTCCGGCGAAGAAGGCTCCGGCGCCGGCGAAGAAGGCCGCCAAGAAGGCGACCAAGGCCGCCAAGAAGTCCTGACCGCCGGTTCGGGTCAGACCTTGGTGATGGCGATGGTGACGGCCTCGCCGTCGAGCTCGACTGGCTGACCACCGGCGGCAGCGCCCGCCGCCAGCTCGTCGGCCAGCACCTCGCCGGCGATCCACGCCCCGTGGGCGGCCACGGCCGCCGCGGCCCGCCCGCCGTCGGGGGCACCGACCACGACGCGGATCCGGTCGGCGATGGCGAGGCCAGCCTCCTTCCGGAGGTCGTTGATCGCCCGTGAGAGCTCGCGCGCCGTGCCCTCGACGAGGAGCTCGTCGTCGAGCTCGAGGTCGAGGGCGACGGCCCACGGCCCCTCCTGGGCCAGTGCGAACTGCCCGTGCCGTTCGGCCCGGACCTCGAGGTCGGCGGCCTCCAGCCGCTCGCCGGCGACCTCGACCCAGCCCTGGTCGTCGAGCGCCTCCCGGAGGGTGGCGCCGTCGATGGCGGCCAGCGCCGCCTTGACCTCGTTGACCTTGGGGCCGAGGCGGGGGCCGAGGGTGCGGAAGTTCGGCACGGCCGACCACGACACGATGCCGCCCAGGCCCTCGATCGTCTCGGCCACCTTCACGTTGAGCTCGCTCTCGAGCTCCTCGACGCTGGCCTGGTCGAGGTCGACGCCGGGGTGCAGCAGCAACGCACGCCGGAGGGGCTGGCGGGTCTTGACCTTGCCGTCGGTGCGGGCGGCCCGACCGAGGCCGACGAGGCGGCGCACGGCGTCGACCTGCACGACGAGGCCCTCGTCGCGCTGGCCGGCCGGCGTGGGCCAGTCGGCGGCGTGCACCGAGAGCCCACCGGTGAGCGAGCGCCACAGCTCATCGGCCAGGAACGGCGTGAACGGGGCGAGCAGCTCGGCCGTGACGACGAGGCAGCGGTGGAGCGTGGCGTACGCCGCCGGGTCCTTGCTCTTCCAGAAGCGAGGGCGCGAGCGACGCACGTACCAGTTCGACAGGTCGTCGACGAAGCGGGCGATGCGCGTGGCCCCGCCGAAGGCGTCGAACTCCTCGAGCGACGCGGTGACCTGCTCGATGGCGTCGTCGAGCTCGCCCAGCACCCATCGGTCGAGGGGATGGGTCGGGACGAAGTCGCCGGTCGGCTCCCACCCGTCGAGGTCGGCGTAGGTGGCGAAGAACGAGTGCACGTTCCAGAGCGTGAGCAGCGTCTGGCGGGTCGACTCGCGGATGCCGTCCTCGTGCACCCGGCGGGGTGACCACGGCTGGCCGGCCGAGAGGAAGTACCAGCGGAGCGAGTCGGCGCCGAACGTGTTGAACACGTGCCACGGGTCGATCACGTTGCCGCGCGACTTCGACATCTTCTGGCCCTCGCCGTCGACGATGTGCCCGAGGCACACGACGTTCTGGTACGGCGTCGAGCCGAAGGCGAGGGTGTTCACGGCGAGCAACGAGTAGAACCAGCCGCGCGTCTGGTCGATGGCCTCGCAGATGTAGTCGGCCGGGAACGAGGGCGGCATGGCCTCGGGGTCCTGGCCGGCGAACGGGAAGTGCTGCTGGGCCGAGGGCATCGAGCCGGAGTCGAACCAGGCGTCGAGCACGGGGGCCAGGCGGGTCGCGGTTCCGCCGCACTCGCCGCACGGGAACGTGACCTCGTCGACGTAGGGGCGGTGGAGGTCGAGCTCGGACAGGTCGCGGCCGACCAGGCCGGCGAGCTCGGCGACCGAGCCGATGCACGTGTCGTGGCCCTCCTCGCACCGCCACACCGGGAGCGGCGTGCCCCAGTAGCGGTCGCGGGAGAGCGCCCAGTCGACGTTGTTCTCGAGCCACTTGCCGAAGCGGCCCTCCTTGATGTGCTCCGGGTACCAGTTGATGCGCTCGTTCTGCTCGAGCAGCTCGTCGCGCTTCTCCGACGTCTTGGCGAACCACGAGGTCTTGGCCCAGTAGATGAGCGGGGTCGAGCACCGCCAGCAGTGCGGGTAGCTGTGGAGGTAGGGCTCCTCCCGCACGAGGAGGTTCCGCATCTCGAGGTCGCGCACGATCGACGCGTCGGCTTGCTTGACGCCGAGGCCGGCCCACGGCCCGATGCGGGCGTCGAACGTGCCCTCGGCCGTGACCGGGTTGAGGACGGGCAGGCCGTACTTGCGGCCGGTCTGGGCGTCGTCCTCGCCGAAGGCAGGGGCCGTGTGCACGATGCCCGAGCCGTCGTCGGCGGTGACGTAGTCGGCGGTGACGACGACCTGGCCGCTGTCGTCGATGGGCAGGAAGTCGTAGGGCCGGACGTAGCGCCGCCCGGCCAGCTCGGTGCCGGTGTAGCGGGCGACGACGTCGTAGGGCGCGTCGTCGCCGAAGAACCGCTCGGCCGCCGTCTCGGCCATGATCAGGTCGCGGCCGTCGGGCTCGTGGACCCGCACGTACTGCATGTCCGGCCCGACCACGGCAGCGACGTTCGACACGAGCGTCCACGGCGTGGTCGTCCACACCATGAGGTCGGCGTCGTCGTCGACCAGCGGGAACCGCACGTAGACCGACGGGTCGGTGACGTCGCGGTAGACGCCCGGCTGGCCCATCTCGTGGGAGGAGAGCGCGGTGCCGCAGCGGGGGCAGTAGGGCGAGACGCGGTGGCCCTCGTAGAGGAGCCCCTGGTCCCAGAGCCGCT